>NZ_VFOM01000001.1:1834712-2140498 GCF_006716125.1 Homoserinimonas aerilata | reverse complement strand
CGCCAAGGGCCGTCGCGAGAAGACGATGACCGAGCGTCTCACCAACGAGATCCTCGACGCGTCGAACGGTCTCGGTGCCGCTGTGAAGCGTCGTGAAGACACTCACAAGATGGCCGAAGCCAACAAGGCATTCGCTCACTACCGCTGGTAGTGGGCACCTGCAGTGCGGGCGGGTCCTAACCGGCCCGCCCGCACTGTGACATCACATTCATCCCCAACTTTCGGAGGACCACCGTGGCACAGGAAGTGCTCACCGACCTGAACAAGGTCCGCAACATCGGCATCATGGCTCACATCGATGCCGGCAAGACCACAACGACTGAGCGCATCCTGTTCTACACGGGCGTCAACCGCAAGATCGGCGAGACCCACGATGGTGCCTCGACGACTGACTGGATGGAGCAGGAGCAGGAGCGTGGCATCACGATCACCTCCGCTGCTGTCACGTGTTTCTGGAACAACAACCAGATCAACATCATCGACACCCCCGGCCACGTCGACTTCACCGTTGAGGTGGAGCGTTCGCTCCGCGTCCTCGACGGTGCCGTTGCGGTGTTCGACGGCAAGGAGGGCGTTGAGCCCCAGTCGGAGACTGTCTGGCGTCAGGCCGACAAGTACAACGTCCCGCGCATCTGCTTCGTCAACAAGATGGACAAGATGGGCGCCGACTTCTACTTCACGGTCGACACCATCGTGAAGCGCCTCGGCGCCAAGCCGCTGGTTCTTCAGCTGCCCATCGGTGAGGAGTCCGGCTTCGAGGGTGTTGTCGACCTCGTTGAGATGCGCGCGCTCACGTGGCGTGGCGACTCGAAGGGTGACGTCGAGATGGGCGCCAAGTACGCCATCGAGGAGATCCCGGAGGATCTCAAGGAGAAGGCTGCGGAGTACCGCACCGCTCTGCTCGAGACCGTCGCCGAGACCGACGACGCGCTCATGGAGAAGTACTTCGGTGGCGAAGAGCTGACTGTCGCCGAGATCAAGGGCGCCATTCGCAAGCTCACCGTGGCCAGCGAGATCTACCCCGTGCTCTGTGGCTCGGCGTTCAAGAACCGCGGCGTTCAGCCGATGCTCGACGCAGTCATCGACTATCTCCCCAACCCGCTCGACGTCGGTGCCACTGAGGCTCGCGACCCGCGCGACGAGGAGAAGGTCATCCTGCGCAAGCCGGACTCGAAGGAGCCCTTTGCGGCTCTCGCGTTCAAGGTTGCCGTGCACCCGTTCTTCGGGCGTCTCACGTTCATCCGCGTCTACTCGGGGTTCCTTGAGAGTGGTGGAGCGATCATCAACTCCACCAAGGGCAAGAAGGAACGCATCGGCAAGATGTTCCAGATGTACGCCAACAAGGAGAACCCTGTTGACAGCGTCACCGCTGGGCACATCTACGCGGTCATCGGCCTCAAGGACACCACCACGGGCGACACCCTCAGCGACGCGAACAACCAGGTTGTTCTCGAGTCGATGACGTTCCCCGACCCGGTCATCGAGGTCGCCATCGAGCCGAAGACCAAGGCCGACCAGGAGAAGCTGGGAACAGCCATCCAGAAGCTGGCCGAAGAGGATCCCACGTTCCGCACCGAGCAGAACATCGACACCGGCCAGACCGTCATCAAGGGAATGGGTGAGCTTCACCTCGACATCCTCGTTGACCGCATGAAGCGCGAGTTCCATGTTGAGGCCAACGTGGGCAAGCCCCAGGTTGCGTACCGCGAGACGATCCGTCGCGTGGTCGAGAAGTACGACTACACCCACAAGAAGCAGACCGGTGGATCCGGTCAGTTCGCCAAGGTGCAGATCGCTCTCGAGCCGATGGAGGTCACCGCGGAGGTGTCCTACGAGTTCGAGGACAAGGTTTCGGGCGGTCGCATCCCGCGCGAGTACATTCCTTCGGTGAACGCCGGAATCAAGGAGGCCATGCAGGTGGGCGTGCTCGCCGGCTTCCCGACTGTCGGTGTGAAGGCGATTCTGCTTGACGGCGCCTACCATGACGTCGACTCCTCGGAGATGGCGTTCAAGATCGCCGGATCCATGGCATACAAGGAGGCCGCTCGCAAGGCGAACCCCGTGCTGCTGGAGCCGCTCATGGCCGTCGAGGTCCGCACCCCTGAGGAATACATGGGTGACGTCATCGGTGACATCAACTCCCGTCGTGGCCAGATCCAGGCCATGGAAGACGCGACGGGCGTGAAGGTCATCTCGGCGAAGGTACCGCTGTCAGAAATGTTCGGGTATGTTGGCGACCTGAGGTCCAAGACCTCTGGCCGTGCGGTGTACTCGATGACATTCGACAGCTATGCGGAGGTCCCGAAGGCTGTTGCCGACGAGATCGTCCAGAAGAACAAGGGCGACTAGCCCGAATTCGCAGGGACATCCCGTCCCGAGTAACATAAATACACACTCCACCCCGTAGCGCATCCGATCGGAATCCACTGATTCGGATGCCTACACCAGAGTCCTGAGGAGGACCCAGTGGCTAAGGCCAAGTTCGAGCGGACCAAGCCGCACGTAAACATCGGAACCATCGGTCACGTTGACCACGGCAAGACCACGCTTACCGCAGCCATCTCGAAGGTGCTCGCGGACAAGTACCCGTCGGCCACCAACGTGCAGCGTGACTTCGCGACGATCGACTCGGCGCCTGAAGAGCGCCAGCGTGGTATCACGATCAACATCTCTCACGTCGAGTACGAGACGCCGAAGCGCCACTACGCTCACGTCGACGCCCCTGGTCACGCCGACTACATCAAGAACATGATCACCGGTGCTGCTCAGATGGACGGCGCGATCCTCGTGGTTGCGGCGACCGACGGCCCGATGGCTCAGACCCGTGAGCACGTTCTGCTCGCCCGCCAGGTTGGTGTCCCCTACCTGATGGTCGCGCTGAACAAGTCCGACATGGTCGACGACGAGGAGATCCTGGAGCTCGTCGAGCTCGAGGTTCGCGAGTTGCTCTCCAGCCAGGAGTTCGACGGCGACAACGCGCCTGTCGTTCGCGTCTCGGGCCTCAAGGCTCTCGAGGGCGACGAGAAGTGGGTTCAGTCGGTTCTCGACCTCATGCAGGCCGCTGACGACAACATCCCCGACCCCGTGCGCGACAAGGACAAGCCCTTCCTCATGCCGGTCGAGGACGTCTTCACGATCACCGGTCGTGGAACCGTCGTCACGGGCCGCGCCGAGCGTGGCACGCTGAAGATCAACTCCGAGGTCGAGATCGTCGGCATCCGCCCGACGCAGAAGACCACGGTCACGGGTATCGAGATGTTCCACAAGCAGCTCGACGAGGCTTGGGCCGGCGAGAACTGTGGTCTGCTCCTCCGCGGCACCAAGCGCGAGGATGTCGAGCGCGGCCAGGTCGTCGTACAGCCGGGTTCGGTCACCCCTCACACGAACTTCGAGGGAACCGCCTACATCCTTTCCAAGGATGAGGGTGGCCGCCACAACCCGTTCTACGCGAACTACCGCCCGCAGTTCTACTTCCGCACCACCGACGTCACCGGCGTCATCACGCTGCCCGAGGGCACCGAGATGGTCATGCCTGGTGACACCACCGAGATGACGGTTGAGCTCATTCAGCCCATCGCCATGGAAGAGGGCCTCGGCTTCGCTATCCGTGAGGGTGGCCGCACCGTTGGCGCCGGCAAGGTTGTCAAGGTTCTCAAGTAGTAACAGCAACAACCTGGCGGGTTGAGTAGCGAGCGTATCGAAACCAAACCCACCAACACGAAGGGGTCGAGCCGAAAGGCTCGGCCCCTTCGTCGTTCCCGGATGCTCGGGGCCACCTCTGGTGGAGCGATCGGCTGCGACGTAGGGTGGGCTTCCGATGGTTCCCCAGACTAAGGAGTCGACAATGGCCGGATTCGATGACATCACCAAGAAGGCGCAGGAGTTCCTCGCCGACGACAAGGTGAAGGATGCGCTGAAGAGCGAGCAGGCTGAGGACATCAGCGACAAGGTCCTCGACGGTGCGGAGGATGTCGTCAACAAGGTGACGGGCGGCAAGTTCGCCGGACAGGTGGGCGACGCCCGCGCCGAGGCCGACAAGCGCGTCGGCACCGACTAGCCCCTCCGCTTTTTCCGCGTGTGCGCGCCCCTGCTCGAGCGGGCGGGCGCGCACGCCCCAAACGGGGGCGCACAGCGCGTCAGAACCGCCCTTTTTGCGCGACACGCCGAGCGCGACACGCCCGGGTTGCAGCAGCGTCAGGAATGTGGCAAACTCGTCTAGTTCAACATTTCCGCCTGGTCCCCGTGACCGAGGCCGGAATCACTGCCAGGCAGTGCATAGATTTGACGCTCGGGTTCAGGCCCGGGTGAGCGTCTAGGCCGCGGGTAGCAGGACAAAGCTTAATCGACACTCGATAAAACGCGGTCAGACGTGTGCCCGCTCTTCCTCGGAAGGGCGTGACGCGCCCGAGCGCGGGGGTCGGTACGGTGTCGGGTCACAAGACCTGGCGTTTGACATAAAAACAGTGGTGCGACAGCAGAAGTGCTCCGCAGCGTGTGCGTGAGAACGCATTTGGTACTAAAGAGAGAGAGTCAGACATGGCGGGACAGAAGATCCGCATTCGACTTAAGTCGTACGACCACGAGGTCATCGACAGCTCGGCGCGCAAGATCGTCGACACGGTGACCCGTGCGGGCGCGACGGTGGTCGGTCCGGTGCCCCTTCCTACGGAGAAGAACGTGGTCGTCGTGATCCGCTCTCCTCACAAGTACAAGGACAGCCGCGAGCACTTCGAGAAGCGCACCCACAAGCGCCTGATCGACATCATTGACCCGACTCCGAAGGCTGTCGACTCGCTCATGCGTCTCGACCTGCCGGCCGACGTCAACATCGAGATCAAGCTCTAGTCGAGCCTGAACAGTTCTGAGGGAACCCATGTCTAAACTTACGACTCGCAAGGGTCTGCTGGGCAAGAAGCTCGGCATGACTCAGGTCTGGGACGCCAACAACAAGCTGATCCCCGTCACCGTCATCGAGATCACCCCCAACGTCGTCACCCAGGTTCGTACTCCTGAGGTCGACGGCTACAGTGCCGTCCAGATCGCTTACGGCCAGATCGACCCGCGCAAGGCGAACAAGCCTGCGACCGGTCACTTCG
The DNA here is from genome assembly GCF_006716125.1 of Homoserinimonas aerilata. Taxonomy (NCBI): domain Bacteria; kingdom Bacillati; phylum Actinomycetota; class Actinomycetes; order Micrococcales; family Microbacteriaceae; genus Homoserinimonas; species Homoserinimonas aerilata. Next base: position 2,135,402 of record NZ_VFOM01000001.1, on the reverse strand, counting down.
ACAAGGCCGGCGTCACGCCGCGCCGTCACCTCACCGAGGTTCGCACCTCCGACGCCGGCGACTACTCGCTCGGCCAGGAGATCGCGGTTGACATCTTCGAGGCCGGCAAGAAGGTCGACGTCGTCGGCACCAGCAAGGGCAAGGGTTTCGCCGGTGTCATGAAGCGCCACAACTTCGCCGGTGTCTCGGCGTCGCACGGTGCGCACCGCAACCACCGCAAGCCGGGTTCGATCGGCGCCTCGTCGACCCCCAGCCGTGTCTTCAAGGGCATGCGCATGGCCGGTCGTATGGGTGGCGACCGCGTCACCGTCCAGGGCCTCACGGTCCACGCTGTCGACCTCGAGAAGGGTCTGCTGCTCGTCAAGGGCGCGGTTCCCGGTGCTCGTGGCCGCATCGTGTTCGTTCGCAACGCAGTGAAGGGAGCCTAGTTCCATGGCTACCGCAATCGATGTCGTCGACGTCAAGGGCAAGAAGGTCGGCTCGGTCGACCTTCCCGCCGAGATCTTCGACGTCCAGACCAACGTCCCCCTGATCCACCAGGTTGTCGTGGCGCAGCGCGCCGCGGCTCGCCAGGGCACGCACAAGACCAAGGGTCGCGGCGAGGTTTCAGGCTCGGGCCGCAAGCCGTTCAAGCAGAAGGGCACCGGCCGCGCCCGTCAGGGTTCGGTCCGTATGCCGCAGCACAAGGGTGGTGGCATCGTCCACGGACCCGTGCCGCGCGACTACGCCCAGCGCACCCCCAAGAAGATGATCGCTGCCGCTCTCCGCGGCACGCTCTCCGACCGGGCACGCGGCGGACGCATCCATGTCGTCGAGTCGCTCTCCCTGGGAGATGTGCCCTCAACGAAGGCTGTTGCCGAGCTGCTCGGCAACATCGCCGAGAGCAAGAACATCCTGATCGTTCTCCAGCGTGACGACGAGGTGAGCTACAAGAGCGTGCGAAACCTTTCCACGATTCACGTGATCACCCACGACCAGCTGAACGCCTACGACGTGGTCGTGAGCGACGACCTCGTCTTCACCAAGGGTGCGTTCGACGCGTTCGTCGCCCCCAAGGGCGAGAGCGCAGCATCTGACAAGGAAGCGAAGGTGACCGCATGAGCGCCACGTACAAGGACCCGCGCGACGTCATCATCGCCCCGGTCGTCTCCGAGAAGAGCTACAGCCTGATCGATCAGGGCAAGTACACCTTCGAGGTGGACCCCCGTTCGAACAAGACCGAGATCAAGCTCGCCATTGAGAAGATCTTCAGCGTGCAGGTCGCGTCGATCAACACTCTCAACAAGCAGGGCAAGACCCGTCGTACCAAGTTCGGTACTGGTAAGCGCAAGAACACCAAGCGCGCCATCGTGACGCTCAAGGCCGGTTCCATCGACATCTTCACGGCTGTCGGCTAGGGAGCAGAGGAATAACCCATGGCAATTCGTAAGTACAAGCCCACGACCCCGGGTCGTCGCGGTTCCTCGGTGGCAGATTTCGCCGAGATCACGCGGTCGACTCCCGAGAAGTCGCTGCTGCGCCCCCTGCCCAAGACGGGTGGCCGCAACAACTCCGGTCGCATCACGACGCGTCACATCGGTGGTGGCCACAAGCGCCAGTACCGCGTGATCGACTTCCGTCGCAATGACAAGGACGGCGTCAACGCCAAGGTCGCTCACATCGAGTACGACCCCAACCGCACCGCCCGTATCGCGCTGCTGCACTACCTTGACGGCACGAAGCGTTACATCATCGCGCCGGAGAAGCTCAAGCAGGGCGACATCGTCGAGTCGGGTGCTGGCGCGGACATCAAGCCGGGCAACAACCTGCCGCTGCGCAACATCCCGGTCGGTACCGTCATTCACGCGATCGAGCTCAAGCCGGGCGGCGGCGCCAAGATCGCCCGCTCCGCTGGTTCTTCGGTGCGTCTCGTCGCGAAGGATGGCCCCTACGCCCAGCTGCGTATGCCGTCCGGCGAGATCCGCAACGTGGATGCTCGCTGCCGCGCCACGATCGGCGAGGTCGGCAACGCCGAGCAGTCGAACATCAACTGGGGCAAGGCCGGCCGTATGCGCTGGAAGGGCGTTCGCCCGACAGTCCGTGGTGTCGCCATGAACCCGGTCGACCACCCGCACGGTGGTGGTGAGGGCAAGACGTCCGGTGGTCGTCACCCCGTCAGCCCGTGGGGCCAGTCCGAGGGTCGCACCCGCAAGTCAAAGCTCGAGAGCGACAAGCTCATCGTTCGTCGCCGCACTGTCGGCAAGAAGCGCAAGTAGGAGTTGTAGAAGAGATGCCACGCAGTCTTAAGAAGGGCCCCTTCGTTGACGACCACCTGTTTCGCAAGGTCGCAGCGCAGAACGAGGCCAGCACAAAGAACGTGATCAAGACCTGGTCGCGCCGCTCGATGATTGTTCCCGCGTTCCTGGGGCACACCATCGCGGTGCATGACGGTCGCAAGCACATCCCGGTGTTCATCACCGAGACCATGGTGGGGCACAAGCTCGGTGAGTTCGCTCCCACGCGCACCTTCCGTGGACACGTGAAGGACGACAAGAAGGGTCGTCGCCGCTAACGCGGTGGCGAAGGAGGTAGAGAAATGGTGGAGTCGATCGCACGCGTGCGTCACATCCGCGTGACCCCTATGAAGGCTCGTCGTGTCGTCAACATGATCCGCGGCAAGCAGGCTCAGGAAGCCCTGGCCATCCTCAAGTTCGCGCCGCAGGGTGCGAGTGAGCCCGTGTACAAGCTGGTCGCTTCGGCGATCGCGAACGCACGGGTCAAGGCGGATGCCAGCAACAGCTTCCTGGATGAGCAGGACCTGTACGTGAGCCAGGCCTACGTCGACGAGGGCACGACGCTCAAGCGGTTCCAGCCGCGTGCGCAGGGTCGTGCGTTCCAGATCCTGAAGCGCACCAGCCACATCACCGTGGTCCTGGCCACGCCGGATGAGGCCGAGGCGAATAAGACGACTGCGAAGGCAGGAAAGAAGTAATGGGCCAGAAAGTAAATCCCTACGGTTTCCGTCTGGGAATCACCACCGACCATGTGTCGCGGTGGTTCGCCGACAGCACCAAGCCCGGTCAGCGCTACGCCGACTTCGTGGCTGAGGACATCAAGATCCGCAACCTGCTCAAGACGTCGCTGGACCGTGCAGGCGTGGCCCGCATCGAGATCGAGCGCACCCGTGACCGCGTTCGCGTCGACATTCACACCGCCCGTCCGGGCATCGTGATCGGTCGTCGTGGCGCCGAGGCGGAGCGCATCCGCACCGACCTCGAGAAGCTCACGAAGAAGCAGATCCAGCTGAACATCCTCGAGGTGAAGAACCCCGAGGCTGAAGCGCAGCTGGTCGCCCAGGGCATCGCTGAGCAGCTTGCCGCTCGTGTGGCCTTCCGCCGCGCGATGCGCAAGGGCCTGCAGGGCGCCCAGCGTTCCTCGCTGGTCAAGGGTGTTCGCATCCAGGTCTCGGGCCGCCTCGGTGGCGCCGAGATGAGCCGCTCGGAGTTCTACCGTGAGGGTCGCGTTCCGCTGCACACTCTGCGCGCGAACATCGATTACGGCTTCTACGAGGCCCGCACCACCTTCGGCCGCATCGGCGTGAAGGTCTGGATCTACAAGGGTGACATCACCAACAAGGAGCTCGCCCGCGAGCAGGCCAACCAGAAGTCGTCGCGCCCCGAGCGTCGTGATGACCGCCGTGACGACCGCCCCCGCCGTGGTGCGGGCGCCGGTGCGGCTGGTGCTGCCCCCAAGGCAGAGGCCGCTCCCGTAGCAGCAGCAGGAGTTGAGGCATAACAATGTTGATTCCACGTAAGGTCAAGTTCCGCAAGCAGCACCACCCCGGTCGCAGCGGACACGCTACCGGTGGTACGACTGTGTCGTTCGGCGAGTACGGCATCCAGGCGATCACGCCCGCGTACGTCACGAACCGCCAGATCGAGGCCGCTCGTATCGCCATGACGCGTCACATCAAGCGTGGTGGAAAGGTGTGGATCAACATCTACCCCGACCGCCCGCTGACCAAGAAGCCGGCCGAGACCCGCATGGGTTCCGGTAAGGGTTCGCCCGAGTGGTGGGTCGCCAACGTCAAGCCGGGTCGCGTGCTCTTCGAGCTCGCCGGCGTCGACGAGACCGTTGCCCGCGAGGCACTCACCCGTGCTATCCACAAGCTTCCACTTAAGGCGCGCATCATCAAGCGCGAGGAGGGCGACGCATAATGGCGATCGGATCCAAGGAGCTCAGCCCCACCGAGCTCGACACTTTTGAAGATGGTCGTCTCCTCGACGAGCTGAAGAAGGCCAAGGAGGAGCTGTTCAACCTGCGCTTCCAGTCGGCCACCGGTCAGCTCGAGAGCCATGGCCGCCTGCGCGCTGTCAAGCGCGACATCTCCCGCATCTACACGGTCATCCGTGAGCGTGAGCTGGGCATCCGTGCGACGCCCGCCCCGGTTGAGGCTCCGGCCAAGGCCGAGAAGAAGACGAAGGCCAAGAAGGATGCCGCAGCTGCGGCTCCCGAGGCCGCCGAGACTGAGGAGGCCAAGTAATGGCTAAGACTGAGGCTGCGAAGACCGCAGCACCTGTCGCCGACGACGCCAAGCTCGTCCGCGGCTACCGCAAGACGCAGCGCGGCTACGTCACCAGCGACAAGATGGACAAGACCATCGTCGTCGAGGTTGAGGACCGCGTGAAGCACCCGCTGTACGGCAAGGTCATCCGCCGCACCGAGAAGCGCAAGGTTCACGACGAGACCAACTCCGCCGGTATCGGCGACCTGGTCGTCATCAGCGAGACCCGTCCGCTCAGCGCCACGAAGCGCTGGCGCCTGGTCGAGATTCTCGAGAAGGCCAAGTAAGCCTCGGCTTGCTCTGAAAGGTATAAGAGATGCTTCAGCAGGAATCCAGAGTCAAGGTTGCCGACAACACCGGCGCCAAGACGCTGCTCACGATTCGCGTGCTCGGCGGCTCCGGCCGTCGTTATGCGGGTCTGGGTGACGTCATTGTCGCCACGGTCAAGGATGCGATCCCGGGCGGCAACGTGAAGAAGGGCGACATCGTGAAGGCGGTCATCGTCCGCACGAAGAAGGAGACGCGTCGTCCCGACGGCTCGTACATCAAGTTTGACGAGAACGCTGCCGTCATCCTGAAGGCGGATGGGGACCCCCGCGGTACCCGTATCTTCGGGCCGGTCGGTCGCGAGCTTCGTGACAAGAAGTTCATGAAGATCGTCTCGCTGGCACCGGAGGTTATTTAGTCATGGCGAAGATCAAAAAGGGCGACCTCGTCCAGGTGATCAGTGGCCGCACCCAGGCCCGCGGTGGAGACCGCGGCAAGCAGGGTCGCGTGCTCGAGATCATCGTGGAGAAGAATCGCGTCGTCGTCGAGGGTGTGAACTTCGTCACGAAGCATGTCCGCGTCGGCCAGACCCAGCGCGGAACCAAGACGGGTGGCATCGAGACCCACGAAGCTCCGCTTCACATCTCGAACGTCGCGCTCGTCGACCCCGAATCCAAGAAGCCGACCCGCGTCGGCCACCGCGTCGAGACGAATGCTGCCGGCAAGACCGTGCGCGTCCGTTACGCCAAGAAGTCAGGTAAGGACCTGTAATGACCGAGACTGCAGTGGCTGGCAAAATCCAGCCCCGCCTCAAGCTCAAGTACCGTAACGAGATCGCCGCTCAGCTGAAGAGCGACTTCGAGTTCTCGAACGTGCACCAGGTGCCGACGATCGTCAAGGTCGTCGTCAACACGGGTGTCGGCGAGGCCGCGCGCGACAGCAAGGTGATCGACGGGGCCGTTCGCGACCTCACCGCGATCACCGGCCAGAAGCCGCAGGTCACCGCCGCCCGCAAGTCGATCGCGCAGTTCAAGCTTCGCGAGGGCCAGCCCATCGGCGCGCACGTCACGCTTCGTGGCGACCGTGCCTGGGAGTTCATCGACCGCCTCGTCACGCTCGCGCTTCCGCGTATCCGCGACTTCCGTGGACTCAGCGACAGGCAGTTCGACGGCAACGGCAACTACACCTTCGGCCTCAACGAGCAGTCAATGTTCCACGAGATCGACCAGGACAAGATCGACCGCGTTCGCGGCTTCGACATCACCATCGTCACGACGGCGAAGAACGACGATGAGGGCCGGGCACTGCTCAAGGCTCTCGGGTTCCCGTTCAAGGCGTCTGACGCGGCAACCAGGTAACACCGATCGACAAGGTCGCCATCCGTGTAACGGATGTCGAAACCATTCGAGATTAGGAAACAAACACAATGACAATGACAGATCCGGTCGCAGACCTGCTGACCAGACTGCGTAACGCCAACTCGGCGTACCACGAGACAGTGTCGATGCCGAACAGCAAGCTCAAGGCCCACATCGCCGAGATCCTCAAGACTGAGGGCTACATCGGCGACTGGAAGGTCGAGGACGCTCGCGTCGGACAGACGCTGACCATCGACCTGAAGTACGGCCCCAATCGCGAGCGCACCATTGCGGGCATCAAGCGCGTGTCGAAGCCGGGCCTCCGGGTCTACGCGAAGTCGACCGAGATCCCGCGTGTTCTCGGTGGCCTTGGCGTTGCCATCCTGTCGACCTCCTCTGGCCTCCTCACGGACCGCCAGGCGACCAAGAAGGGCGTGGGTGGGGAAGTCCTCGCCTACGTGTGGTAATCAGTCATGTCACGAATCGGACGTCTTCCCATCGACATCCCCGCGGGTGTCGACATCAAGGTCGATGGCTCTGCCGTCACCGTCAAGGGCCCCAAGGGTGAGCTTTCGCTCATCGTGGCGAGCCCGATCGAGGTCAAGGTCGAGGAGGGCCAGATCCTGGTCAGCCGCCCCGACGACGAGCGCGACTCGCGCTCGCTGCACGGGCTGACCCGCACCCTGATCGCCAACAACATCGTCGGTGTCACCGAGGGCTATTCCAAGGGCCTCGAGATCGTCGGTACCGGTTACCGCGTGGCGCAGAAGGGCAACTCGCTCGAGTTCGCTCTCGGCTTCTCGCACTCGATCACGGTCGATCCGCCTGCTGGCATCTCGTTCGCCATCGAGGGGAACACCAAGGTCACGGTGCAGGGCATCGACAAGCAGCAGGTCGGCGAGACCGCCGCAAACATTCGCAAGCTGCGCAAGCCTGAGCCTTACAAGGGCAAGGGTGTGCGGTACGCCGGCGAGGTAGTCCGCCGCAAGGCCGGAAAGAGTGGTAAGTAATCATGGCTCTCGGAACCAGAGGTAAGAGCAAGTCGGCCGCCAAGGCTCGCCGGCACACCCGTCTTCGCAAGAAGATCGTGGGCACGGAGGCGCGTCCGCGCCTCGTCGTCACCCGTTCGGCCCGTCACGTCTTCGTGCAGGTCGTCGATGACAGCAAGGGCCGCACGGTCGCATCCGCATCGACGATGGAGGCGGACCTCCGCAGCCTCGACGGTGACAAGACCGCCAAGGCCCGCAAGGTCGGCGAGCTTGTCGCTGAGCGTGCGAAGCAGGCCGGTGTGGTTGACGTCGTATTCGACCGGGGTGGCAGCCGTTACGCGGGTCGCGTTGCGGCCATCGCCGATGGAGCGCGAGAGGGTGGATTGAACCTGTGAGCACTGATAACAGCGCTACAACTAGCAAGGAGCAGGCTGTGGCTGAAGTAGCCGAGACGCCCGTGGAGACTGCCGCATCGTCGGAGCCCACCCGTAACGAGCCTCGTGAGGCTCGCCGCGGTGGTCGCGAGCGCAACCCCAACCAGCAGCGCGGAAGCCGTGACTCAGACAAGAGCCAGTTCCTGGAGCGCGTCGTCACCATCAACCGCGTCTCGAAGGTCGTGAAGGGTGGTCGTCGCTTCAGCTTCACCGCTCTCGTGGTCGTCGGCGACGGCAACGGTCTGGTCGGCGTCGGCTACGGCAAGGCACGCGAGGTGCCCACCGCGATCAGCAAGGGTGTCGAGGAGGCGAAGAAGAACTTCTTCCGCGTCCCCCGCGTCGGCAAGACCATCCCGCACCCCGTGCAGGGCGAGTCCGCCGCCGGTGTCGTGCTGCTCCGTCCGGCCGCCGCAGGTACCGGTGTTATCGCCGGTGGTCCGGTGCGCGCCGTGCTCGAGTGTGCAGGCATCCATGACGTCCTGAGCAAGTCGCTCGGCTCGTCGAACACGATCAACATCGTCCGTGCGACTGTGACGGCACTGAAGGAGCTCGAGGAGCCCGCCGCAGTTGCTGCGCGTCGTGGCCTCTCGATCGAAGACGTCGTGCCCGAGCAGATCCTGCGGATCCAGGCCGCCACGGCCAAGGCCGAGGCAACGAAGGCAGGTGTCTGATGGCTCGCCTGAAGGTAACCCAGATCAAGTCCAAAATCAGTGAGAAGCAGAACCAGCGTGACACGCTGCGCAGCTTGGGCCTCAAGCGCATCAACGACTCCGTCGTGCGCGAGGACAATGCGCAGAACCGCGGCTACGTCCGTACCGTCGCCCACCTGGTGAAGGTCGAGGAGATTGACTAATGGCTGAAGAGAAGAAGCCGGCCGCTAAGGCTCCGGCAAAGGCCGCAGCCAAGGCACCCGCCAAGGCTGCTGCTGAGAAGAAGGCGCCTGCGAAGGCTGCCGCAGACAAGGCTCCCGCCAAGGCTGCTGCTGCCAAGGCTCCGGCCAAGGCTGCTGCCGCCAAGGCACCCGCCAAGACCGCTGCCGAGAAGGCCCCGGCCTCCAAGGCGAGCGCGGCCACCAAGGCTGAGGCACCTGCGAAGGCTCCGGCCAAGGCCCCCGCGAAGAAGGCAGCCCCGAAGGACGAGACCGAGTCGCGTCCCCAGGTGCTGAAGATGCACCACCTCCGTCCGGCCCCCGGCTCGAAGACCGCCAAGACCCGCGTTGGTCGTGGTGAGGGCTCCAAGGGTAAGACGGCCGGTCGCGGTACCAAGGGAACGAAGGCTCGTTACCAGGTGCGCGTCGGGCTCGAGGGTGGAAACCTGAACAGCATCATGCGTGCTCCGAAGCTGCGCGGGTTCAAGAACCCGTTCCGCGTCGAGTATCAGGTCGTCAACCTCGAGAAGCTCGCTGAGCTGTACCCCAAGGGCGGCGATGTCACCACGAGCGACCTCGTGGCAAAGGGTGCGGTCCGCAAGAACGAGAAGGTCAAGGTTCTTGGCCAGGGTGAAGTTGGCGTTAAGCTGAACGTTGCAGTGGACAAGGTCTCCGGCTCGGCAGAGGCGAAGATCGTCGCAGCGGGCGGCTCCGTCAAGTAGTCATCCCGGGTGGCCCCTGCTGGGGCCACCCGTCTGGCTCACCCGAAAAGCACAACCAGGAGGCCTCGTGTTCAGAGCTATCGCGCGGATTTTTCGCACGCCCGATCTGCGGAGGAAGATAGGCTTCACGCTCGGTATCGTGGCGATCTTCCGTCTCGGCTCGTTCATCCCCTCGCCGTTCGTCGACTATGCGAACGTGCAGAGCTGCCTCTCGTCGCAGTCCGGCCCCACAGGCCTCTACGAGCTCGTCAACCTGTTCAGCGGTGGCGCGCTCCTTCAACTCTCCGTCTTTGCGCTGGGCATCATGCCGTACATCACGGCCTCGATCATCGTGCAGTTGCTGCGCGTGGTCATCCCCCACTTCGACACCCTCTACAAGGAGGGCCAGTCCGGCCAGGCCAAGCTGACGCAGTACACGCGTTACCTCACGATCGGCCTCGGCGTTCTGCAGTCGACGACACTCGTCACGGTCGCCCGCAGCGGCACCCTCTTCGGGTCCAACGGCTCGGCTGACTGCTCGGCGCTCATCACCAACGACGCCTGGTACGCCATCCTGCTGATGGTCATCACGATGACCGCCGGTACCGGCCTCATCATGTGGATGGGTGAGCTCATCACCGAGCGCGGCATCGGCAACGGCATGTCGCTCCTCATCTTCATCTCGATCGCCGCGACGTTCCCGACCGCTCTGTGGAGCATCGCCGTCGCCCGCTCCTTCGAGATCTTCCTGCTGGTTCTCGCGGTCGGCCTCGTCATCATGACGGCGGTCGTCTTCGTCGAGCAGTCCCAGCGCCGTGTTCCGGTGCAGTACGCGAAGCGTATGGTCGGGCGTCGCACCTACGGTGGCAACAACACCTACATCCCGATCAAGGTCAACATGGCAGGCGTGATCCCCGTGATCTTCGCCTCGTCGCTGCTGTACCTGCCCGCCCTCATCGCGCAGTTCAACCAGCCGGCGAACGGTGACCTGCCGGCCCCGTGGGTGCAGTGGGTGCAGGACAACCTGACCTCGGGCGACAACCCGCTCTACATGGCCGTGTACTTCGTGCTCATCATCGGGTTCACGTACTTCTACGTCGCGATCACCTTCAACCCCGAAGAGGTCGCAGACAACATGAAGAAGTACGGCGGCTTCATCCCGGGCATCCGTGCGGGCCGCCCGACGGCGGAGTACCTCGACTACGTGCTCACCAGGGTCACGCTTCCCGGTTCGCTCTACCTCGGCATCGTGGCGCTCATCCCGCTCATCGCGCTCGCCACGGTGGGTGCCAACCAGAACTTCCCATTCGGCGGCGCCAGCATCCTGATCATCGTCGGTGTTGGTCTTGAGACGGTCAAGCAGATCGACTCGCAGCTGCAGCAGCGACACTACGAGGGGCTCCTTCGATGACAGCACGACTCCTTCTGATCGGCCCGCCCGGCGCGGGCAAGGGCACGCAGGCCGTGCGGCTGGCTGAGGCCTATGGCATCCCCGCGATCTCCACGGGCGACATCTTCCGCAGCAATGTGAAGAACGAGACCGAGCTCGGCAAGAAGGCGAAGGCGTTCATGGACGCCGGCGACAATGTGCCCGATTCGCTCACGAACGCGCTCATCCGTGACCGCCTCGCCGAAGAGGACGCGGCCGAAGGCTTCCTGCTCGACGGCTACCCGCGCACGACCGATCAGGTCCGCGAACTCCAGGACTTCCTCGCTGGCCACGACACCGCGCTTGACGTTGTCGTCGAGCTGGTCGCCGATCCGGATGTCGTGGTCGAGCGGCTGCGTAAGCGCGCGATCGAGCAGGGCCGCAGCGACGACGACGAGAACGTGGTTCGCCACCGCCTCGACGTCTACCGTGAGCAGACCGAGCCGCTCATCGACATCTACGACGCCCGGGGCATCCTGATCAAGATCGATGCGATCGGTGCCGTCGACGACGTCACCGCCCGCATCATCGATGGCCTCGCAGCCCGGGGGATCGTCGCGAACGCCCCCAGCGCCACGAACTGAGGCAAGTGCATGGCCGGCCTCGGTAGGCGGAACATCTACAAGTCGCCCGCACAGCTTCGGCTGATGCTCGCCCCCGGCGTGCTCACGGCGAAAGCCCTCGACGCGGTACGCGCAGAGATCCGCCCCGGTGTGACCACGATCGAGCTCGACGCCATCGCCGAGAAGGTCATCCGCGACGGCGGCGGCGAACCGAACTTCGCGCTCGTCCCCGGGTACCACCACACGATCTGCGCATCCGTCAATGAGGATGTCGTGCACGGCATCCCCGGCCCGCGTGTCATCGAGGCCGGAGACATCGTATCGATCGACTGTGGTGCGCAGGTCGAGGGCTGGAATGGCGACTCGGCCATCACGGTCGTCGTCCCCGACGCCTCCCGCCCCGAACTCGTCGCGGAGCGGCAGCGGCTCTCCGACGTCACCGAGATCTCGCTGTGGCACGGCGTCGCCGCGCTCGCGAGGGCCAGCCATCTCAACGAGGTCGGTGGCGCGATCGAGGACTTCATCGACTCTGAGGGCACCTTCGGCATCCTCGAGGACTATGTCGGTCACGGCATCGGGCGCTCCATGCATGAGGCCCCCACGGTGTTCAACTATCGGGTGCGCGATCGTGGCCCCGCGGTCAAGCCGGGGCTGTGCGTCGCGATCGAGCCCATGGTCACGCTCGGTGGCATCGACACCTTCGTCCGGGAGGACGACTGGACGATCGCGACGAGCGACGGCACCGCGGCTGCCCACTGGGAGCACAGCGTCGCGGTGCACGCCGGCGGCATCTGGGTCACGACCGCCCATGACGGTGGTGCGGCCCAGCTGAAGCCGCTCGGGGTCACCCCCGTCCCGATCCCTTAGAGCGGGCTGAGCAGTATAGGCCCGACTTGGTTAAAACCCGGTTGATCGCATAAGATTGATCCTTGGTGTCTTAGGGCCGTTTCTGCGTGCCTGCTTTCTCGTCTCAGACGGGGATCCTTCGGGTGGTTTCACCGCCCGGATGGTGACGGCATCACAATCCGCACGACCAGCATTCACTACCTATTAGCGACGAAGAGGCAATGGCCAAAAAAGACGGTGTCATCGAGATCGAAGGATCCGTAGTCGAAGCCCTGCCCAACGCGATGTTCCGCGTTGAGCTCAGCAACGGCCACAGGGTTCTCGCCCACATCTCGGGCAAGATGCGCCAGCACTACATCCGCATCCTCCCCGAGGACCGCGTGATCGTGGAGCTGAGCCCCTATGACCTGACCCGCGGCCGCATCGTCTATCGCTACAAGTAGTGACGCACAACGGATGCCGCCCGCGGCATCCGGCTGGAAAGTAACGGCCCGCAGCATCCTGCAGGTACGAAGACAGCGAGATCCAAGGAACAGCAATGAAGGTCAACCCCAGCGTCAAGCCCATCTGTGACCACTGCAAGGTGATTCGTCGCCACGGCAACGTCATGGTCATCTGCAAGTCCAACCCGCGCCACAAGCAGCGCCAGGGCTGAGACGGCTTCACCAGCGTCACCACAACTGAACAACAACATATAAGGGCAGCACCAGAACCCACGCCTCGCGGCGCGGGGGAGACCACCGGTCGGAGGCCGGTGCACAGGTACTGCTCCAGACCTCCACACACCACACAGGAGAAGCCACCATGGCTCGTCTAGCAGGCGTAGACATTCCGCGCGACAAGCGCGTTGAAGTCGCACTCACCTACATCTACGGTGTCGGCCGTACCAAGGCGCTTCAGGCGCTCACGGCAACCGACATCGATGTGAACATCCGCGTCAAGGACCTCACCGACGACCAGCTCGTCGCGCTGCGCGACTACATCGAGGGCAACTACAAGGTGGAGGGTGACCTCCGCCGCGAGGTCGCCGCCGACATCCGCCGCAAGGTCGAGATCGGCAGCTACCAGGGCATCCGCCACCGTCGCGGCCTTCCCGTCCACGGCCAGCGCACCAAGACCAACGCGCGTACCCGCAAGGGCCCGAAGCGCACCGTCGCCGGCAAGAAGAAGGCCCGATAGCGGCCACTCGGCTCGCATCGCCACTCAAGGTTTTAGGAGAGAACATTGGCAGCACCCAAGTCGGCAGCTCGCAAGCCGCGTCGTAAAGAGAAGAAGAACGTTGCCGTGGGCCAGGCCCACATCAAGTCGACGTTCAACAACACCATCGTCACCATCACCGACCCCACGGGTGCGGTGCTCAGCTGGTCGTCCTCGGGCGTCGTCGGCTTCAAGGGATCGCGTAAGTCGACCCCCTACGCCGCACAGATGTCCGCAGAGTCGGCAGCTCGCCAGGCGCAGGAGCATGGCGTCAAGAAGGTCGACGTCTTCGTGAAGGGACCGGGTTCGGGTCGTGAGACCGCCATCCGTTCGCTTCAGGCAGCAGGCCTCGAGGTCGGCAGCATCAACGATGTGACGCCGCAGGCGCACAACGGATGCCGTCCCCCCAAGCGTCGCCGCGTCTAAGTCGTTCGCGGGTTGAGTAGGCCACCCGCGGTCGCATCGAAACCGTCGCCGGTTTCGGTTCCGGCCCGGTGGCCCTACTCAACCCACAGCACGTTCCCACAACTCAACAAGATCGACTGGCGGGGCAGCTACCTGTTCGAACGCCACAGCGTCCATTAACGCCTCAGTGTCAAATAGCGGACACTTTGCCGAAAGGAATACACGTGCTCATTGCACAGCGTCCCACTCTTTCCGAAGAGAACATCTCCGAGTTCCGTTCACGCTTTGTGATCGAGCCCCTCGAGCCCGGCTTCGGCTACACCCTCGGAAACTCCCTGCGCCGCACCCTTCTCTCGTCGATCCCGGGTGCCGCGGTCACGAGCATCCGCATCGACGGCGTGCTGCACGAGTTCAGCACGGTCGCCGGTGTCAAGGAAGACGTCACCGAGATCATCCTGAACATCAAGGGCCTCGTCGTCTCCAGCGAGCACGATGAGCCGATCACCGCGTACCTGCGCAAGCAGGGTGCGGGCCAGGTCACGGCTGCTGACATCTCCGCTCCCGCCGGTGTGGAGATCCACAACCCGGAGCTGCTCATCGCCACGCTCAACGACAAGGCGAAGTTCGAGCTCGAGCTGACCATCGAGCGCGGCCGCGGCTACGTCTCGGCGACGCAGAACCGCAACGAGTTCAGCGAGGCCGGCCAGATCCCGATCGACTCGATCTACTCGCCCGTCCTCAAGGTCACGTACCGCGTCGAGGCAACTCGTGCCGGTGAGCGCACCGACTTCGACCGCCTCGTCGTCGACGTCGAGACGAAGCCGGCGATCACGCCTCGCGACGCCATCGCCTCCGCCGGTAAGACCCTCGTCGAGCTGTTCGGACTCGCCCGCGAGCTCAACAACGCGGCCGAAGGCATCGAGATCGGCCCGGCACCCGTCGACGCCGTGCTCTCGACCGAGCTGAGCATGCCCATCGAGGACCTCGACCTGTCCGTGCGCAGCTACAACTGCCTCAAGCGCGAGGGCATCAACAACGTCAGTGAGCTTGTCGCCCTCTCGGAGACGCAGCTCATGAACATCCGCAACTTCGGGCAGAAGTCGGTGGATGAGGTCAAGGACAAGCTCGTCGAGATGGGCCTGTCCCTGAAGGACAGCGTTCCCGGCTTCGACGGTGCCCACTTCTACAGCGGATACGAAGAAGCCGAAGAGGGCAACTGACCGCGTCGGCCCACAGCCGTCGCAGTGCAGCCTGACACCACAATTTTTACTACTGGAGATCTAGAAAATGCCTAAGCCCACGAAGGGTCCTCGTCTCGGAGGCGGACCCGCCCACGAGCGCCTGCTGCTTGCCAACCTCGCAGCTGCGCTGTTCACCCACAAGAGCATCAAGACGACCGAGACGAAGGCCAAGCGCCTCCGCCCCGTCGCCGAGCGCCTCGTCACCTTCGCCAAGCGCGGAGACCTGCACTCGCGTCGTCGCGTGCTCGGCATCATCAGCGACAAGACGGTCGTGCACGAGCTCTTCACCGAGATCGCGCCGCTCGTTGCTGAGCGTGAGGGCGGCTACACCCGCATCACGAAGCTGGGCTTCCGCAAGGGCGACAACGCATCCATGGTGCAGATCGAGCTCGTGCTCGAGCCCGTGAACGCAAAGCCGAAGGCCAAGGCTGACAAGCCGGCCAAGGCCGCCAAGGTCGAGGCTCCCGCAGAGGAGACTCCGGCCGAGGAGACCGCTGAGGACGCCGCAGTCGAGACCGAGGCCGCTGAAGCCCCCGTCGAGGAGACCGCGGCAGCCGAGGCCGACACGGAGTCGACCGAGGACGCAGCAGACAAGAAGTAGCACGTCGCAGAGAAGAAGGCCCCGCTCATCGAGCGGGGCCTTCTTCGTTTCACGGCCCCTCGCATCCGCTGCGCTGTTTCCAGCCGTCGCGCCGGCCCCTCGCATCCGCGGTGCCGCATCCGCCCCTCGCCCGACACTTCGCGACACGGGTGCACTCGCGCCTGGGGCGGTTCTGTCGCGAAGTGTCGGGTGTGCCCGGCGGCTGTGGTTTGTCGCGACGGCTGTGGAACGTTCTGCAGCCGTCGCGACAAACCACAGCCGCTACCGGCGAGTCGAGGCGTGGACGGCGGTGCGGGGCCGGCGGGTCAGACGGGGCGCGCGGCGAGGCCGAAGTCTCGGGGGCCGAGCAGGGGCGGCAGCTCAGCGAGCCGCTGCAGCGCGTCGCGCACGGCGGCCGCATAGACGCGACCACCGGCATCGCCGGGGTGGATGTTGTCGCGGGCGAGCAGAGACGTCTGCGGTGCGATCGAGTCGCGCCAGTTGGCCAGCTCCACGTCGCGGTACTGCTGGGCGAAGGACGTGAGCGCGGTGTTGACCCCGTCGGTCCATGACCGGGCGGCGAAGACATTCACGAGCACGAGCTGATGCTCTGTTCCGAGTTCCTTGCGAACCTCGGCGAGGGCCTCGCGGTCGATCGGGCCGTTCGTGCCGAGCCCCAGCAGCACGGTGGGGCGCAGGGTGCCGGCCTCGAGGCGGGTACGGATGAGTTCCGGTGCGCTCGAGAACTGACGCGAGACGGTCGCGTCGATGTCGATGCCCGGGAACTCCTCCTGCAGCGATCTTGCCGAGGCGAGCATCACCGAGTCGCCGATGGCGGTGATCTGGTCGCCGGCCGGCAACGTCACGGGTTCCTCGTGCGCGCTCGGCGTATCGGATGCCTGGCCGTCGGCGGGTGGTGCGGAAGGCGCCGGCGTCGCCGATTCTGCGATCGCCTTCTGCCCCGCCTCGATCTGCGTCTGCACGGTGCCCGCCCCCGGGTCCGCGATGATGCCTGCGGTCGTCGCGGCACCGGCGCCCACCAGTAGGGCGACTGCGGCGATCCCGGCGACGGCCCGCAGCCCGCGGCGGCCGGTGCTGCTCTTCGGATGCCCTGCCGGGCCGGTCAGCCATCCGGGGAATGCCCGACGCCATCCGGCCCGTAGCGCGCCCCGGAAGCCGAGCCTCCTCACCGGCTGCTCGACGAAACGGTGGGAAGCGGCAGAGGCTGCCACAGTGATGACGAGGGCGATGGTCCCGAGAAGCCACGACGGCGCTGTGATGGCGGCCTCGTGCGGCAGTGCGGCGAGAAGCAGCACGTGCACCGGCCAGTGCCACAGGTAGAGCCCGTAGGAGCGTTCGCCGATCCAACGGAGGGGCTGCACGTCGAGCGCGCGACCGAACCAGGCCCCCGCGCCCGTGCCATCAGAGGGGGAGCCGTGTGTTGCCCCGAGCACGACGAGGACGCTGAGCAGGGCGACGATGACGAGGCCGCCCCGGTAGGTGGTGGCGGCATCCGCTGACAGCATCACGCCCGCAGCGATGATCCCGACAAGCGAGACTGCGCCTGCCCCCGCGAGGACCCGCCGCAGCCACGGGGCGGAGACGGGGGCCCGTGCGACGAGCAGCGCGAGCGCCGCGCCCAGCATGAGCCCGAAACTGTGGGTGTCGGTGCCGTAGTAGACGCGGGTGGGGTCGCCGAGTGGTGATAGCAGCAGCGCCATGCCCACTGCGGATGCTGCCGCAGCCGCGATCATGACCGTGATGCGGACCCAGGGTGCCCGGATGAGCAGCAGGGCCAGCAGCAGGAGCGGCCACAGGAGGTAGAACTGCTCCTCGACGGCGAGTGACCAGAGGTTGCGGAACAGTTCAGGCGTGGCCTGGTCGAAATAGCTCTGGCTGGCGGCGAGCGACAGCCAGTTGCTGCTGAAGGTGGCCGCCCCGAGCACCTGCCGGCCCAGCCCGACGATGACGTCACCGCCGATGGTCCAGGCTGCGGTGGCGCAGGCGAGCACCAGCAGGCCGAGGGCGGGTAGCAGGCGGCGTGCCCTGCGCAGCCAGAAGCGGCCCAGCCGGATGCGGCCGGCATCCGTGTGCTCGCGCAGCAGGAGCGCGGTGATGAGGAAGCCGCTGATGACGAAGAACACGTCGACGCCGATGAAACCGCCGTCGAGCGTGCCAGGGAACAGGTGGTAGGCGATGACGAGGAGCACGGCGATGGCACGCAGCCCGTCGAGTCCCGCGAATCTGGCGGGGGCGGAGGGCTGTGGCGGTGCCGAGGTGTCAGCGGGGGTGGGGGAGGTCTTCATGGGCGCACATCGATGCTCCCCCGAAGTGTGCGGGCGGTCAAGTCGAGCGGGCGGTGCGCCGACTCGTAGACTCGGTGCGTGGATTCGACGGATGCCGGGCGCCCCGATGGCGAGGAAGAGCTGACGCGCATCCGTCTGAACATCGCCTATGACGGCACCGACTTTCGGGGCTGGGCGCACCAGCCGGGTCTGCGCACGGTTCAGGGCGAGATCGACAAGAGCCTCGACATTCTGTTCCGCCGCCACCTGCCCCTTCCGACGCTCGTCGTCGCGGGCAGGACGGATGCGGGGGTGCACGCGACCGGTCAGGTCGCCCATGTCGATCTGACGGCAGAGCAGCTCGCTTCCCTCGACCGCCCCCGCGGCTCGCGCAGGGCGGGGCGCAGCGGTGCGGTGCTGGATGCGGAGACCTCACCTACGGAGACAGCTGCGGCGTCCCTGGCCCGCCGCGTCAACGGCATCGCGGGTCTGGAGAGCGATGTGCACATCGCATCGTCGACGTTGGCCGCGCCGGGTTTCGACGCCCGCTTCTCTCCTGTCTGGCGCCGCTACGAGTACAGGATCGCCGACCGGGGTGCGCCCAGGAATCCGCTCGAGCGCAATCGGACGGTCTGGTACCCGGCGGCGCTCGACCTGGACGCCATGAACACGGCGGCGGACGAGCTGCTGGGCCTGCACGACTGGGCGGCGTACTGCAAGCCGCGGGAGGGCGCGACGACGGTGCGCACGCTTCAGGAGTTCTCATGGCGGCGCGACGAGGGCGGCGTGCTGGTGGCGACGGTGCGGGCGGATGCGTTCTGCCACAGCATGGTGCGTTCACTGGTCGGCGCGTGCGTCTCGGTGGGGCAGGGGGCGTTGCCCGAGCGCGGTGCTGCACGTATCCGCGACGAGCGCGTGCGCGGCAGCGAGTTCAAGGTGATGCCGGCGAAGGGGCTGACGCTCGTGGAGGTCGGCTACCCGCCGGACGACGAGCTGGAGGCGCGGGCGACGCAGACGAGGGCGCGACGGGATCCGATCGACTGAATTGACCGGGGCGGATGCTTCGGCTAAAGTTGATCCTTGGTGTCTGCGACTCTGTGCGCAGCGCCCGACTGAGCCCTCCACCGGCCCTGTTCTCGCGTCATCGATGCGACAACACGCCCCCGGAGCGGGATTCACGAACACCTCACTCGATCGAAGAAAGCAGCACTACTGTGACGCGCACCTTTTCTCCCACGCCCAAGGATGTCGAGCGTAACTGGCTCATCATCGACGCGACCGATGTCGTACTGGGCCGTCTCGCCAGCCACGTGGCGGTCCTGCTCCGCGGCAAGCACAAGGCGACCTTCGCTCCCCACATGGACATGGGCGACTTCGTCATCATCATCAACGCCGACAAGGTCGCGCTGACGGGCTCCAAGCTCGCTCAGAAGAAGGCCTACCGTCACTCCGGTTACCCGGGCGGCCTCACGGCCACCACCTACTCGGAGCTGCTCGAGAAGCACCCGACGCGCGCCGTCGAGAAGGCTGTTCGCGGCATGCTGCCGAAGAACTCGATCGGCCGCGCCCAGCTCGCCAAGCTCAAGGTCTACGCAGGCCCCGAGCACCCCCACGCTGCACAGCAGCCCACGACCTACACCCTCGGCCAGGTCGCGCAGTAGCGCCGGCCGTAAGAAATAAGGATTCCCAACACAATGGCGAAGATCTCAGACTCCATCGACCAGGCCGAGCTGGCTACCGAGGGCTACTCGACCGAGACCCCCGCGTCGGAGGCCCCCAAGGCTCCCCGTGCCGTGCTCAACGTTGCGGGTGCGGCCGTCGGCCGTCGCAAGCAGGCCATCGCGCGCGTTCGTATCGTTCCCGGAGGCGGCAGCTTCACGGTGAACGGCCGCGAGCTCGCGGACTACTTCCCGAACAAGCTGCACCAGCAGCTCATCAATGACCCGTTCAAGGTTCTCGACCTGCTCGGCAGCTACGACGTCGTCGCGAAGATCACCGGTGGTGGCCCCTCCGGCCAGGCCGGTGCGCTGCGCCTCGCGATCGCCCGTTCGCTGAACGAGATCGACCGCGAGAACAACCGCCCGTCGCTCAAGAAGGCCGGCTTCCTCACTCGTGACGCTCGCGTCATCGAGCGCAAGAAGGCCGGTCTCAAGAAGGCCCGCAAGGCTTCGCAGTTCTCGAAGCGCTAGTCCGCGCTTCGTCATGGCACGACTCTTCGGCACCGACGGTGTCCGCGGCCTCGCCAATCAGGACCTCACGGTCGAGCTCGCCCTCGGGCTGGCTCAATCGGCCGCTGTGGTCCTGGGGCAGGGTCGCGTCGCCGACGGCCGGAGAGCATCCGGTCGTCGCCCTGTCGCAGTCATAGCCCGCGACCCCCGTATCTCAGGTGAGTTCATCGCCGCCGCAGTGGCGGCGGGGCTCTCGAGTTCGGGGGTCGACGTGCTGGATGCGGGGGTCATCCCGACCCCGGCCGCCGCGTTCCTGATCAAGGACATCCGCGCAGACTTCGGCGTGATGATCTCGGCCTCGCACAACCCGGCCGACGACAACGGCATCAAGATCTTCGCAGTCGGCGGCACCAAGCTGCCCGACATCGTCGAAGATCGCATCGAGCAGTCGTTCACCACGGGGCGCAAGCTCGCACCCACCGGTGTCGAGGTGGGGCGCATCCGCCGCTTCGCCGACGCCGAGGATCGCTACGTCGTGCACCTGCTGTCGACGCTTCCCGCTCGGCTCGAAGGCCTGCACATCGTGCTCGACTGTGCGCACGGCGCCGCATCCGGGGTCTCACCGCAGGTGTTCACGGATGCGGGTGCCCGCGTGACCGTGATCGGGGCCGACCCCGACGGGTACAACATCAATGACGGCGTCGGATCGACGCACCTCGACAAACTCGCTGACGCGGTTCTTGCGCACGGCGCCGACCTGGGTATCGCCCACGACGGCGATGCCGACCGCTGCCTCGCCGTGGACCACGAGGGTCGCATCGTCGACGGTGACCAGATCATGGCCATCCTCGCGCTCTCCATGAAGGAGCGCGGGCTGCTCAAGGACGACACCCTTGTGGCGACCGTCATGAGCAACCTGGGGCTGCGTCTTGCCATGGAGCAGCACGGCATAAAGATGGTGCTCACCGCTGTCGGCGACAGGTATGTGCTCGAGGCGCTGAACGAGAACGGCTATAACCTCGGCGGCGAACAGTCCGGGCATGTGATCATGAGCGACTACGCCACGACCGGCGACGGCATCCTCACAGGGCTGCACCTGGCCGCCGAGCTCACCCGCACGGGCAAGACCCTCGCGGAGCTGGCCACCGTCATGACCGTCTACCCGCAGGAGATGATCAACGTGCGCGGCGTCGACCGGGAACGCCTCGCCGGCAGCGCCGAGGTTGCGGCTGCCGTCGCAGAGTGGGAAGCGAAGCTGGGCGACAACGGCCGCGTGCTGCTGCGCCCCTCCGGCACCGAGCCGATGGTGCGCGTCATGGTCGAAGCGGCCGACGAAGAGACGGCGAAGCGCGCCGCAGAAGAACTCGCCGAGGCGGTACGCACGCACCTCGCGTGATGCTGCACGGGACCCCGGCTTCGAGACGAGCGCCCGAGGAGTGCTCCCTCAGCCGGCGGAGCTTGCGCGAGGCGAGCCGGCGAGCTCAGATCTTGCGGAGCAGAACCTCGTGCACCCGGTGCTCAGCGTTCTTGCGTAGAACGAGGGTGGCCCGCGATCGGGTGGGCAAGATGTTCTCGCTCAGGTTGGGCAGGTTGATGCGGCTCCAGATGTCGGCCGCGGTCGCCCGCGCCTCCGGTTCACTCAGCGTCGCGTAGCGGTGGAAGTATGACTGCGGGTCGGAGAACGCGCCGCGCTGCAGCTTGAGGAAGCGCTCCTCGTACCAGCGCGTGATGTCCGCTGTTCTGGCGTCGACGTAGATGCTGAAGTCGAACAGGTCGCTCACGGCGAGCTTGCGCCCGGCGCGCGGAGGCTGCAGCACGTTGAGACCTTCGACGATGAGGATGTCGGGGCTTCGCACCACCGCCTCAGCGCCGGGGATGATGTCGTAGTTGAGGTGAGAGTAGACAGGGGCGCGCACTTCGGCCACCCCGCTCTTCACCTGGGTGATGAAGCGCAGTAGGGCCCTGCGGTCGTACGACTCGGGGAATCCCTTGCGGTCCATGATGCCGCGCCGGTGCAGCTCGGCGTTGGGCAGGAGGAATCCGTCGGTGGTGAGCAGGTCGACGCGCGGCGTCGACTCCCAGCGGGCGAGGAGCATGCGCAGCAGGCGGGCGATCGTGGACTTGCCGACGGCGACGGAGCCGGCGATGCCGATCACGAAGGGGGTGCGCGGCGAGCGTTCGCCCAGAAACGAGCTTGTGGCGGCGTGCAGCTGGCGCGTGTTGACCGCATAGAGGTTGAGCAGTTTGCTCAGCGGAAGGTAGACATCCGCCACCTCATCAAGTTCGAGGGCGTCGCCGAGACCCCGCAGTCCGACGAGATCGTCGGGGGTGAGTGGCAGTTCTGTGGCGGGCGCGAGTGCGGCCCATTCCGCCCGTTCGATCTCGAGGAAGGGCGTGCTGCCGCCTGCGGCGTTGGTGGGGTCAGACATTGCGAGAATCATATCCGGATGACTGATGGCCTTTTGTGCAGCGGGGGTGTCGTAAAATCGGGCCTATGTGTGGAATCGTGGGTTACGTCGGCAATGACAAGAGCATCGAGGTACTGATGGGTGGCCTGCGCCGCCTCGAGTACCGCGGCTATGACTCGGCCGGCATCGCCGTGATCGATGATTCGGGGGCCGTTGGCACCCGTAAGAAGTCGGGCAAGCTCCAGGAGCTGGTCGATGAGCTGGCGGAGCATCCGCTCGGCAACGGGCGCACGGGCATCGGCCACACCCGCTGGGCGACGCATGGCGGCCCCACCGATGGCAACGCGCATCCGCATCTCGGCGACGACGGCAAGCTTGCCCTCATCCACAACGGCATCATCGAGAACTTCGCTGAGCTCAAGCAGGAGCTTCTCGACGAAGACCCCGACACCGTGTTTCTCAGTGAGACGGACAGCGAGGTCGCGGCACTGCTCGTGGGCCGCGCCTATCGCGAGAAGCGTGACCTCGCCGAGGCGCTGCGCTCGGTCGTCGACCGCCTGCACGGCGCCTTCACCCTGCTGGTGATGCACCAGGATCAGCCGGGTGTCGTCGTCGGCGCCCGCCGCAACTCTCCGCTTGTGATCGGGCTGGGTGACGGCGAGAACTTCCTCGGCTCCGATGTGGCCGCGTTCGTGGAGCACACGCACCGCGCGATGGAGATCGGCCAGGACCAGCTCGCCATCATCACGACCGACAGTGTCACCGTCACCGACTTCGATGGCAACCCGGTCGTCGCCAAGGAGTTCGAGGTCGCCTGGGATGCCTCCGCCGCGGAGAAGGGCGGCTGGTCGAGTTTCATGGTCAAGGAGATCACGGAGCAGCCTGAGGCTGTCGCGAAGACGCTGCTCGGCCGCGCCGTTGATGGCGAGGTGCACCTGCAGGAGCTTGAGGCTATCGGGGCGGATGCTCTGAAGGATGTCGAGCGCATTGTGATCGTCGGCGCGGGAACGGCCAACTATTCGGGCCTGCTCGCCAAGTATGCGATCGAGGCGTGGACCCGTATCCCCGTCGAGGTGGAGCTGTCGCACGAGTTCCGCTACCGGGATCCGATTCTCACGCCCAACACGCTCGTTGTGTCGATCAGCCAGTCGGGCGAGACCATGGACACGCTCATGGCCGTCAAGTACGCCAGCGAGAATGGCGCACGCACGCTCTCGATCTGCAACACGCAGGGCGCGACGATCCCGCGCGAGTCGGATGCCGTCGTCTACACGCATGCCGGCCCCGAGGTCGCGGTTGCGTCGACGAAGGCGTTCGTCGCCCAGGTCGTGGCGCTGTACCTTCTGGGTCTGCATCTGGCGACGGTGCGCGGCAGCATGTCGGCCGCGGCGATCGCCGATGTCGTCGAGGATCTGCAGCAGCTCCCCGAGCAGATGGAGACCGTGCTGAAGCAGCACGAGACGATCACCCAGCTCGCCGGCTGGATGGCGGACACACGTTCGGTGCTGTTCCTGGGGCGCCATGTCGGCTTCCCTGTCGCCCTCGAGGGTGCGCTCAAGCTCAAGGAGATCGCCTACATCCACGCGGAGGGCTTCGCGGCCGGCGAGCTCAAGCACGGGCCGATCGCGCTGATCGAGCCGGGCGTGCCCGTGTTCGTTGTCGTGCCGAGCCCGCGCGACCCCGATTCGCTGCACAAGAAGGTTGTCTCGAACATTCAGGAGATCAGGGCCCGCGGTGCACGCGTGCTGGTGATTGCCGAGCAGGGCGATGCGGCGGTTCTTCCGTACGCCGATGTGGTCATCCCGGTGCCGCTGGCGTCGAAGTTCATGGAACCGTTGCTGGCGGTCATCCCGCTGCAGATCTTTGCGCTTGAGCTGGCGAGCGCCAAGGGGCTCGATGTGGATCAGCCGCGCAATCTCGCCAAGTCGGTCACGGTCGAGTAGCTCGCCGTGATCATCGGCATCGGCGTCGATCTTGTCGACCTGGCTCGTTTCGAGCGGGCGGCGAGTCGTACGCCGAGACTTGTCGAACGCTTGTTCGCTGAGAGCGAACAGGTTCCGGATGGCCGGAGGCTGTCCCTGAGATCGCTTGCGGCCCGCTTCGCCGCCAAGGAGGCGCTCATCAAGGCGATCGGCGACTCCGACGGCATGCGCTGGCATGATGTACGCATCGTGTCGAATGAGCTGCGCAACCCCTCCTTTGAGTTGAGCGGGCGGATCGCGCAGGTCGTCGCAGAACACGGCATCACCAGGCTGCACCTGTCGATGAGCCACGACGCAGGGGTCGCCGTCGCCTACGTCGTGGCGGAGGGTGACCCCCGATGACCGGACTCATGCGCGAGGCATCCATCGACCTGTCGGCGATCAGCCGCAACGTCGAGACGCTGCGGGCCGCCGCCGGCACGGCGCACACGATGGCCGTCGTGAAGGCGCGCGGCTACGGCCACGGCGCCGTCGACGTGGCGCGTGCTGCTCTTGCGGGAGGTGCCGACTGGCTGGGCGTCGCAGACATCCGCGAGGGGCTCAGGCTTCGGGCCGCCGGTATCACGGCGCCCATCCTGGCCTGGCTGCACGACCCTGCGGAGGACTTCGAGGGCGCACTCGCCGCCGGGCTTGAGATCGGCGTCAGCTATCTCGCCCAACTGGAGCGGGTCGCCGCGGCCAGTGGCACCGCGAATGTGCACATCAAAGTCGACACGGGCCTCGGCCGCAACGGCGTCGAGAAGCGGCAGTGGCGCTCGGTGTTCGAGGCGGCCGCCAGGCTCGAGCAACGCGGTGCCATCCGCGTGCGCGGGCTGTTCAGTCATCTCGCCAACGCGGGGCGGCACGAAGACCTGCGGCAGGTGGCCGAGTTCGAGCAGGCCCTGCAGCTGGCGGCGGATGCGGGGCTCACGATCGAGCTGCGTCACCTGGCGGCGACGGCTGGCGCCCTCGCCGTGCCCGAGGCGCGCTTCGACATGGTGCGCCTCGGCATCGGAATCTACGGGCTCTCCCCGCTGGAGGGCCGCACCTCGGCCGAGCTGGGCCTCGTGCCAGCGATGCAGTTGAGCGCGGCGATCGCCTCGGTCAAGCGCGTGCCCGCCGGGTCGGGGGTGTCGTACGGGCTCACCCATCGCACCGATCGCGAGTGCACGCTCGCGCTCGTGCCACTCGGTTACGCGGACGGCGTGCCGCGGGCCGCATCCAACAGGGCGCCCGTCAGTATCAACGGCTCCACCTACCGGGTGGCGGGCACCGTGGCGATGGACCAGTTCGTGGTCGACCTGGGCGACGACACCGTGAGCGTGGGCGACCGTGCGGTGCTGTTCGGCGACCCTGCGGACGGCGTGCCCTCGGCGGACGACTGGGCCGAAGCATCCGGAACCATCAACTACGAGATCGTGACCCGCCTGGGCGGGCGGATCGAACGCACATGGGGCTGATCGCGCGGCTCACGATCGAGACGCCTGAGCGGATGGGCGAGCTCGGTGCCCGGATCGCCCGCGAGCTCGGGGCGGGCGATGTGGTCGCCCTCAACGGCGAGCTCGGGGCGGGCAAGACGACGTTCACGCGCGGGCTCGGCGAGGCCCTCGGCATCCGTGGCGCCGTCACGAGCCCCACCTTCGTTCTGGCGCGCACCCATCCGAGCGAGTCGGGAGGTGCGCCGCTCGTGCACGTCGACGCCTACCGGCTGTCGCATCCTGCCGAGCTCGACGATCTCGACATCGACTTCGACGGCTCGATCGTCGTCGTCGAATGGGCGGCCGGGATGCTCGACGCCGTCGCCGAGGAATGGCTCGACATCACGATCGTGCGGCCCGTCGGCGGCGAGGAGTCGGAGGAGGGCGTCGAGCCGCGCCTCGTCACGGTGCAGGGGCACGGCGCGCGCTGGGCCGAGCTTAGGCTGGACTGATGCTGCTCTCGATCGACACCTCCGCAGGCACGAGCGTCGCCGTCGTGGACCGCGACCGCGGCGTCATCGCCGAGCACTCCGAGGCCGACACCCGCCGCCACGCCGAGGTCATCGGTGAGCTCATCGTGCTCTGCCTGGCCGATTCTGGCGTGCTGGTAACCGCTCTGTCTGGTGTCGCGGTGGGCATGGGCCCCGGCCCGTTCACGGGGCTGCGGGTCGGTATCGCCGCGGGCCGGGCCTTCGCGCTCGGCGTAGCAAAGCCCGCCGTGCGCATCGTCAGCCATGACGCGATCGCCTACGGCCACTACTCACGCGGAGCATCCGGCCCGCTTCTGGTGGTGACGGATGCGCGACGCCGCGAGGTCTACTGGAGCGCCTACTCGGGAGCAGACGAGCAGGGTCTCCCCGTGCGCGTGGCGGGGCCGGGTCTGTCGCGGCCCGACGACCTCGGCACGCAGCTGTCAGCAGAGTTCGCCGCGAGCGGCTTCGCCCGCATCGACGCCGAATCGGTTTCGGCAGGCGACGCCGGCATGCTCGCCGAGACACTCTTCGCGAACGGCCGCGCCTTCGCCGGCCCGGAGCCCCTCTACCTGCGCTCACCCGACGTCACCCCGTCGGCGGGCCCGAAGCGCGTCAGCTGATGGCCTGGCTGCTGCGGCGAGCATCCGTCGCCGACCTGCCCGCGATCATGGCGCTCGAGACGTCGACATTCGGCAGCGACGCCTGGTCTGCTGAGGCGATGCGCTCCGAGCTGGCGGGCGCACACACGCACTACCTCGTGGCCACGCCCGAGGGCTCGGATGCTGTTGTCGCGTACGCGGGCCTGCTTGCGCCCGCCTCCGCGCAGCAGGCAGACATCCAGACGATCGCGGTCGCGCCCACCGCCCGCCGCGGCGGCCTGGGGCGCACGCTCATGCTGCAGCTGATGGCGGAGGCGTTCAGCCGAGGCGCGCGGGAGATGTTCCTGGAGGTGCGCGCCGACAACCCGGGCGCACAGTCGCTGTACGAGCAGCTCGGCTTCGAGCAGATCGCCGTGCGGCCCCGCTACTACCAGCCCGACGGCGTCGACGCCCTCATCATGCGTGCACCGCTGAGCGAGCCGCGCACCTCGCTGGTGGAGCCCGTGCCGCCGGCCGCGCCGATCACGGCGACCGCCCCCGGGGAGCCCGTCAGCACATCCGGGGAGCCTGCCGGAGCATCCGCGGCCCTGACTGACCAGCCCGACCCGACAGCAGAAGGAGCCTCATGAGCGCCGAGCCCATCGCATCCGCGGCGCCGTTGGTGCTCGGCATCGAGACCAGCTGCGACGAGACCGGCATCGGCATCGTGCGCGGTAGCGAACTGCTCGCGAACGTGATCGCCTCCTCGATGGAGGAGCACGCTCGCTACGGTGGCGTCGTGCCCGAGATCGCGGCGCGGGCCCACCTGGAGGCGTTCGGCCCGACCATCACGGCGGCGCTCGCCGAAGCGGGCGTCACACTGCAGGATCTCGACGCGATCGCCGTCACAAGCGGGCCGGGCCTCTCCGGGGCGCTCATGGTGGGGGTGGGCGCGGCGAAGGCGCTCGCCGTCTCGCTCGACAAGCCGCTCTACGCCGTCAACCATCTGGTCGGCCATGTGGGGGCGGATGTCATCGGCGGCGAGGCGGTCGAGTACCCGACCGTGGCGCTGCTCGTCTCCGGAGGCCACACCTCTCTTCTGCTCGTGCGCGACCTCGTCTCCGATGTCGAGCTGCTCGGCGAGACGATCGACGACGCCGCAGGGGAGGCCTTCGACAAGGTCGCCCGGTTGCTCGGCCTGCCCTACCCGGGCGGCCCCGAGATCGACCGCGCGGCCATCGGCGGAGACCCTGCCGCGATCCGCTTCCCGCGAGGGCTCAGCCTGCCCAAGGACATGCAGAAGCACCGCTACGACTTCTCCTTCTCCGGCCTCAAGACGGCGGTCGCGCGCTGGGTCGAGCAGAAGCGCGACTCTGGCGAAGAACTGCCGGTGGCGGATGTCGCGGCGAGCTTCAGAGAATCGGTAGTCGACGTTCTCGTGACCAAGGCGATCGCCGCCTGCCGTGACCTCGGGGTTCCGCGCCTGCTGCTGGGCGGCGGGGTCGTCGCGAACGCCCGCCTGCGCCAGGTGGCGGAGGAGCGCTGCGCGGCCGCCGGGATCGAACTGCGCATCCCGCCGCTGACCCTGTGCACCGACAACGGGGCCATGATTGCGGCGCTCGGTGCGCAGCTGGTGGCTGCCGGGCATCCACCGTCTGGGCTCGGATTCGGGGCAGATTCGACCCTGCCGGTCACCAGCATCCAGGCGTGACCGCGTCTTTCGGTGGTTGTGCGAGAATTGACACCCCCTCGGGGGTGGTGCCACGATGGGCAACGCCGCTTTTACGACAACCAGCCTTAAGGAGACATTCACATGTCTGACATCACGCCCCCCGCGACCCCGGAGCCCACGCCCTACAGTGCTGCTCCCGCCGCTCCCGCCGCAGGCGCCCCCGCGAAGGCGCCCGTGCTGAGCATCATCTCGCTGGTCGCCGGCATCATCGGATTCCTCGGCGGCGCGATCGTGATCCTGCCCTTCATCGGCTCCGTGCTGCAGCTGTTCTTCCCGGCCGCCGCCGTTGTGCTGGGCTTCCTCGGCAAGAAGAAGGAGCCGCAGGCGGCCAAGGGTCTCTGGCTCACCGGCATCATCCTCGGTTTCGTCGGTCTGGCCATCGCGCTCCTCGGCTTCATCCTCTGGGGCGTCGCGTTCGCGGGCGCAGACTACAGCTCGCTCGAGAACCTCTCCTACTGATCCGCTTGTGCGGATGATGGGCCCCGGTCGATGACCGGGGCCCATTCTTCTTCCCTCCCGCGGGCCACAGGCTGTGGCGGCGTGCGCGGACAACTGGAAGGATGATCGCATGTCCTCCACCGAGCCTGACGAGACGCCGTCCGTTCCTGTTCCTCCTGCTGCGCCCGAAGCTCCTGCCGCGCCGGAGCCCCCTGCCGCGCCCGCCTACGGGGCGGCGCCCGTCGCAGCCGCTCCTGCGGCTCCCGCTCCCGCTGCCGCTCCTGCCGCAGTGCCGTACGGCGCTGCCTACGCCGCCCCCGGCCCCATCGAGCCGCGGGCCCTCAGCATCACCGCGATGGTGTGTGGCATCGTCGGCGTCGTGCTGTCGTTCTTCTGGCTGGGCTTCCTCCCGGCGGCCGCCGCGGTGGTCTTCGGTCATATCGCGCAGCGTCGTGAGCGGGCGGCGAAGCCGTTCTGGCTGACGGGCATCATCACGGGGTATGCGGGCATCGCGATCTCACTGCTGTGGGGCCTCGTCGCGCTCGTCCCGATCCTGTTCGCCCTGTTCTTGATTCCTGCCGCCATCACCTACTCCTGAGGTGCTCCGCGCGGCTGTCGTTCAGTCGCGCCGCGCCAGCAGGGCCACACGTCGACCGGCCACCCTCGTGAGCACGAGGGTGGCTGTGCCGTCTCCGCGCAGCGAGAGCCGCTTGCGGAACGCGGCCGGGTCGATGTCGACGCCGCGTTTCTTGATCTCGAGCGTGCCGATGCCGCGCGCGCTCAACTCCCTGCGGATGTGTTTCTCGTCGAGAGGCATCCGCTCGATCACCTCGAAGCGGGTGGCGAAGGGCGTGTCGATCGCCGCATCCGCCGTCAGCCAGGCGATGTCGTCGCTCACCATCGTCGCGCCGAGGCTGCGGGCGAGATCGCCGATCAGGCGGGCTCGGATGACGGCGCCGTCGGGCTCGTAGATGTAGCGCCCCAGCGTGCCGACTTCGACGTCAGGGCTGTCGCCGGGGGCGGTCAGCTCGTCGCTGCCGCCATCTGAGCGGATGATGAGGGCTGAGCGCCGGATGCCGGGGCGCGCGAGGGCGCCGAACCAGACTCCCAGCTCGACGACGTCGCGGTCGACCGACACCCACTGGGCCTCAGCATCCTCTGGGATGAGCCCGCGGTCGATGCCCGGCCCCAGTTTGACGCCGACGGGCATCCGTTCGGCGAGGCCGAAGGCGAAGTCGAGAGACGGCGACCAGTCGTGCGGGTCGCGCAGCCTGCCCTTCTCGCTGCGTCGGGCCGGGTCCAGCCAGGCGGCGTCGTAGCCGGCCAGGTCGAAATCCTCTGCCGCGGAGTGGACGACGGATGCGTTCGGCCACGGCGCCAGATTGTAGGAGGCGACAGCGGCGGTCACCTCGTCGCGTTCGACGCCGGTCACGGTCAGCTCGATTGCGGCCATGGCGAGCGCATCCGCGCCGATGCCGCAGCCGAGGTCGACGATGCGGGTGGCTCCGGCCGCCCTGAAGCGACCGGCGTGGCGGGCGGCGACGCCGAGCCGGGTGGCCTGCTCGAGGCCGGCCTCCGTGAACAGCATGCGCTCGGCGAAGGGGCCGAACTTGCTGACCGCCCTGGCCCGCAGCTTCGACTGGCTGAGCACTGCGGCCACAAGGGCGGGGGAGTGCCCGGCGGCGCGCAGGGTGGCGACGGCCTTGACGACGTCGTCCTTCGACTCGTAAGCGGGCAGCGAGTCGAGCAGTCGCAGCCCCTCGGGGGTGAGCAGTTCGACGAGCTCGGCGGCATCCATCCCCCCATTATTCAGGGCAGCCCCGTCGAGTACGCCATTCGGATGCCCTGGGCTGGTTCCGAGAGCCGGATGGCGTACTCGAGCAACCAGCGGCACCGCCACGTTGGCACTCGGATTGCGAGAGTGCCAGTGCGGCGGGTACAGTTGTTCTGGCACTCACCTAGTGAGGGTGCCAACCCAGATTTTTTCCCGCACTTCAGAAAGAGGTAGGCCGTGTCGGTTTCCATCAAGCCGCTCGAGGATCGCATCGTTATCAAGCAGGTCGAGGCCGAGCAGACGACTGCATCGGGTCTTGTCATCCCTGATACCGCCAAGGAGAAGCCGCAGGAGGGCGAAGTTGTCGCCGTCGGCCCCGGTCGTATTGACGACAACGGCAACCGCATCCCCCTCGACATCGCCGTTGGCGACAAGGTGATCTACTCCAAGTACGGCGGCACCGAGGTCAAGTACGGCGGCGACGACCTGCTCGTGCTCTCGGCTCGCGACGTGCTCGCGGTCGTCGTCCGCTAGGCGACGCCCCCACGTTCAACCAGCACCCGCTCGGCTTCGGCCGGGCGGGTGCTGTCGTTGATGCGCGCGACGGATAGCATTCACAAGTGACACCGTCTCCCAGCGCCCCAGCCGGCCCCGTCGCGGCCCCGCCGCGCAGATCCGGGCTGCTCTTCGCCGTCGGCGCCTACGGCCTGTGGGGCGGGATGCCCGCCTTCTTTCTGCTGTTGGCCCCGGCGGGCGCCTTCGAGATCGTCGCGTGGCGCATCCTGTTCACGCTCGTGTTCTGTGCGCTGCTGCTCACGGTGACGCGCAGTTGGCGCAGGTTCGCGGCGATCGTGCGGCAGCCGCGGCTGCTGTTCCTCATGGGGCTCGCGGGCGCGTTCATCTACGTCAACTGGCAGGTGTTCGTGTTCGCGGCCCTGCACGGGCAGGTGCTCGAGACCTCGCTCGGCTATTTCATCAACCCGATCTTCACGGTGGTGCTCGGCGTCGCGTTCCTGCGCGAGAAGGTGCGGCCGCTGCAGTGGGTGGCCATGGGGTTCGGCGTGATAGCGGTGCTCGTGTTGGCGTTCAACTACGGGGAGTTCCCGTGGATCTCGCTCACGCTGGCGACGTCGTTCGGCCTGTACGGCCTCATCAAGAAGCTGGCGGGCGCCCGCGTCGATGCGGTATCGGGGCTGACACTCGAGACGATCTGGCTTGTGCCCGTCGCTGTGGCCGTGCTGCTGGTGGTGTCATCGACCGACGGCATCGTCTTCGGAACAGCCGGAACGACCCATGTCGTCATCATGGCGCTCTCGGGGGTCATCACGGGTGTACCGCTGCTGCTCTTCGCTGCGGGGGCCCGGCGCCTGCCTCTCGTGACGATGGGCATGATCCAGTATCTGGCCCCGGTGCTCACCTTCGTCTTCGGCGCGTTCATCCTGCACGAGGCCATGCCGCCGGAGCGCTGGGCCGGCTTCAGCCTTGTGTGGTTCGCGATCGTGCTGCTCACGACCGACATGCTCGTGCAGGGGCGGCTGTCTCGCCGTGCCTTACCGCAGCTGGGTTGATTCGTCGGTAGTCTTCCTCTTGGTTCGCGGTCGTGTCGGTTTCGACGGCATGGGTCCGGCACTCGCCGGGCGAGAGGGCGAGAGGAGCGACATGAGACGGATGCGTGTGGTCGCCTGCGCGGCTGCGGTCGTTATCGCCCTCGGCCTGAGTTCGTGTACGAGCGAGGAGATGGTCCTCCCGACGAGCTCTCCGTTGCCGAGCCCGCCACCGGCATCCGGTGACGGTGTTCTGCGCATCGGCACCCTCTTCGCCACGAGCGGCGATGCCGCCTATCTGTCGCCCGCGCAGGTCGCCGGGGTCGAGCTGGCCGTCCGCGAGGTCAATGAGGCGGGTGGTGTGCTGGGCAAGCCGGTCGAGGTCTTCCACCGCAACTCCGGTGAGGCGGCAACCCAGCAGGCGGAGGAGTCCTTCGCGCAGCTCGTGGAGAAGGGCGTCGACGTGGTCATCGGGCCGTCGTCGTCTGTTCTGGCCGAGCGCATCCTGCCTCTCGCGATCGAGGCGCAGGTGCTGCTCGTGTCGCCCGCCGCATCCGCCCCTGTTCTCACGGGCCTGGCCGACGAGGGGCTGCTCGCGCGCACGGCACCGTCTGCTGCGCTGATGGGCGGCGTGCTCGCCGACGCGATCGTCGCAGACGGGGCAACGGATGTCGCGGTCATAGTCGGCGCAGACGACAGCAGCAGTGCGGTCGCAGAGACGTTCACGGCCGCGCTCGCCGCCGCAGAGGGCTCCGTCGTCGCTCAGGAGCAGCTCGGCGACGCCGCAGCCGTCGTCGACGCTGTGGCCGCGGCGAAGCCCGACGCCGTGCTGCTCGCCTCCGGCTTCGAGGCGATGGAACAGAACGTGGCCATCATCACGGCGCTCACGGATGCCGGCCTCGGCGGCTCGAAAGTGTGGCTGGCCGGAGGTGCGCTCGCTGACTACTCGCAGGCGCTGCCCGGCGGCGTGCTCGAGGGTGCCAGGGGAGTACTCGAAGGGGCGGAGGCCAACGAGGCCTTCGCCGCGCGGCTCGCCGCCATGGACCCCGCGCCGAACGACACCCGCTACGCCGCGGAGGCCTACGACGCCACCATCCTGGCGGCGCTCGCCGCCACCGTCGCAGGAGACGACGGCGGGCCCCTGCTCGCCTACATGCTGCCCGGCGTCAGCGGCGACGGCATCAAGTGCATGAGCTTCGGCGAATGCCTCGACGTGCTGAAAACGCAGGACGACATCGACTACGACGGCGTCTCCGGGCCCATCGCGCTCGACCGAGCGGGAGACCCCACATCTGCCCACTACGGCGTCTACGCGTACGACGCGGCCAACAGATTTGCGTGGACAGGGCAGCTCACCGCGGATTGAGCATGTTACCGCCCCGTAACACGCAGGTATTGTGCGGGAGCCGTGGGGGCAATACCGTGGCAGCACGGCAGTACCCTGCCGTGTGCTGTAACCACGTTTCGAAACACAAGGAGCAACATGAGCGTTTTCGCTAGAGGCAAAGCCTCCCGCTCACTGACTCGCAAGGCGACACTCGGGGGACTCGCAGTCCTCGGCGTCTCCGCCCTCATCCTGAGTGGCTGCGCATCGACCGACGAAGGGACCGGTGGCAATGGAGCCGAGAGCCCGTCTGCATCCGACGCGCTCGACATCGCATCGGGCGAGCGTGACCTCACCCTGAAGATCGGCACCCTGCTGCCGCAGACCGGTGGTCTGGCATTCCTCGGCCCGCCCGAGGAAGCCGGCGTCGCTCTCGCGGCGAAGGAGATCAACGAGGCAGGCCTCGGGATCCAGGTCGAGGTCGTCTACGGCGACTCGGGTGACCCCGACAACAAGGCGTATGCCACGACCGTCCCGAACCTTCTGGGACAGAACGTCTCGGCGATCATCGGTGCCGCGGCATCCGGTGTCTCGAAGCTCGTGATCGACCAGATCACGGCAGCCGGCGTCGTGCAGTTCTCGCCGGCGAACACCTCGCCGGACTTCACCAGCTGGGATGACAACAACCTCTACTGGCGTACTGCGCCCTCCGACCTGCTGCAGGGCGAGGTGCTCGGTAACCTGATCGCCGACGACGGCGCCAGCACGCTGGGCATGATTGTGCTCAACGACGCATACGGCACCGGGCTGCAGAAGGTCACCAAGGAGACCTTCGAAGCTGCGGGCGGAACGGTCGTAGCCGAGGAGATGTTCAACACCGGCGACACGAACTTCTCGGCACAGGTCTCGGCCGTCGTCGCAGAGGACCCCGACGCCATCGCCCTCATCACCTTCGACGAGATCTACACGATCGCGCCTGAGCTGGCCAACGCGGGCTTCGACATGTCGAAGGTGTACCTGGTCGACGGAAACCTGAAGCAGTTCGGCGACGACCTGCCCGCGGGAACCATCACCGGTGCGAAGGGAACGACCCCCGGCCCTGTGCTGGAGGACGACTTCGAGCAGCGCCTGAGCGACGTTTACCAGTCGCCGGTGCTGGGTGGCACAGAACCGCTGTCTGACTTCAGCTACGCGGCCGAGTCGTACGACGCGGTCATCCTGCTGGCGCTGGCGGCCTACGCGGCCAACTCCGTCGAGGGAACCGACATCGCCAAGTACCTCCGCCAGGTCTCCGGCGGCACGGGCGACGGTGAGAAGGCGACCGACTTCAAGAGCGCCGCGACCATCCTCGCGGATGGCGCGCAGGTCGACTACGACGGGTACTCCGGCGGAGTGAAGTTCGACGAGCACGGCGACCCGACCGAGGCGACCATCGGTATCTTCCAGTACGGCGAGGACAACCTGCACAAGCGCATCAACTAGTCGCAGCAACGGATGAGGGCCCCGGCGGAATTGAACTGAACCCCGAAAGTTGGAGCCGCTATTAAGCGGTGAGTTCAGTTTATTGTGGGGGCAGCGAAAGGGACTGATTCTGACTTAGCGTCAGAATCAGCCCCTTTTTGCTTTACACGAAGAGCGTGGCCTTCGTGACGTCGTGGTCGTGAGTTCGTTGCGTTCGCGTCTGAATGCCTCGCTGAGCGCAAGGATCCCTTCGGCACACTCGTAGTCGACACCCTCCGCGCGCTGTTGCACGGCAATAACGGCGTTGATTGTTACCTCATCGCCGGCGGAGCACACGCTTCTCAGCCACAGCAGCCCGCTGTGTTTGCGACCTCCGTCGATTCGCCGCCCGGCTCTGTCGAGTCGGCTGCACAGTTGGCCTCGGCTTTGTCTGGACCGGCTGTCGTGCAGCAGCTGCTGGATTCAGTGTTGAGATCGGTGGAGCACACACCTGTCTCGGGGAGCACTAGCTGGACGATGCGGGCGGCGGCATGGTTGCCGGCGAGTTCATCTGCGATGGAGCGCACCTGCTCGTAGCCGGTGAGGAGGAGGAATGTCGGCGCGCGACCGTAGCTTTTCATTCCGGCGATGAAGAAGTTCGGTTCAGGGTGTGCGAGCTCTGCGACGCCGTGCGGGTACACCGTTCCGCAGGAGTGCTCGTTCGGGTCGATCAGTGACGCAAGTGCTCGTGGGGCTTCGACTACCTCGTCCAGCGAGATGCGGATCTCGCGAAGCATGTCGAGGTTGGGGCGGAAGCCGGTTGCGTTCACAACGATGTCTGCGTCGATCTTCGTCGGCTCGCCGCGGCGTCGGCCGGTGATGGTCACGCGTCCGTTGTCGGCGGGGGCGAGGCGGTCGATCTCGAAGCTATCCAGGAGGGTAACTGCGCCTGAGGTGACGAGTTCGTGTGTTGCGGATCCGAGCTGCCCGCGGGCCTCAAGTTCGTCGGCCGCGGAGCCGTAGACGCGGGTGGGGCGGGCGCGACGGATGACCCAGGTGACGGTGGTGTCCGGTTCCTCCTTTGCCAGGGTCGCGAGCTTCAATAGGGTGTTTGCGGCAGAGTGTCCGGCACCGACAACGACGACGTGCTTCCCGGCGAACCGTTCACGCTCTCGACCCAGGACGTCGGGGAGTGCGTGGCTCAGATTCGCCTCAACTGATTCGCTCCCGGTTGGGTTGAGACCGTTGGAGCCGAGAGCGTTTGAGGAACCGTAGGTGCCGGAGGTATCGATGACCGCCCGGGCAAGCATCTCGTCAGTTCCGTCCGGGCCGTCGATTCGCAGCTGGAAGGGGGCGGAGGCGCGGCCGACCGAGCGGGTGCGGTCCATGCCTTGGCGGGTGACATCGGTGACACGGTGGCGATAACGGATGCGGGGGGCGAGTTCGGGTGTTGCAGCGAGCGGGGCGAGGTATTGCTCCACGAGGTCACGCCCGTAGGGCAGCTTGTGGGCCGGTGGTGCGTCCCAGTTCGCCGTGTCCAGGAGGCGGGCTGCTGCTTCGTCTACGAGGTATTCCCACGGGGAAAAGAGGCGGGTGTGGCCCCACTGGGTGATCGCGGATCCTGCGGTCTCGCCCGCTTCGTAAATGATGACGTCGACGCCTCGCTCGAGAAGCTGGGCTGCGGCGGCAAGGCCGACGGGACCCGCGCCGATGATTGCAACGGGAAGTCCGTTGAGGCGAGCATCGGAAGTGCGTGGGGGGACGTTCAGTGTCATCGTCATGATGGGGTGGTCTTTCAGATTAGGCAGATACGGCGTTCTCGAGGATGGAGGCGTCGGGCTGGGGATAGGCGGCGAGTGCGTGTGCCGTGAGGTAATGCTCGGTGTCTTGGGCGGCAGCGC
Source organism: Homoserinimonas aerilata (assembly GCF_006716125.1). Classification (NCBI taxonomy): domain Bacteria; kingdom Bacillati; phylum Actinomycetota; class Actinomycetes; order Micrococcales; family Microbacteriaceae; genus Homoserinimonas; species Homoserinimonas aerilata. The sequence goes on along the minus strand of NZ_VFOM01000001.1, from coordinate 2,098,477 downwards.
ACCCGGTGCCGGCTGCGGTGATCGCTTGGCGGTAGCGGTGGTCGACGAGATCTCCGGCAGCGAAGACCCCGGGGATGTTGGTTTCGGTAGTTGGGGAGCTGACGCGCACATAGTTCTCGGCGTCGCGATCGATTTGACCGGCGACAAGCTCGCTGCGTGGATCGTGGCCAATAGCGATGAACAACCCGGTCGCGGGGAGGAGTGACTCTTCTCCGGTCACGGTGTCGCGGAGGCGAAGTGTGTGGAGCTGGTCCTCGCCAAGCGCTTCCACCACTTCGCTGTTCCAGCGGACGGTGATCTTGGGGTTAGCTAGCGCGCGGTCCTGCATGATCTTGGATGCACGCAGGAAATCGCGCCGGTGGATGAGGGTGACGCTGGTGGCGAAGCGGGTGAGGAACATGGCTTCTTCCAGGGCGGAGTCTCCACCTCCGACGACAGCGATGTCTTGGCCACGGAAGAAGAACCCGTCGCAGGTAGCGCACCAAGACACTCCGTGGCCGGTAAGTTTCTCCTCTCCCGGAACGCCGAGTTTGCGGTAAGCAGACCCCATGGCCAGAACCACAGAGTGCGCGGAGTAGGTTTCCCCGGCGCCGGTTTTGACGGTCTTGGGAGACGCAGTGAGGTTCAGCTGTGTGGCGTCGTCATAGATGATCCGCGCCCCGAATCGTTCCGCTTGAAGGCGCATGTTCTCCATCAAGTCGGGCCCCATGATGCCGTCCGGGAAGCCGGGGAAGTTCTCCACCTCCGTGGTGTTCACGAGCGCTCCACCGGCCTCGACGGAGCTTGTCAGAACGATCGGGTTCAGTCCTGCTCGAGCAAGATAGATTGCGGCGGTGTAGCCGGCAGGGCCTGAGCCGACAACGATGACGTTTTCAGTCGCGTTCATGCGGGGAGATCTTTCGGGGTGACGCCGAGCTCCTGGAGGAGTTGGAGCACGTTGCTGCGGATGGTGTCGCGCACTGCTCGCACCTCGTCCAGTTCAAGGCCTGCGGGGTCGGTCAGTTCCCAATCTTGGTATCTGGTCCCTGGATAGACGGGACAGGCGTCCCCGCACCCCATGGTGATCACGACATCGGCGGCTTGCACCACATCATCCGTCAGGGGCTTGGGGAAGGCCTCGGACATATCGAGACCCAGCTCTTCAATTACCGCAATGACCGCAGGGTTCAGCTCTCCGATTGGTGCGGATCCTGCAGAGCGAACGTGGACGGCCCCTCCGGAGAGAGCGTTGGTGAGAACGGCTGCCATCTGGGACCTGCCGGCGTTCTGTTCGCAAACAAACAGCACCTCGGGGACCGGGCTCTCGATCGCACCCTTAGCTTGGGCAAGTGCGGTGAGGCGGTCGCTGGCGAACCGTGCGGTATTGGTAGCCAGATGGGTCTTCACCGTAGAGGTTCGGAGTAGTCCGGTGTAGGACTCGAGCACATACCGTTCGACCGTTTCCGGGTTGAAAACTCCGGCATACTTTTCCGCCAGCTCGGCGGCAAGACGCTTGAGGTAGTCCTCCGGGTAGGCCAGCCCCGGCATTGCCTTTCGGCCGGCAACGTTGATCATGATTAGGCCTGCGCGGGAAGAAGCTCAGCGAGCAAGGCAGTGATGCGGGCTTTGATATCGTCCCGGATCGGGCGAACTTCTTCGAGGCTCTTACCCTTCGGGTCAACCAGTTCCCAGTCCTCGTAGCGCTTGCCGGGGAAGATCGGGCAGACATCGCCACAGCCCATGGTGATGACCACATCGGAGTCACGTACCTGTTCGGTGGTCATCAGCTGCGGAACACCCTGGGAGATGTCGATGCCTTCTTCTGCCATTGCCTGGATGGCGATGGGGTTGATTTCGTTGCCGGGCTCGGAGCCGCCGGAGCGCACCTCAACGGCACCACCGGAGAGGGCTTTCATATAGCCGGCTGCCATCTGCGAGCGGCCCGCGTTGTGGATGCAGACGAAGAGAACGGTGGGCTTATCGGTCATGATGTGACTTTCTCTTGGGGTTATGACGAGACAGCAGGGACAGGTACTGGGGCTATAGCTGGAGGGAAGAGCCGCGGTCGAAGCCACAGGGATACATAGACGAGAGCGACCAGCACCGGGACTTCGATGAGGGGGCCGACGATCCCAGCGAGAGCTTGCCCGCTGGTGGCGCCGAACGTTCCGATGGCGACGGCAATGGCCAACTCGAAGTTGTTACCAGCAGCGGTAAAGGCGAGGGTTGCTGTGCGCTCGTATCCGAGGCCGACCACCTTTCCGAGCCCGAATCCAAGGAGGAAGGTCACAGCGAAGTAGACCAGGAGCGGGAGGGCTATCCGGGCGACGTCCCAGGGGCGGTCGATGACCTGCTGGCCCTGGAGGGCGAAGAGCATGACGATAGTGAAGAGCAACCCGTAGAGCGCGAACGGTCCCACCTTCGGCAGGAACTTTGCCTCATACCACTCGCGGCCACGAGTGTTCTCGCCGATTCTTCGGGAGAGGTAGCCGGCAAGGAGCGGAATGCCGAGGAAGACCAAGACGCTGAGGGTAATCGCCCAGATGGAGAACTCGGCACTTGTGGTGGGGAGGCCGAGCCAGCCGGGAAGGACCTGCAGGTAGAACCAGCCGAGAGCGCCGAAAGCGATGACCTGGAAGACGGAGTTGACGGCGACGAGGAAAGCGGCAGCTTCACGATCGCCACAGGCGAGGTCGTTCCAGATGAGGACCATCGCGATGCACCGGGCCAGACCGACGATGATCAATCCGGTGCGGTACTCCGGAAGATCGGGAAGCAGTAACCATGCGAGTGCAAACATGAGCGCGGGACCCACGAGCCAATTCATCACGAGGGAAGAGATCAGAAGCTTGCGGTCCCCCGCGACCGCGCGGGCATCTGAGTACCGGACCTTTGCCAGCACCGGGTACATCATCACCAACAGACCCACAGCGATCGGCACTGAGACGGATCCGACAGTAAACGCATGTAAGAACTCGCCGACTGCGGGAACGAAGACGGCCAAGAGCAGGCCGAGTGCCATTGCGGCGAGGATCCACACCGGCAGCAGGCGATCAGTCGCGCCGAGGCGCGTGGGGGCCGGAGCGGGGAGTGACATTGGTTCCTTCGATAGCCGTCCCAGTGAACATCGATCACTGTCGATATAACTATCTGGCGAATATCGATGAATGTCAATTTAGTGGCAGACTGTTCACATGTCGTTAACGGAGCTCCTTCCCCTCACCGATGTGACAGCGTGCTGCGCCCCGCTCACACGCGAGGCAATCAGTGCCGAGAACGCGGAAAAGCTCGCCAAGACGCTCAAAGCGATCGCGGACCCTGCTCGTCTCCGATTGATCTCCATGGTTGCCGCCCACGAAGATGCCGAAGCGTGCGTCTGCGACCTGACAGAACCACTCGGCCTCGGTCAGCCCACCGTCTCCCATCACTTGAAGATCCTCGTCGACGCCGGAATCTTCACCCGCGACAAGCGCGGAACGTGGGCTTACTACCGCCTGGTGCCTGGCGCCCTCGACTCGGTGGCACAACACCTCGTCACCGTCTAAGTCAGCGCAAAAGAACGCCCGGACACGGAGTTTCGATACTCAACAGGGCTTAGCCCGTCGAGCTTTTCGCGGATCCGCTCATTGTTGAACCAATGAATGTAGAGGTCGAGGTCGACCCGGAAGTCTTCGACTGAGGCAAAGTGCCGTCGGCGAATGAACTCTTCTTTGAGGTGACCGAAGAAGTTCTCCGCCACGGCGTTGTCGAGGCAGTTTCCTTTCCTCGACATTGATTGTGTGGCCCCAGATCCACGCACCATCCGTTGATAGGTGCGGTGCTGGTATTGCCAACCCTGGTCAGAATGAATGATTGGCTTTGACGACGAATTCAGGGCTGCCAGCGCCGGTTTGAGCATGTCGATAACAAGCTGCAGGTTCGGCGTCGAGCGGAGCGTATAGGTCAGCACTTCCCCGTTGAACAGATCGATCAAAGGCGAGAGATATAGTTTTTCGCCAGCAACAACGAACTCGGTCACATCCGTCACCCATTTCTCGTTCGGAACTTCAGCCCCGAAATCGCGCTGAAGGATGTTCGGCGCCGCCTTGCCAATCTGCCCCCGGTAGGACCGGTACTTTTTTCGCCGCACACGGCAAATGCAGTGCTCCTGGCGCATCAGCTTCAGAACAGTCTTGCCGTTGAGGTGCACCCCGTGCTGGTTCTTCAGCGCGATGCGAACTCGACGGTATCCATAACTTTGATAGGCCCGCTCAAAGGTCTCTTTGATGAGTGGGCGAACCGAGACATATGGATCCGATCGCGGCCGTCGAGAACGGTGGTAGTAATAGGTGCTCGCGGGTAGCTCCAGGAATGCCAGGAGATCCCTTGCGGGGTACAGATGCTCTAGTGACGCAACGATCGCAACTTTCAGTCGCGTCGTTGCTCTTCCGCCACCAGAGCCTGCCATTTTTTTAGAGCGGCATTCTCCATCTCCAGCCGGAGCACCTTCCGCTCGACCGTTTCCTCAGCCGTACTCGCAGGAGGTCGACCCCGGGTCCTCTTGAGGCTCTCCTCGCCGGTGGCACGAAAAGTCCTCACCCATCGGTCGAGAGCAGCGGGGCTCCGTATTTGGAACTTGTCCAAGATTTCGGGCTTCGAATCTCCACCAAGAAAACACTGCACGGCTGCCAGCTTCAGCTCAAATGGATACTTGGTGTTCGCCGTCACAGGAACCAACCCTAGAACCCCGAATCGTTGATACGCGTGAACCCACTTCCTTGCCGTGTACGCCGATATCCCAAGCTCGGATGCAATCGCTCTTCTCCCATACCCAGCGACGATCAACTCCTCCGCGCGCTCGTACACCTCGGACGAATACCCTCTTGCGTGAACCAAAAACCGCACCTCCGAAAATCAGACTCTCAATTGAAAGTCCAACTTTCGGGGTGCGGTTCAAATCGCCGGGGCCCTCAGTCGTGAAGTGGGTAAATCGCTCAGGCGGCGTCCTCGCCGAGCGTTCCGAGGTAGAGGCTGATGACCTTCGGATCGTGCAGCAACTCGCGCCCAGTGCCCGTGTAGGCGTCCCTGCCCTGGTCGAGCACGTAGCCGCGGTCACAGATCTGCAGGCAGCGGCGCGCATTCTGCTCGACCATGATGGTGGTCACCCCGGCCTTGTTGATCTCAGAGACGCGGATGAACGCCTCATCCTGACGCACCGGTGAGAGGCCCGCAGACGGCTCATCGAGCAGCAGCACATGCGGATCCATCATCAGGGCACGCGACATCGCCACCATCTGGCGCTCGCCGCCCGACAGAGAACCCGCACGCTGCTTCAGCCGCGAGCCGAGCTCCTTGAAGATCGACGTCACGAACTCGAGCCGCTCATCGTAGATCTTCGGCTTCTGGAAGAGCCCCATCTGCAAGTTCTCCTCGATGGTGAGGCTCGGGAACACATTGTTGTTCTGCGGCACGAAGCCGACACCGCGCGCCACCAGCTTGTTCGCCGGAAGCTGGGTGATGTCCTCGCCGTTCAACGTGATCGTGCCGCCTCGCACGTTCACGAGGCCGAAGATCGCCTTCAGCAGTGTCGACTTGCCGGCACCGTTCGGCCCGATGATTCCGATCAGTTCGCCCTGACCGGCCGTGAGAGAGCATCCGTTCAGGATGTTCACGCCCGGCAGGTAGCCGGCGTCGAGATTGCTGACCTCGACGACGATGGGTGCGGTTGTGGTGTCGCTCACAGTGGGTTTCCGTTCTCATCGATGCGGCCCGTGACAATGCCGAGGTCGGTGTCGAGGTGGCTGCCGAGGTAGGCGTCGATCACGGCGGTGTTCTTCATGACCTCTTCGGGCGGGCCCTCCGCCACGACGCGGCCCTCCGCCATCACGATCACCCAGTCGGCGATGTGCCGAACCATCTGCATGTCGTGCTCGACGAAGAGAACCGTCATGCCCTCATCCTTCAGATCCAGGATGTGCTCAAGCAGCGACTGCGTGAGGGCCGGGTTGACGCCCGCCATGGGCTCGTCGAGCATCACCAGGTTCGGCTGACTCATGAGCGCCCTGGCCATCTCGAGCAGCTTGCGCTGGCCGCCGGAGAGGCTCGCAGCGAAGTCCTCCTTCTTGGTGTCGAGCTTGAAGCGCTTGAGCAGGTCGAGGGCGCGCTCCTCGATCTCGTCATCCTGTGCACGCCACAGCGACGGGATGAGGGCGGCCCAGAAGTTCTCGCCGCGCTGCTTCTTGGCGCCGAGCTTCATGTTCTCGAGCACCGTGAGCATCGCCAGCGACTTCGTCAGCTGGAAGGTGCGCACCTGCCCCATCTGGGAGACCTTGAACGCCGGAACGCCGGAGAGGGCCGTGCCGTCGAACGACCAGCTGCCCGTGTCTGGTTTGTCGAAGCCGGTCAGGAGGTTGAACAGCGTCGTCTTGCCGGCGCCGTTCGGCCCGATGAGCGCCGTGATGGCGTTCCTCGGGATCTCGAGGTGGTCGACATCCACAGCCTTCAAACCACCGAAGGTGCGGGTGACCTTGTCGGCGATGATGATCGGATCGACCTTGGCCACACCGGGGGCGATTTCGCCCTTGTGCAGGCCGGTCGACTTGATGCGAGGAGTGCTAGCGGGCATTGAAGGTCAGCTCCTTCTTGTTGCCGAGGATTCCCTGGGGTCTGAAGATGACGATGGCCATCAGTACGAGGCCGATCAGGATGTAGCGCAGCACGCCGGCCTGCACGCTCGACACGCCCGGAAGCAGGCCCTCTGCGGCGAGCGACGGCAGGAACACCGACAGGAATGCCATGAGCATCCAGAAGATGGCCGCACCGATGACAGGTCCGAAGATCGTCGCAGCGCCACCGAGCAGCAGGATTGTCCACAGGAAGAACGTCAGTGACGGCAGATAGACACCCGGCACGACCGCCGACGGCAGCGCCATCACGACACCGCCGAGGGTGCCGAGCACGCCGCCCAGAACGAGAACCTGCATCTTGTAGGAGAACACGTTCTTGCCGAGAGCGCGTACAGCATCCTCGTCTTCACGGATTCCCTTGACGACGCGGCCCCAGGGGCTGCGCATGAGCAGCCACACCACGATCAGTGCGGCGGCCAGCAGTGCCAGCCCGAACACGCGTACCCAGAGCTGTTGCTCGTTGTACGTCCACGGGCCGAAACCGTAGGTGCCGGGAGGGAAGGGATTCGCCTCGCGGAAGCCGGCGTGATACCCGCCGAGCCCATCCGCCGAGTTCGTGTACTCGTCGAAGATGACCGACTGGAACAGCAGCCGCACGATCTCGGCCGCCGCGATGGTCGCGATCGCCAGATAGTCGGCGCGCAGACGCAGCGTCGGCAGGCCCAGCAGCAAGGCGAAGATCACGGATGCCCCGACACCGACCAGGATTCCGACCCACCACGGCAGACCGAAACTGAGGATCGAGATCGCGTAACCGTAGGCGCCCAGCGCCATGAAGCCGGCCTGACCAAAGTTCAGCAGGCCCCCGTAGCCGAAATGCACGGCCAGGCCCACGGTGGCGATCGCATAGGCGATGGTGTCTGGCATGAGCAGCCAGGAAGCGGTGTTGCTTACTATGAAATTCCAGTCCATGGTGCTAACCGATCCTCTCTCTGCGCCCCAGGATGCCCTGAGGCCGGAACAGCAGCACCACGATCAGAATGGTGAGCGCCCCCACGTATTTGATGTCTGACGGCACCCACAGTGTGGAGACCTCCACGAGCAGGCCCACGATGATCGAGCCGAGCAGTGCGCCGAAGGCCGTGCCGAGGCCGCCGAGCACGACAGCCGCGAAGATCAGCAGCAGGATCTGCCACCCCATGTCCCACTTGATGCCGGGGCGGAAATACGCCCACAGCACGCCCGAGAGGCCGGCCAGCACAGCGCCGAGCACCCAGATGAGTCGCACGACACGGTGCACGTCAATGCCGGATGCCGCCGCGAGCGACGGGTTGTCGGAGATCGCCCTCGTCGCCTTGCCGGTGCGTGTGCGCAGCAGCCAGTATGCGACGCCGAGCAGAACGACGATCGAGACGCCCATGCTGATCATGTCCGTCGGCGACAGTCTGATCGGGCCGATCAGCTGGATCTTCGCGGAACCGGAGTCGGGCAGCTGTTGGGTGCCGCCCCCGATGAAGAACTGGAAGATGTACCGCATCGCGAGCGAGAGCCCGATACTGACGATCATCAGCTGCACCACACTGAGGCCGCGTAGCCGCAAGGGTTTCCAGATCCCCACATCCATCAACCATCCCAGGACCCCCGAGAGGACGACGGCGATCGGGATCGCCACCCAGATCGGAACCGCCAACGTCACCCCGAAGACGAGCGCCATGACGGCGCCGAAGGTGACCATCTCCGCGTGCGCGAAGTTCGAGATTCCCGTCGTGCCGAACGTCAAGGACAGGCCGATCGACGCCAAAGCCAACATGAGGCCGAAGTTGAGGCCGTTGATGATGCGCTCGATCAGGCGATCGAGGTCGCTCGTCACATTGCGCACGCCCTCGCCCAGAAAGAAGTTCACCGACTTGTTGTTCGTCAGGCCGAACTCGGCCTCGATCGTCGCACCCTTCTCGCTGATCGTGACCCGCTGGTTCTCGTCCTCGCTCACGATGACGCCGTCAGGCAGGGTCGACTCGATCAGCGTGATCTCGTACGTCGTCTTCTCCGGAACGCCGATGCGCCACTTGCCCTCGGCATCCGTGTCGACATCCTCGTCATAGCCGCCGCCCTTCACATTGAGGGTGACGCCCTCGAGGGGTTCGCCGTTGTACTTAACGTTGCCGCTGAAGATGAAGTCGTACTCGTCGACGTTCACCTCATCGGCATGGGCCGGAACCGACCACAATGTCATCACAGAGATCAGGGCGAGCAGGATGACGATCAGCCATCTCTTCTCTCGAGCCAGGGATCTGCCGGAATATCTCACGGAACCTCCAAAGCATCGCTACCGGCACGGGTGCGCCGGGCGGCTGCCGTCGTCGTTGACGTTAGTTGTCGAATATGACCCGGATGTTTCGTCCCGGTCACAAGCGGTGTGGCAATTATGGCGGTGGAATACATCACAGCGCGAACTGGTTAAGATGAATCACCGGGAACCAGTGCAGATTCTTCGGCATCCTCCGCCCGGAATGCGGGCACATTGGCGATTCTCACAAAGGGGAAAAATGGACCAGCCGGATCCCTTCGGTTTCATCGGACTCACCTACGACGACGTGATGCTGCTGCCCGGTCACACCGACGTCATCCCCAGCGAGGTCGACACGTCCTCGCGCCTGACCCGTAACATCCGGGTCAACACGCCCCTCATCTCCGCCGCGATGGACACCGTCACAGAGGGTCGCATGGCGATCTCCATGGCGCGTCAGGGTGGGCTTGGCATCCTGCACCGCAACCTCTCCATCGCCGACCAGGCCGCCTACGTCGACAAGGTGAAGCGTTCAGAGTCGGGCATGATCACGAACCCCGTCACGACGACACCGGATGCGACGGTCGCCGAAGTCGACGCGCTCTGCGGCCAGTTCCGCATCTCCGGCCTCCCCGTCGTCGAAGGTGACGGCCGCCTCGTCGGCATCATCACCAACCGCGACATGCGCTTCGTCTCCCAGTTCGAGAAGGCCACCACGCTCGTGCGCGACGTCATGACGCGCCTGCCGCTCATCACCGGCCCCACAGGAATCGACCCGGATGCCGCGGTCGCCATCTTCGCCGAGCACAAGATCGAGAAGCTGCCGCTCGTCGACGCCGAGGGTCGCCTCACCGGGCTCATCACCGTCAAGGACTTCGACAAGACCGAGCAGTACCCCTATGCGACCAAGGATGACGAAGGCCGCCTGCGCGTTGGCGCGGCCATCGGCTTCTTCGGAGACGCCTGGGAGCGCGCCGGCACACTCGCCGACGCAGGAGTCGACGTCATCGTCGTCGACACCGCCAACGGCGACTCGCGGGGCGAGATCGACATCATCAAGCGGCTCAAAGCCGACAGCGCCTTCGCCGGCATCGACATCATCGGCGGCAACGTCGCCACCCGCTCCGGCGCCCAGGCGCTCATCGAGGCAGGAGCCGACGCCATCAAGGTCGGCGTCGGGCCCGGCTCCATCTGCACCACCCGCGTCGTCGCCGGAGTCGGAGTGCCCCAGGTCACCGCCGTCTACGAGGCATCCCTTGCCGCGCGCGAGGCCGGCATCCCCGTCATCGCAGACGGCGGGCTGCAGTACTCGGGCGACATCGCCAAGGCGCTCGTCGCCGGCGCCGAGACCGTCATGCTCGGCTCCCTGCTCGCCGGAACCGACGAAAGCCCCGGCGACATGATCTTCGTCAACGGCAAGCAGTTCAAGTCGTACCGCGGCATGGGCTCCCTCGGAGCGATGCAGACGCGCGGCAAGCAGACCAGCTACTCGAAGGACCGCTACTTCCAGGCCGATGTGCCCAGCGACGACCAGCTCATCGCCGAAGGAATCGAAGGCAAGGTCGCCTACCGCGGCCCCGTCGCATCCGTCACATATCAGCTGCTCGGCGGGCTGCGGCAGTCGATGTTCTACGTCGGCGCCCGCAACATCGACGAACTTCGCCAGAAGGGCAAGTTCGTGCGCATCACCGCGGCCGGCCTCAAGGAGTCGCACCCCCACGACATCCAGATGGTCGTGGAGGCGCCCAACTACCGCAACTGAGTCGCTCGCTGGCGTCGACTCGCTCGCTGGTTGATGGACTCAGCGGCGGCGCAGGGCGGCGGCGATGGCGCCCACCACGAAGATGGCACCCAGCGCGATCGCAGACCACGCCAGAACCGCCCAGCCGTCGAGCTGATCCAGGAACACGACGCGGGTCGCCACGAAGAAGCCCGCGGCCGCCAGGAGGATCACTCCCCACACGACCGTTCCTGTGCGCACGGGGCGGCGCGCATCCGTCGTCGGGGTGGCATCCGGTGTCGTCGTCTGATCGAGCACGATCGTCGGCTGCTCGTCGCTGGTGTTGTTGCTGTCATTCATGAGGGCTCCTGAGGGTCGGTGGGTGAAGGGTTAGCGGGCCTGAGAGAACGACACATCGCCGGAGACGATGTAGACCTCGACCCGCACATCGCGTGACTGCCCGGCCTCACCCTCCTGCGGGGTGAACTCGGCCACACTGTTGGCGAAGCCCCCCGAGTCGGATACGTCGCCGCCGTTGCGAATGGTGCCGCTCAGCACGGAGACGTCGATGCGGCTGCGGGCATCCGACGGCAGGGTCACATCGACATCGCCGGAGACCACATACAGGTCAACGGTGCCGCGGCCGCTCTCGTCGTCCGCGAAATAGTCGCTCAGGTCGAGCTCGACATCCCCTGAGATGACGGCACGAGTCTCAGACTGCGACAGCGTGGGCTGCCAGGTGATCGTGCGATTCGAGATGATCGGGCCGCGCACCCAGCCGAAGAAGCTCGTCGTCACCAGAGCGATGATGATGAGCACCGCCAGGCCGCTCGAGCCGCCGCTGCGACGGCCACGGAAGCCGTTGACGACGATCGCGAGGGCCAGCACCGCAAGGGTGGCACTCATGGCCGCGACCACCTTCGACTCGACCTGCCAGTCGAAGCCGACCGACCACAGCGCCGTCACCGCTCCCGCGATCAGCGCCAGGCCGATCGCGGCCAGGGTGAAAGCCGAGCTGGGCCGGGTGAGCGCGTCCTGCTCCTGGGCGATACGGCGCTGTTCGGTCGCATACGCCTGGTTGATTCGGCGCTGCTCTGCTGCGGCCAGCTGATGCTGGGCCCGAAGATCGGCGGCCTGCTGCTGGCGCCAGGCGTCATGCTCGCGCTTCCAGGCGGCCTGCTGCTCCCGCCAGGAGGCCATCGCCTCGTCGGGTGCGCCGGCCTGTGGGGCCGGCGGTGCTGTGGGGCCGGGGTTGTTCACGGTGTCTCCTGCCACGCCGGCGGCCGCCGGCGCGGTGCCCGTCGTGCCGGTGAATGATGCGGATGCTGCGGGGCCGTCGACCTTCGCCGAGCTGCGGTTAGCGAGCCAGACGACGAACCAGATGATGGCGCCGACAACGATGATCGTCCAGATGATTCCGCCCAGTGACGGGCCGAAGTACCAGCCGGGCCCCGTGACGGCCGACTGCCACCATCCGAAGCCCTGCGCGAACGGCAGGAACGACAGCAACAGCATCGCACCGATGCCCGCGATCGCCTTGTCGAAGACACCGCGGAACAGCTCCTCCAGATGAATGCGACCTGTCGCATCCGGAAGCAGCGCCCACGCCGCCGCATAGAGCAACAGCGCCGGTCCGCCCACCAGCCCCAGCACGACAATGAGGCCACGCACGATAACGACATCGATGCGGAGGCGGGTTGCGAGCCCCGCGGAGACGCCGCCGATCCAGCCGGGCTCGCGCACGATGCCCAGCTCGCGCATCCAGGTGAAGAAGGCGTTGCTGCGCGGTGCGGTGGCGGCGGTGGCGGTCGTGCCGGTCGCATCGCCGGAGGTGGTGTCGTCGCCTGCTGTGGGGGGAGTCTTGTGTGCCATGTCTCAATGCTGGCGGCGCCGCGCATCCGTCGCCATGGGGGAACACCCTGAACGCACCCTGAGATCGACTCTTGGGGCCCTCCTCGTCTGATTGGATCAAGGGGTGAGCACAGCACTGGCCCGACCGGCCCTCGAGCGGCCGCGCAGCGCCGTCATCGGCGGCGTCGGCGTTGCACTCGCGCGCCACCTCGGGTGGCCGGTGCGCCGGGTGCGGTTCATTCTCGTGCTCGCGAGCCTCTTCTGGGGTGCAGGGCTCCTCTTCTACTTCTGGGTCTGGATGCTCACCCCGCTCGAGCAGGCCGCAGTCGAAGCCGGTTCCGATGCGGATGCGACACCGGATGCCCGCAGGAAGGTCCCCGTCGCCGCCATCCTGCTCTCTGCGGGTGCCGTCGTCACCGCCATCGGCGTCATCCTCGCCAACAGCGGCGCGAGCACGCTCACCCCGGTCACCTTCGCCATCGTTCTCATCGGCGGGGCCGCCGCGTGGAGCCTCGCGTTCGACGACGCCGACCCCTTGCGCTCGGCCCGCTACGTGGTGCTGGTGCGCGGCTTCGCGGTGCTCGCGTTCCTGCTGGGAGGCGTGCTGCTGCTGTTCTCCGGCGGCGGTCGGCCCGATGCCGTCACCGCAGTGCTCGCCATCGGCATGCTCGTGCTCGGCCTCGGTGTGGCACTCGCGCCGTTCGTCGTGAAGCTCTGGACCGAACTCATGGCAGAGCGGGCCGGGAGGGTGCGCGAGGAGCAGCGGGCCGAGATCGCCGCGCACCTGCACGACTCGGTGCTGCAGACGCTCGCCCTCATCCAGAACCGCGCGGGCGCCTCCAGCGACGTCGGCCGGCTCGCCCGCGCCCAGGAGCGCGAGCTGCGCGACTGGCTGTTCGCCGGCAGCAACCCCGTCACCGTCGACCTCGCTCAGGAGCTGCGCGATGTCGCCGCCGCGATCGAACTCGAATACCCGGCCCGCATCGACGTCGTCGTCGCCGGCGAATCGGTCGGCGCGAGCACCGCCCTGGTCGGCGCGGCACGAGAGGCGATGCTCAACGCGGCGCGCCATGCCGGCGGCGAGGTCTCCGTGTATGTGGAGAGCTCCGCATCCGGCGTCGACGTGTTCGTGCGCGACCGCGGACCCGGAATCGACCTCGACGCGCTGCCGGCCGACCGGCTGGGTGTGCGTGAATCGATCATCGGGCGGATGCAGCGCGCCGGCGGCACCGCAACCGTGCGGCCGGGCGCCGGCGGCGGAACAGAGGTGCGGTTGCACCTCGGCGAGGCCGGCCAGTGATGGTCGGCGCAGATGAGGAGCAGCGGATGACCCGCATCGTCATAGTGGACGACCACTCGATCTTCAGGTCGGGACTGAAGGCATCCCTCGACCCCGCGATCGAGGTGCTCGGCGAGGCCGCCGACGTCGACACCGCGGTTGCGGCCGTCGCCGAGCTGCGGCCCGACGTGGTGCTGCTCGACGTGCACCTCCCCGGTGGTGCGGGCGGCGGAGGGGCGGAGGTGCTGCGCCGCAGTGCCGCACTGCTCGACAGCGTGCGCTTCCTCGCCCTCAGCGTCAGTGACTCGGCCGAGGATGTCGTCGGCGTCATCCGCGCGGGCGCCCGCGGCTACATCACGAAGGGCAGCTCGGGCGAAGAGGTCAGCCGAGCCGTGGCATCCGTCGCCGGTGGAGACGCCGTCTTCTCGCCGAAGCTCGCCGGTTTCGTGCTCGACGCCTTCGGTGCGGTCGCAGGCGAGCAGGCGGCGAGTGACGAAGAACTCGACCGGCTGAGCGCCCGCGAACGCGAGGTCATGCGGCTCATCGCGCGCGGCTACGCCTACAAGGAGGTCGCGACCGAGCTGTTCATCTCCGTCAAGACGGTCGAGACGCATGTCTCGGCGGTGCTGCGCAAACTGCAGCTCTCGTCACGCCACGAACTCACGGCCTGGGCCCTGGAGCGCAAGCTGCTCTAGTCGCCCCGGCCTGGCTGGCGCGCGGGCTCGAGGCCCGCTGAGATGGCAAGACTCCCTGAGTTGCCTCTAAGTGCTCTTCAAAGGCACGAGGAACAGCACTTAGAGGCAACTCACCGGGCGTGTGGCCGAGAGTCGAGCATTCGGCGGATGCGCTGCAGCAGTTCGGCAGGATCGTCGAGATCCCCCGCGCCAATGAACATGACGGCCCAGCCGTCCGCCTCGAGGCGTGATCGCCTTGTCATGTCGTCGTGAAACTGCTTCGAGTCGTTGTGATGCTCGCCCTGATATTCGATCGCGAGCTTGCGGCCGGGGATGGCGAGGTCGATGCGGCAGCGGTGCCCACCCGAGGTGGTGACCCACTGATTCGGGATGAAGCCGTCGACGCCGCCCCCGGCGAGAGCGACCCTCACTATGGACTCGGGGCGCGACTCAGAGCGATCGTCGAGGTGCCCGATCGCCTCCCGCATCGCTGGGCGCCCCCTTCGCCCGGCATACTCATCGACCGCCCTCGCAAGCGCCTCCTTGGTGGTCGATGGCAGGCGCCACTGGATGAGGAAGTCGCCCGCCGCAACAAGGTCGGGCACGGAAAGCACTTGGGCGAGCTCGCACCAGACGCGGCTCGGACTGCTGATCCTGAGACCCCTCCACTCGCGAATGTCGTCAGCGCCCAGCCGCACCGTCGATCCGCGGATGCCGCGTCCTCTGACCGCTCGGTGCGGCGCTGGCACCGCGACATGAAGTAGTCGCGACCGTTCCAGATGGTGGGGGAGCGGAATCCCCATGATGACGGCCGCCGTGATCCCGCTGAAGAACGCATGGGGTGGCATCCGCTGCGCATATACGAGGCACAACTCGTGGAGGGTGCGAGCCTCGGATGCCACACGCACGCCACGAAACGGTGACAACAGATCGGGGCCTCGCATCCGCCCTGCGCCGAGGCCGTGGGTGCGGCCGACACCCACAGCGAAGGGAGCGGAGCGGAGTTGTGGAGGTAGAGGCACGCGGGCAGGCATGCCGTTCAGGATGCCCGAGAACGCGATTTCGCCGCGCGACTTGTCCACAGGGCGATGAGTTGCCGCAAGATGCTCTTCGGATGCGCAAAGAGCAGCACTTAGAGGCAACTCACCGCCGAACCCAGCGAGAGCTCCAGAGGTGCGCGTGCCGCGGGGCTACCCGAAGAGGCGCTGCAGCCGGCGCACGCCCTCGAGCAGCGGCTCGTCGCCGAGCGCGTAGGAGAGCCGGATGTATCCGCTCGGGCCGAACGCCTCGCCGGGCACGACGGCGACCTCGGCCTGCTCGAGGATGAGGTCGGCGAGCTCCAGCGATGTGGTGGGGGTGACGCCGCCCCATTCGCGATTCAGCAGGCCATGGACATCCGGGTACACGTAGAAGGCGCCCTCGGGTGTCGGCGTGACCATGCCGGGGATCTTGTTCAACTCGGAGACGATCAGGTCGCGGCGGCGGTGGAACGCGTCGCGCATCGCCAGCACGTCGTCCTGCGGGCCGGTGAGGGCTGCGATGGCGGCGTGCTGCGAGATGTTCGACACGTTCGACGACAGGTGCGACTGCAGGTTCGCGGCGCCCTTGATGGCGCGGGTGGGGCCGACCATCCAGCCGAGGCGCCATCCGGTCATCGCGTAGCTCTTGGCGACGCCGTTGACGAGGATGGTGTTGTCGGCCAGCGCGGGCACGGCCTCGACGATCGATGTCGCGTGGGCTGAGCCGTCGTAGACCAGGTTCTGGTAGATCTCGTCGCTGATGACCCACAGGCCGTGCTCGAGTGCCCACTCACCGATCGCCTTCGTCTCCTCCGGCGTGTAGACGGCACCGGTCGGGTTCGACGGAGAGACGAACAGCAGCACCTTGGTGCGTTCGGTGCGCGCCGCTTCGAGCTGCTCGACGGTGACCTTGTACTCCTGGTCGACGCCCGCGAAGACCTCGACGGGCACGCCGCCGGCCAGCTTGACGACCTCGGGGTAGGTGGTCCAGTAGGGGGCGGGCAGCAGCACCTCGTCGCCCGGCCCGACGACGGTGGCGAAGGCCTGGTAGACGCCCTGCTTGCCGCCGTTGGTGACGATGACCTGGCTCGCGTCGACCTTCAGCCCGCTGTCGCGGTGGGTCTTCTCGGCGATGGCTTCGCGCAGTGCGGGCAGTCCGACGGCCTGCGTGTAGCGGTAGTTCTTGGGGTCGAGGACGGCGGCGGATGCGGCCTCCACGACGTGCGCGGGCGTCGCGAAGTCGGGTTCGCCTGCCGCGTAGCTGATGACGTCGCGGCCTTCAGCCTGAAGCGCCTTCGCCTTGGAGTCGACCTTGAGGGTTGCTGACTCGGCGATGGCGGCGATTCGGGGGGAGATTCCAGGAGGTGTGGTCACGTCTCCAGCGTAATAGAACAGCGGATGTCTCGGCAGGGGTGTCGCGCGCGGCATCCGCTCAGCTTTACAGCCCTGTTGGCGTGACCTACACTGGACGTCGGTAGTTGAAATCTGCCAAGCTTTTCTATGCCCATTTCTGGCAGCAGACCCAGTCCTTGAAGCGCGGGAGAGCTTGTGCGGTTCCGCTCCGAAGGGCGGTGGCTCAATTGGTAGAGCAGCGGTCTCCAAAACCGCAGGTTGCAGGTTCGAGTCCTGTCCGCCCTGCAGCGTGAACAACGTGGGCCCGTCCGGCATTTTCGGCCGGGCCTGCATCGCTAGAGAACAGCGTCGCTGATGCAGCGGCGTTGGGTGGGAAACCGACCGGTCCTCTGACCGTTCGGCCGATGTCCGGAAGGTAATGACAGTGGCGAGTAAAGGTATCGACGAGCAGCCGAGTGAGGATGTCGTCGCCAACGCCAAGACGGAGCGTGCGGTTCGCCGTGGCCCGTTTGGCCGCCTTGCCCTGTTCCTGCGCCAGGTCGTCGCCGAGCTGAAGAAGGTCGTCACCCCCACCCGCAAGGAGCTGTTCAGCTACACCGCGGTCGTGCTCGTGTTCGTGGTCATCATGATGGCCTTCGTCTCGGGGCTCGACCTGCTGTTCGGCTGGTTGGTGGCGAACGTATTCGGCGACGGGTCGATGCTGTAGCCCGACGGCTGCAAGCCCTGCCGGCGCCGATGCGTCGGATTGCTGTGAGAATCAAAACGGAATGAGAATCAGTGCCTGACACACAACGCGACGGCGGCGAGCTTTCGCCCGAGGAGCAGATCGACCTCTCTGCGACTGCAGAGCAGTCGTCTTTCGAAGACGAGGAGCTCGAGGGTGATGTGCTGGCCGACGAGGTCGAGTCGGTGAAGCCCGCCGAGGAGCGTGCCATGCACGTCGAGGACGGCGATGTCGAGTCTGTGCTGTCTGCCGCGCTTGACGCGCAGGCCGGCACGGAGCCTGCCGGCGCCACCAAGCCTGCCGAATCCACTGAGGCGGCTGCTGAGTCGGATGCGGATGCCGCGGCCGAGGAGGAGACCGAGGTCGACCCGTATCAGGAGTTCCGTGCCGAGCTGCGCACCCTGCCGGGCAAGTGGTACGTCATCCACTCCTACGCCGGCTTCGAGAAGCGCGTGAAGTCGAACATCGAGAACCGTCGCGTGAGCATGACCATGGAGGACTACGTCTTCCAGGTCGAGGTTCCGATGGAGGATGTCGTCGAGATCAAGAACGGCCAGCGCAAGCTGGTGACGCGCGTGCGCATCCCCGGCTACGTGCTGGTGCGTATGGATCTCAACGAGGACAGCTGGTCTGTCGTGCGCCACACGCCCGGCGTCACCGGCTTCGTGGGCAACGCCCACAACCCGACGCCGCTGCGTTTCGAGGAGGCCTTCAACATGTTGAAGAGCCTCGTGCAGGTCGTCGAGGCGCCTGCGAAGGCTGGCGGCAAGGGCGGCAAGGCCATGCAGCGGTCCATCCCGCAGGAGGTCGACTTCGAGGTCGGCGAGACCATCACCATCAAGGAGGGCTCGTTCGCGGGTCTTCCCGGTTCGATCAGCGAGATCAAGCCCGAGAGCGGCAAGCTCACGGTGCTCGTGTCGCTGTTCGAGCGCGAGACCCCGGTCGAGCTCAGCTTCGATCAGGTCACGAAGTTGTAGCGAAGCTGCAAGGTTGAGGAGGCCCGCTAGGGCCGTCTCGAAACCCAATACAAGCCACCGCAGCTCGGAAAGGCCGAGCAGGCGGAAGAGCAGCCGGCAACGGATGCTCGAATCAGAAAGAAGGAAACAATGGCACCGAAGAAGAAGGTTACGGGTCTGATCAAGCTTCAGATCCAGGCCGGCGCCGCCAACCCCGCCCCGCCCATCGGCCCGGCTCTGGGTCAGCACGGCGTGAACATCATGGAGTTCTGCAAGGCGTACAACGCGGCGACCGAGTCGCAGCGCGGCAACGTCATCCCGGTCGAGATCACCGTCTACGAGGACCGCTCGTTCACGTTCATCCTGAAGACCCCGCCCGCCGCGGAGCTCATCAAGAAGGCTGCCGGCGTTGCGAAGGGCTCCGGCACCCCGCACACCGTCAAGGTTGCGAAGCTCACGCAGGACCAGGTCCGCGCGATCGCCGAGCAGAAGATGGCCGACCTGAACGCGAACGACATCGAGGCCGCCTCGAAGATCATCGCGGGAACCGCCCGTTCGATGGGCATCACGGTCGACGCGTAGTCGAGACCAGCTTCGGCGGACGTAAGCGCCGCCATCAGTGGAAGAGCCCGCCTGGCTCGCTACCACGAACTCACTTTTAGGAGAATCACCATGGCACAGAAGTCAAAGGCCTACCGGGCCGCAGCAGAGAAGATCGAAGAGGGCCGCTTCTACGCGCCCAGCGAGGCCGTCGCACTGGCCCGCGAGACCGGTTCGAAGAAGTTCGACTCGACCGTCGAGGTCGCGCTCAAGCTGAACGTCGACCCGCGTAAGGCCGACCAGATGGTGCGCGGCACCGTCAACCTGCCGCACGGCACGGGCAAGACCGCCCGCGTCATCGTGTTCGCGACGGGCCCCGCGGCTGAGGCGGCCATCGCTGCCGGCGCCGACGAGGTCGGTGGCGACGAGCTCATCGAGAAGGTCGCCGCTGGCTGGACCAACTTCGACTCGGCCGTTTCGACGCCCGAGTTCATGGGCAAGGTCGGTCGCCTCGGTAAGGTTCTGGGTCCGCGTGGCCTCATGCCGAACCCGAAGACCGGAACGGTCACCCCGGACACGGCGAAGGCCGTCACCGAGATCAAGGGTGGAAAGATCGAGTTCCGCGTCGACAAGCACGCCAACGTCCACTTCATCGTGGGCAAGTCGTCGTTCGATGAGGACAAGCTGAACGAGAACCTGAAGGCTGCCCTCGACGAGGTCATCCGCCTCAAGCCGAGCTCGGCGAAGGGCCGCTACGTTGCGAAGGCGACGGTCACGACCACGTTCGGCCCGGGCATCCCGGTCGACGTCAACGCGATCTAAATTTTGTGAATAGAGGGGCCCGCTTCGGCGGGCCCTTCTTTTTTGTGCGCTGCAGCGCTGAGCGCGGCGAGCACGACGTCTACCGCGGGAGACGCAGCCATACTGTGCCTGTGGAGGGCGGTTATGGTGCGCGAAGAGACCGGGTCGATTGTGGGAACGGCGACGACCCCCGAGGGTAGGGGATGTCGGCCGAGTCGAGGGATTAGCGCGATTCCGAGCCCCGCCGCGACGAGCGCGATCTGCGAGTCAAACTCCATCGATTCGTGGGCGATGCGGGGCAGCTGGCCGGTTCCGTCGTGCATCCGGCGTAGCCATTGACGGCAGATGGTGCCCTCTGGTGTGGCGATCCACCCTTCGCTGAGAAGCTCGGCGGGGCTCACGCTTGAGTTGTGGGCGAGGGGATGCTCGGCCAGCATCACGACGTCGGCGATGTCGGTTGTGATGGTTGTGCGCACGAGGTGACCGGGGATGTCGAGGGGGATGTCGCCCCAGTTGTGGACCACGGCGATGTCGGTTCCTCCGCGCGCGACGAGGTCGATGGCATCCCACGGTTCGCGTTCTGTGATGGTGAGAACGAGGTCGGGGTGTGCGGTGGCGGCGGCCTTCACAGCGGGCGCGATGAGCCCGCGAGTGGCGGTCGAGAATGCCGCGATGCGAAGCTCGCCTGCGGCGTCGCCGCCGTGACGGTGGAGCCCGGCTTCGAGCTCTTCGAGGTGGGCAAGGAGTAGGCCGCCTTCGCGGGCGAGGTGGCGCCCGCGCCCGGTGAGCACGACCCCGCGCCCCACGCGTTCGAGCAGCGCCGCGCCGATGTCGCGCTCGAGCCGCTTGACCTGCTGCGAGATGGCGCTGGGGGTGAAGCCGAGTGCTGCGGCCGCGGCGCTCACCGATCCATGGGTTTCGATCGCTCTCAGAGAGGTCAGCGACGCGACATCAATCATGAAGCGACACTACATGATTCACCTAAAACATGGTTGCTTTTTTATGGTGAGCTTTGCGCTGAAGATTGACACGTGACCAACCGTGACAGCATCCTCGCCGCCCTCGTCGCCACCGTGTGGGGCGTCAATTTTGTCGTCATCGACTGGGGGATGCACGGGGTGCCTCCGCTGCTTTTCGCCGCCCTTCGCTTTGCGGTCATCCTGGTCCCCGCAATCTTCTTCGTGCGCAAACCCGATGTGCCGTGGCGTTTTATCGTCGGCGTTGGCGTGTTCATGTCGCTCGGCCAGTTCAGCTTTCTCTATGTGTCGATCGCGCTGGGCATGCCGCCCGGCCTTGCCGCCCTCATGATGCAGGCTCAGGTGATTTTCACGATGCTGATTGCGGCGGGTGCGCTGCGCGAGATCCCGGCGTCAGCCCAGTTTGTCGGGGCAATCCTCGGCTCGATCGGGCTCGCCGTCGTGGCGGTGGGCCGGGAGGGGCATGTCACCCTGCTGGCATTCGTGCTCTGCCTTCTTGCCGCGCTCTCGTGGGCCGTCGGCAACGTGATCTCGCGTGCCTCGGGCATCCGGGGTGGTGTTGGTTTTAGAGACGGCTTGGGCATCACGGTGTGGTCGGCCCTCGTCGTGCCCGTGCCCCTGCTGGCACTGTCACTGCTGTTCGACGGGCCAGCCGCTGTGGGGCAGGCGCTGCTGTCATTCTCGTGGGAGTCAGTCGTGTCGACCGCCTACTCAGCTCTGCTCAGCGGGCTCGCCGGTTATGCAATCTTCAACACACTGTTGGCAAAGTACCCGTCTTCGGCGGTCGTGCCGTGGGTGCTGCTCGCGCCCGTCGCCGGCATCGCCGCGGCCTGGATCCTGCTGGGTGAGCAGCCCAATGCGGCCGAGATGCTGGGTGGGGCGACGATGCTCCTCGGGCTGTTCGTCGCGCAGCGTGCCGGCTCACGCCGCACGCCGGTCATTCTCGCGGTGCCACCGCAACGTGAGCCTGTCGCCGACTAAAGTTGTCGCAGCGGGCGCTGTGCGGCGCCACGGTCGGGGAGCAATGGGCGAGATCAGGCAAGCAACGGCGGCGGATGCTGCGGCGCTTCACGAGGTCGCGGCGGCCACGTTCGCCCTGGCCTGCCCGCCCGGCACGAGCGAGGCCGACGTTGCCGAGTTCATCACCCTGCACCTCTCAGAGCAGCGCTTCGCCGACTACCTCGCCGACCCGGCGCGCCAACTCTTCGTGTGGGATGCGGGCGAGCGGCTTGAGGGCGCTGTGCTCATTAACGGCTACACAATGCTCGTCCACGGTGAGCCGCACGACCCCGATGTTGCCGGCGCGGTCTCGCTGCGCCCGACCGCCGAGCTGAGCAAGATCTATGTGCGGCCCGACGCGCACGGCAGCGGCATCGCCACACAACTCATGCAGGCGACCGTGGGTGCCGCGCGAGACGCTGGCGCAGCATCCGTCTGGCTGGGTGTGAACCAGCAGAATGCGCGAGCGAACCGTTTCTACGAGAAGAGCGGCTTCGCCCTCGTGGGCACTAAGCGTTTTCTGGTCGGCGCCGAGTGGCACGACGACTTCGTGCGGGAGTTTGTGCTCTAGCCGTCTGTGCGAACCGCGCGGCCCGCGCTTCGACAGGCTCAGCGAACGGCGGCTCAGCCCACGTCGATGACGATTTTGCCGCGGGTGTGCCCCTCTTCGAGCAGCCGGTGTGCTTCGGCGATCTGCTCGAGCGGGAACCGCGCGTCGATGTTCACCGTCAGCCGACCCTCTTCTATCAGGGCGGTGATCTCGGCAAGATTCGCAGCATCCGGGGTCACCCTGTAGCCGGTGGCGCGCACCCCGGCCGCCTCAGCTTCTTCGGCCATCGTGGGCCAGCTGCGGGTGGGAACGTTGACGATTGTGCCGCCGGGGCGCAGCACGCGCAGCGAGCGGGTCGCGGTGTAGTCGTGCACGTTTCCGATGAGGTCGATGACGACGTCGATGCCGTCGAGCGCGTCTTCGAAGCGGGTTTCGCGGTAGTCGATGACCTGCTCAGCGCCGAGCGAGCGCAGCCAGTCGGCGTTGCGGGCCGACGCAGTCGTGATGACCTCGGCGCCCGCAATTGCGGCGAGCTGCACGGCGAAGTGCCCGACGCCGCCGGCCCCGGCGTGGATGAGCACGCGGCTCGCGGCGGTGACCCCGCCCTCGCGCAGCGCGCCCTGGGCGGTGAGGGCGGCGAGGGGCACGGCCGCAGCATCCTCGACGCGAAGGTTGTGGGGGATGGGCCCGACGGCGGTGATGGGCACGGCCGCGTATTCGGCGTAGCTGCCGCCCGTCAGCGGAACGCTGAGCATGCCATACACCTCGGTGCCCGGCTGCAAGGGGTGCTCGTCGTCGATTGCCTGCACGACGGTGCCCGAGAAGTCGTTGCCGAGGGTGAGCGGGTATGACGTGATGCCGCCGCTGGCGCCCTTACCGGCCCGGGTCTTAGTGTCGATGGGGTTGAGAGCGGCGGAGCGCACCCTCACAAGAACTTCGCCTGATTGGGGTGAGGGCAGCGGCGCCCGTACCAAATGAAGGACTTCTGGCCCTCCCAGGCCGTCGATCACCGCGGCGCGCATCGTTTCTGGCAGCTTTTCCTTCATTTGGTACGGGGACCTTTCTGAGAGGTGAGGTGAGCGAGGTGGGTGTGGGGATTAACCGAGCCCGGCCGCGATGGCCGCCCTGATGGCGTCGGTCTGAGCGGCGAGCCCGTCGTCGCGGGCGGGCGCGAGGGTGAGGATTGAGCTGGGGATGGCGGCGTGCCACTGCTCGGCGATGCGCACCGGATGCACGGGGTCGCGCGGTGTGGCGATGATCGTTGTCGGCATGGCCAGCTGGGTGGTTTCGCCCGTCGAGTAGGCGCGGTTGCGGGGGATTTCGATGAGCCGGATTGCGCGCTCTCGGGCCTGTGGTTTGCGGAACTGCACGAGGAGGTTCTCTGCTCCGGCGGGTGACACAGCGTCGACGTCGCGGAAGGCGCGAGTGCGCCTGAACAGCTCCTCGGCTCGCGCAGCGGGGTGGTCGTGGAGCAGCTGCCCGGCGACGAGGAGACCAACGAGGTTGGCGGGCACGGGCTCGGTGGTGAAGGCGGGCCTGATGAGGATGAGGCGCTCGACGTTGGCCAGGCCGTTGAGGGCGATGCGCAGCGCGATGGCCGAGCCCATCGAGATGCCGATCACGGTGAGGGGCCCGCTGCGGCCGGTAATGGCCTCAGCGGCAAGGTTGTCGAGCGTGAAGTCAGCGGGGGCGCCGATGAGTGTCGACTTTCCGTGTGCCCGCACATCGGGGCGTGTACGGTCGCCCCGGCGGGCACGACGGGACCGACGAGCTCGAGTGGCTGACGGCGGTCGCTGCCGAGCCCGTGGAGGAGCAGGTACTCCATGTCACACGCCGCCCGGCCGGTAGGGCGGAAGGGGCGGCGCGACGGCCCCGAGCGCCTCGAGCACCCTGTCGGCGAGCCGCACGAGCATGTGGATTTGATCGTCGTCGCGGTCGATCCACTGACACTGGGGGTCGCCGGCGACGGGCACGAAGGAGTCGTGCTGCTCCCACACGAGCAGCGTGCGCTCGGCCCCGAGCACGTACTGCTGCCACCACACCTGGCGCAGGTAGCCGCGCGGAATCGACCGCCACGGCTTGCTCGTCGTCTTGATTTCGGAGAGGTGCACGATGCCGCCGCGCGCGATAACACCGTCGGGCGTCGCCAAGTGGCGATCGTTGTCGGCGGAGCGAAAGAGCGCGGTGCTCGGTTCGATTCCGAAGCGTTCGCGCACCCAACTGGCGATCTCGGGCTCACGCGCGCGACCGTGATCGGTGAAGGTATTGCCCGAGAAGCGGCTGCCCAACATCTTGTCGGCCACGACGGCGCGCACCGAATTTTCGGTGGCGAGCTTCGCCACATCCGTCGCCGTGATCCCGCGCGAGCGGGCGCGCAGCCACGCGACCCGGTCTGACGAGTCGGCGACGATGCGGCTCGTGTGGTCGGGCGTCGGCTCGGGCCAGAGGGGGAGCGTCGGCTGGGCGGGGGTCACCCGTCTATTGTCTCCCCGACGGGCCCATGCCGTCGGTCAGCCCACGCGCAGGGACGTCCACCAGCTCACGGATGCTTCAGCGTCAACGGTCGTGACGCCGCCTGCTGCCGCAGATTCTGAGAATGTGCGCCCGGGTGCGGAGCTTGGCTCGACGGCGAAGACATCGCCGTTGGCCCAGGGGCTGCCTTCGGGGCGGAAATGCTGCCACAGCAGCGCGTGCGGCAGTTTGGATGCGCCCCAGGAGAGCTCGATGCCGTTGCCGTTGTTGTCACGGATGGCCGCAGCGCCATCGGGAATCGTCAGCCCCACGTGGTCGTGCCTGCCGTCCGCATCGACGGGGATCGCGGCGAGGTCTAGCACGCCACCGTCGGTGCGTGGCGCGTTGGGCCACTCGAACGCGTTCTCGGGACGAAGCGTTGAGTTGGCTATATCGGCGGTGCTGGTGCTGGTCGCGCTTATCGCACGCAGCTCGAGCTGGCCTCCGGAGTACAACGACCGGGAAAAACACGGATGCTCGCCGAAGGTGACCGCCTGAGTCTCGCCGGAGGTGTTCGTTGCCGTTGTGGTGACACGAACCTCGTTCGAGGTGAGGGCGACTTCGCGCCGCACAATGAAGTGGCGGGTCAGCACGACACACGCGAGCGAGGTCGACGTGGCGGTCTGGACCTCCCAGGGGAGGCGGGCCGCTTCGCCGTGCATCCATCGCGTCTGGTCGTCGCCGGGCAGACCCGCAGTGGGGAACATGGTGAACCACCCGCCAGCGAGAATACCCCCATCGAAGGTGGCGATCGAGGCGATGCCGCTGGGGCCGATCTCACCGGAGAGCGGCCCCAGCGACGCACCTTCTGGCATCCACAGCAGGTTCGTACCGTCGCCGTTTCTCCTGATTGTTGAGATCACGAAGCCGTGGGCGGGATGACACTCGACAGCGAGCAGGCCGTTGACGAGGGTGAATCCGAGCACGGTCACCCGACAGGCTTGTTTCGATAGCGCCCGACCAGTTCGGGGGCTGCAAGCTGCATGCGGGCGGGCGGGAGGCCATTCTTCATCAGCTCGAGGTCATCGCAGACCATCTCGCCGATCGACTCGAAGGCTTCGGGAATGCCGCCGGCGCGGTGGGCGGAGATCACGACGTTGTCGAGACCACGGAAGGGACTATCGGCGGGGATCGGTTCGACCGGCCACACGTCGATCGCGGCGTGGAGGGTGCCTGTCGCGAGGCGCTCGTAGAGGGCGTCGTAGTCGACGACAGCGGCCCGGCTCACAAGAATGAGTCGTGCGCCGTCGGGAAGGAGCGAGAGCATCTCTGCGTTGAGCAGGTGCTCGCTCTCTGCCGTCGCCGTCGCGAAGACGAACACGAATGTGCTCTGCGAGAGCGTCTCCTCGAGCGTCGACGGGATGACGCCGGCGTCTTCGAGAATCGCGGTCGGCAGCCACGGGTCAAAGACCCGCACCGTGTTGTCGAACGGTTCGAGCAGCGCCTTGGTGGCGCGCCCTAGGTTGCCGAAACCCACCAGGCCGACGGATGCGCGCCGCAGCAGGATCGAGTCGCCCGTGCTCTCCGATACGAGCCCTTCACTGCCGGAGCGCGCTGCGCGGTCCTCGCGGGTAATGCTGCGGGCGATATCGAGCGCGAGCCCGACGGAGTATTCGGCGACGGCCTGGGAGTAGGCGGTGCCGCATCCGAGCACGCGAACTCCGTTGCGGAACGCGGTCGCGTAGTCGACGTTCGGGAAGAAGTTGCCTTCAACGTTGACGATTGCGTGGAGATTCGTGGCCGCCTCGAGGGCCGCGGTGTCGAGCGCGGGCTGACCCACCACAGCGAATGCTTCGGGCAGCCTGCGTTGAAAGTCGGCGTCATCGGGATTTGCCTCGTAGTCGATGACCTCAAACGCGGTATTCAACCTGGCAAGCGTCTCGGCGGTAAAGATGCGATCGCGAAGTTGGGGTTCCGGCTTGAGTAGCACGAGTGGCTTGGAAGATGACATACGGGTGGTGCTCCTTAAATCTGGTGAAGGCTGGTGCCGTCGACTATTCGGCTTTGGCTCCGGTGACGAGTGCGACGAGTTCTTCGCCAGACGTTTCTGAGATCCGGCGGTGTGCGACGGCGCGACCCTGCCTCATGACCCAGACGGCGTCTGCGACACGCATGACCTGGTCAAAGCTGTGACTGATCAGCAGGAATGAACGCCCCTCATCACGGAGCCCGATAATGGTGTCTTCTACTTCTGTACGCTCGCGCACACCGAGCGCTGCGGTCGGCTCGTCCATGATGACGAGCTCGGAGCCCCATGCGACGGCGCGGGCAATCGCGACGGCCTGACGCTGCCCACCGGACATGCTTCGTACGGTCCTGCGCGCATCCGGCACGTTGACGGTGAGTTTGCGAACCAGCTCGTCTGAGCGCTCGACCATCTCCTTGCGGCGCAGAATGCTGAATGGCGCAATGCCGCGGGTGAGCTCCCGGCCGATGAACATGTTCTGCCACAGGGTGAGGTCGTCGAAGAGCGCGAGATCCTGGAACACGGCCTCGATGCCGAGGTTCTTGGCGGCGTGGGGGCTCGCCATCTCGACCTTTTCCCCGTTGAAACGGATGTCGCCCCCGTTGCCCTTGTACACGCCCAGGATGCATTTGGTCAGGCTGGACTTGCCGGCGCCGTTGTCGCCGATGATCGCGGTGATCTCGTTGCGGTTCGCGTGCATCGTCACGCCGTCGAGGGCGACGACGTTGCCGAAGCGAAGCTCCAGGTTGTTAACTTCGAGGAGTCGGTCGTGCTGCTGGGGCGCTGCGGCGTGCAGCGATTCTGTTGAGATACTCATCAGTTCTCGTACTTTCTGAGGTAGGCGGCGAGCACAACGACGGCACCGACGGCGATCGGCTGGTAGTAGACGGGCACGCCGGTGATCGTGAGCAGGTTGACGATTCCGGTGAGCACGATCGCTCCGATGAGCGGCCCAATGATGCTGGTCTTGCCGCCGAAGAGGCTGACGCCACCGAGCACAGCCGCCGCAATCGAGGTGAGCTGATAGGCCGAACCTGCGGTCGGCTCTGCCGCACCAAGGCGGGCGACGAGCAGGATGCCGGCGACACCCGCGAGGATGCCGGAGATCGTGTAGACGCCGATTTTGACCTTCGTGAAGCTGATGCCGAGGGCATCAGATGCTTTGCGGTTTCCACCGACGGCGAGAACGTGCGTTCCGAAGCGGGTGTGGAACATGATCACGTAGGCGATGGCGGCGACGACGAGGGCGATGATGAGCATGTTGCTCAAGAAGCCGAGACCGCCGGTCGAGATCGTGATGAGTGTCTTTGATGTCACGAGCTGGGGGCGGGCGTCTGAGATGAGGAGCGTGAGGCCCGTGAAGGCACTGAACGTTCCGAGGGTCGCGACGAAGTCGGTGATCTTCCAACGGGAAACAATGAAGCCGTTGAGCGCTCCGGCGAGTGCGCCGACGACGATGGCGCCGAGCATCCCGAGCTCTGGTGCGAAGCCCCACGAGACGACGACGCCGAGTGCAACGCCACTGAGCTGGGCGATGGAGGCGACGGACAGGTCGATTCCTGCGGTCGAGATGACGAACGTCTGGCCGATTGCCAGGATCATCATGATCGCTGATGCGAGAAGGATGGAGCGGATGTTGCCCGAGCTGAGGAATATTGGCGATGTGATTGCGCCGACGATAACCAGCGCGATCAGGGCAAGTACGGGGGCCCACTTGGCAACCGTTCCCATGCTCCATGTCCGAGGGTCGAGCCCGAGCCGGGTGATCAGGCCTTGACCTGATGTTTCAGTTCTGATTGTCATGAGCTTCGGCTCTTCTCCTTGATGCTGTTGGGTGGTCTCGGGGTGTGGGAGTGTTCCGCACCCCGAGACCGTGCGTCGAAATGCTACTTCTTGATGAGGTCCAGGAAGGGGTTGTCATACTCCTGGAAGGGCTTCGGGTATGACGCCAGAGCCTCGGTTGCGTTGTCTGCAGAGACAAGCGCGATGGGAGCGTCGACCTGGGCGGGAACGGTTGCTCCGCTGATCAGTGCGCGGCACGCGTCGACACCGAGTGTTCCGACTGCGTAGGGGTACTGTGACACGGTTGCGCTGAGTCCGCCGGCCTCGATCGACTCGATCGCGTCCTTGTTGCCGTCGGTGCCGATGATGATGAGGTCGGTGCGTCCCTCGTTCTGGCCCGCCTGAACGATTCCGAGCGCCATTCCGTCGTTAGCGGCGTAGAAGCCACCGAGGTCGGGGTTGGCACGCAGGATGGTCGTTGCTGCGTCGAGTGCCTTCTCGCGGTCCCAGTCAGCGTTCACCTCCTGAACAATGGTGAGGCCGGCAGCCGTGGCAGCGTCGGTGAATCCGCCGGTGCGGGCAGCACTGTTGGCATCGCCGGGGATGCCGCCGATGACGGCAACCTTTGCGCCGTCGCCGAGCTTCTCAGCCATGAACTCACCAGCCTGCTTGCCTGCGTCGGAGTTGTTCGATGCGATGAACGAG
Source organism: Homoserinimonas aerilata (assembly GCF_006716125.1). Taxonomy (NCBI): domain Bacteria; kingdom Bacillati; phylum Actinomycetota; class Actinomycetes; order Micrococcales; family Microbacteriaceae; genus Homoserinimonas; species Homoserinimonas aerilata. The sequence goes on along the minus strand of NZ_VFOM01000001.1, from coordinate 2,069,199 downwards.
GCGATCTCGATGCCAGAAGCCTTTGCGGCGTCTGCGTCGATTGCCGAGTCAAGGTTAACGATCGGGATGCCAGCCTGGCTGACACTGGCGAGCGGCTGGTTGAGGTTGGTTCCTGTGATCGGGGCGACCGCGAAGCAGGAGTAGTCGCTGCCGGCGAGCGTCTGAAGCAGTGTTGTCTGCTCGTCGACGCTGTCCTCAGCGGTTCCTGACTGCACGGTGACCTTCACGCCGGCGTCACTTCCTGCGGCCTCTGCGCCGTCCTGCATGGTTGCCCAGAACTGGTTGCTGGCGGTCTTCAGGACCACGGCGATGTTGCCGCTTCCTTCAGCACCCGTGTCGGTGCCGCCTCCCTGGTCGCCGGAGCATCCGACGAGGGCCAGTGAGGACACTGCTAGCAACGCTAGGCCGGCTTTGCTTGCGTACTTCATTGTGTGCGCCTTCCATTGGTGTGCGGGTGGTCGCCGAGTGGCGACCGGGTTGTCCGGGTCTGCTGCGCTGTCATGCTGCAGGCTCGGAATTCTGTGGCGAATCTGTGGGGTCGACCCATTCGCCGTCGCGCCGCGCGGATGCGAGCACGGCGTCGCAGAGAACTGCTGCACGGTGCCCCGCGGCAAGCGTGGGTGTTGCTTCGGCGATGTCGCCGGATGCGGTGGGATCTGCAATGAAGCTGTAGCTATCGCGCACGAATGCGGTGAATGCATCCTGGTAGCCCTGCGGGTGTCCAGCGGGGAGGAAGCTGAGCCGCGCAGCATCGGCGGTGAGGTTGCCGGGGTCGCGGGGCAGGTCGATTGAGCCGGTGAGTTTGCCGAGCCACAGCTTTTCGGGGTTCTCTTGGTCGAAGGCGAAGCTTGTCTCCGTGCCTGAGATTTCGAGGTGGAGGCGGTTCTTTCTGCCGGCCGAGACCTGCGAGACGACCATCGTTCCGAGCATCCCGCCGGCGGTGCGGAACTGCACGCTTGCCGCGTCTTCTGTGCTTACGGGGCTTCCACCGCGCTCGGAGATGACGGTTGAGATCTGTGCGGATAGGCGGGTGACGTGGTCGCCCGTGACGAATTCGAAGAGATCAAACCAGTGGGAGCCGATGTCGGCGAATGCGCGCGAGGTGCCGCCCTGCTCCGCGCCTACGCGCCAGTTGCTGTCGTCGGATGAGGTGAGCCAGTCTTGCAGGTAGCCGCCGTGTACGACGCTCGGCAGGCCGAGGTCACCGCGGACGATGCGAGCGCGAAGCTCCCGAATCATCGGGTGGAAGCGGTAGACGAAGGGAACCGTGCCGATCTGGCCTGCTGCTTCTGCGGCGGTGAGGATGTGGCCTGTCGATTCCGAGCTCGTCGAGAGCGGCTTCTCGCAGACGATGGCCTTGCCTGCTGCGAGAGCGCGGATTGCGAACTCTTCGTGGCTCGCGTTGGGGGTGCAGACGTGGACGACATCAATGTCGTGACGCCCGAGGATCTCGGTGAGTGAGGTGCTCACGAACTCGGCTCCCGTGGCCCGCTTTGCGTTCTCCTGTGCGCCCTCGCGTGAGGCCAGTACCGCCTTCACCTGCCCGCCGGCTGCGCGGATCGCGGAGGCGTGTGTGCTCCCCATGAATCCGGAGCCGATGATTGCAGCGCGGAGCTGCGGCTGGGCTGTGGTGTACGTCATTGTGAGCTCACTTCGTTGGGTGCGAATTCGACCATAGAAGAGAATTATGTCGATAGTCAAACTAAGTGGCGAAGATTTATGACAAACTTTTGTCGAAAGAACTTGTAATACGTGTTCAGCCGACTGAATGGATGTTTTACTGTGACGCATGGCTTCAGACATGGCCTCTAGGGGCAAGGCTCACGCTCCGTCGACGGCAGCGATGGAGCTGCTCCAGACGCTCCGTGACGGGAACCCCCGCACCCGAGCCCGCCTCGCAGAGTTGTGTGGCGTCGCCAGATCGACCGCGGGCATCCGTATCGACGAATTGATTAAACATGGCTATGTCGAGGAAGAAGTCGACGCCATTTACACCGGTGGAAGGCCATCGAGCAGGGTCGCGCTTCGGCCACGATCGCGGGTAGTGCTCGCAGCAGACATTGGTGCAAGTCACGCACGACTCGCTCTCGTTGATCTACTCGGGCGGGTGCTTGCCGAGACATCAACAGGGGTCCAGATCGACGATGAGCCCGAGAAGACCATGCGCTGGCTCGTCGACGAATCGCGCTCACTCGCGGCATCCGTTCAGATCCCTGTTGCCGACATCGCAGCTATCGGCATAGGGCTCGCAGCACCGATCGAACACAGCACAGGCCGCCCCATCAACCCGCCAATCATGCCCCGGTGGGCGGACTTTGATTCAGCGGCGTGGCTACACAAGCACTACGACATCCCTGTTGTCGTCGAAAAAGACGTCAACATGATGGCTGTGGGGGAGCATCAGGCTCGGCCGAAGGAGTCGGGCAACCTCCTATTTGCGAAGATCGCCACAGGGATCGGCGTTGGCATCATCAGCGGCGACAGATTGCACCGTGGGGAGCAGGGCATCGCCGGCGACATCGGTCACGTTCCGCTCAGGCGTGACGTTGATGTCCCCTGTCACTGTGGCAATCGCGGGTGCCTTGAGGCTGTCGCAAGTGGGCCGGCCCTCGCTGCCGCACTGCGTGAGCTGGGCCGAGATGCCAATACGACGAGCGACGTCGTCGATCTGGTGCGCAGTGGCGACATCGAGGCGATTCAGCTGGTTCGGCAGGCGGGCCGCGACATGGGAGAGGTGCTGGCGACGTGTGTCAGCCTGTTCAACCCCTCGTTGATCGTTGTGGGGGGAACGCTGTCGCGGGCGGGGGATCACCTGCTCGCTGGTGTGCGGGAGGTCGTCTACGCGCGGTCGATGCCGCTGGCAACCCAGCGCCTCGAGATCGCCCAGTCCGACCCATCAACGAACTCTGCGGTGCTTGGCGCGGCCGCAATGGCTGTAGACAGGGTGCTGGCTATAAAGCGATGAAATCGAATTACTACGGCGTTGAGCGGAGTGCGGGGGCTCGCCACCGCTCGAGCGTTCTTCGGATGTAGCTCGCGAACAGGCCGAGGAGGTCTACTTCGGGGTTGAGTAGCCACTGAATCTCGAGGCCGTCCATCATAGCGATGACTTCGCGAGATTCGGCTTCGATCTCTGATGGTGTCATTGCCTTGGCTGCCCCTGATCTCACTGCGAGCCCGAGGTTGCTCATGAAGTTCGTGAGGGTCTGCTCATAACGCTCTGTGATAAATCGGCGGGCGGGGTGGTCGGGGTTGGATGCTTCCGTGCTCAGCGTGAGGAACAACTCGAGGAATCCACGGTGGGCGTGGTTGAACTCCATGAGTTTGATCAGTCGTTCGAAATGTGTCAGGCCGGTCGCGCTCGGTCCGAGTGCCTGCGACGACTTGGTGGTCCAGGCACGGATCACCTCTGCGAGGAGATCTTCTTTGCTGTCGAAGTGTCTGGTGATTGCGGCGGGGGTGATGCCCACCTCTGTGGCGATCTGGCGGAGCGAACCCGCTACGTAGCCATAGGTTCCGAAGACTTCGCTCGCCTTGGCGATGATCTCTGCGCGGCGTTCGATGCCGTTTCTGTACGGCCCGCGCACGGTTGCTGGCTCATTCACTGGCTCTCCGTAGATCGTTAGGATTCTGGGGCTTGTGCAAATGTTATCGCTCTTGTACATTTAGCGAAACGTTAACGCCCGTATACATTTGGCGTCACGAATTCTCAACGAGGAGGTAGGCCGATGCACGACGCAGCCAGCCAAAAATCTACGACCGCGATCGCGGGCTTACACGTCGCCAAGCGCTTCGGTCATGTCCAGGCGCTCACGGATGCCAGCGTCACCGTCGGAGCCGGAGAAGTGGTTGCCCTCGTCGGCGACAACGGCGCCGGAAAGTCGACTTTTCTCAAGACGCTGCTCGGCCTCATCGTGCCCGACGAAGGTGAGTTCATCGTCGGAGATCAGCCCGTCCACTTCACGTCGATCCGTGACGCGCAGGCCGCGGGTGTTGAGGCTGTCCACCAAGACCTCTCCCTCGCCCCGGATCTCTCCGTCGTCGACAACATGTTCCTCGGCCACGAGGTGTTTACGCGCGGAATTCTCGGCAAGCTCGGCGTGATCGCGCGAAAGGAAATGACTGAGCGTGCTGATGTGGCACTCCGCGAGCTGTCGATCAAACTTCCGTCGCTGAAGGTCGACGTCTCCGACCTCTCCGGCGGACAGAAGCAGGGCGTTGCAGTTGCCCGCGCCGTGATGTGGGGCCACACGGCGATCCTGATGGACGAGCCGACGGCTGCGCTGGGTGCTCGACAGAGTGAAATCGTCTGCGAGCTGATGCGCACCGTAGCCGCCCGCGGGCTCGGTGTCCTCGTCGTGTCGCACGACTTGCCGCGCATTCTCAAGGTTGCTGATCGGGTCACCGTGCTGTGGCGCGGGTCTACCGTCATGGACGCACCGGCAAGCGGGCTCACCGTGCCGGACGTCGTCGCCACCATGGTGGGCTTCGGAAAGGAACAGGCCGCGTAATGGCACAGTCAACCTCTGAGGTGCAAGTCGACCTCGACCTTCGATCGGTCAAAGCCCAGACTCCCTTGCAGCGGCTCTTCAGTACCACTGGCACATGGGTCTTCGTCCTCGACATCGTGTTGGTGCTTGTTTTCATCGCTCTGTCGAATGGCCTGTTCGCCAGCCCTCGCGCCGTCGAATCACTCTTGCTCTCGAGTACTCAGGCGCTGCTCCTCGCTCTGGGTATGGCGATGCTGCTCGGTGCAGGATTCTTCGACCTCTCCCTGGGGGCCAATCTGGTCTTGTCTTCGGTAGTCGGAGGGCTCACCATCAAGGCAGTCACGGGTCCGAAGCTTGACGACGGTTCATTCGCGAACATCGGACTTGCGATCACGCTGGGAGTCGTCGCCGCAGTCCTTACCGGCGTTCTGTTCGGATTGGTGAACGGCATTCTCATCGCGTATCTGGATGTCAACTCGCTCATCGCCACTCTCGGAACGATGGGAATCGGAACCGGCGTTGCGCTCCTGGTGGGGGGCGGAGGCGATGTGTCCGGCCTTCCCCGTGAACTGCAGAAGAACTTCGGGCAGGCCGACTTCCTGGGCTTCGTCCCGTTGCCCACTCTGATCGCCATTGCGGCGGCGGTAGCTCTCTGGGCCATGCTCCGATTCACCAAGTTCGGCCTCGTGACCCTAGCGATCGGATCGTCGCGCTCGGCAACGGAACGGGCCGGCCTCAAGGTGAAGCGGCACATTCTCGCCCTGGCTGGCTTGGCCGGAGGGCTCGCCGGAGTAGCCGGGTTCATCGACATCTCGCGATACGGTTCCACCGCGATCACAGGACATACGAGCGATGTGCTCGGCGCCATCACGGCGGTCGTCATCGGTGGCACGCTCCTCGAGGGCGGTCGAGTGAGCATTGTCGGTGCTGTTTGGGGAACCCTTCTGGCGGTGATCCTGCAGACAGGGCTGGTCGTGATCGGAGTCGCGTCCTTCTACCAACTGATCGCCGTCGGAGTGGTACTCATCATCGCGGTGGCACTCGATCGATTCCGCGCGCGACGACGATCGCGATAGACGTCCGTGCGCCGACCCGGCGCACAGGCAGTCCCGGCACCCGGGGCACACATTCACACAAGTGCATGCCGTCGGCATGCGAACCAACAGAGGAGGCGCAATGTTGCGCAACAAAGTAGGCATCGGTGTCGCCATGGCATCGGTTGCCATTCTGGCCCTGAGCGGCTGCACGACGGACGGCGCTGAGCCCTCCAACACGCCGTCGAGCGACATCGCGCTCGCAGGTGTGGCCTTCAACGCGACAGATCCATTCTGGATCACGCTCATGTGTGGCGCCACCCAGGCCGCGAAAGAGGCCGGCGTCGCGCTCACATGGTCTGCGGGCAACACGGCTGAGGTCGACGAACAGCAGACCAACTTCGATGCAGCGCTGCTCAAGTCGCCTGATGCCGTGATCCTCGGTGCTTCCACCCCCGACCAGTTCTCTACGCAGGTGGAGGGCATTATGGCTGAGGGCACCCCTGTCATCGTCGTGAACGGGCCCATTGATCCCGCGACCGGGCAGAAGACGATCGTCAGCTCGCAGGACAACGCTGAGTTCATTGACTTTGTCATCAAGGACATCGGCACTTCCGGAACCTTGGGAATCTTGGGTGGCATCCCGGGAGACATTCCGGCACTGGTCAACCGCTGGCAGCCGCTGGTCGATCAGCTTGCGACCGCGGCACCCGGCATCAAGGTGCTCGAGACCCAGTACGACGACTTCGACCGCACCAAGGCGACGACCATTGCTGCCGCGATGATCACAGGCAACCCCGACCTCAAGGCGATCTACGCCTCGACAGGTCCCGAAGGTGAAGGTGCCGCGGCTGCGGTTGAGGAAGCTGGGATGATCGGCAAGGTCAAGGTCTACGCCTACGATGCCACCCCCAGCGAGGTTGAGGCCCTGCGCAATGGAACGATCACCGCGCTTCTGGCGCAGCCGGCTGGTCTCATCGGTGCCGAGGGCGTGAACTCCGCTCTCAAGTATCTTGCCGACAACGCCGACGGTGGTCCTGTTGCGGCGCAGGCAGGGGCTGACGACACGTTGCCGCTGGCTGTGCTGACCCGCGACAACGTCGACGACCCCGAAAAGGCGGGATACATCTACGCCGCCAGCTGCAACGCCTAGCGATTCCGGGCGCGCCACCCTGGCGGTGGCGCGCCCCCCCCCCCAATAACTGTCGACGAAGAAAGTCAGGACCGAGGGTATGAAAGACCACAAGCCTCTGGGAGTGGGGATCTTGGGCGCAGGCCCGGTCACCCAGGCGATTCACCTACCGACTCTCAAGCGACTTCCTCAGTTCGATGTCGTCCACGTTATGGACATCGACGCCGATGTGGCGAACGCGGTGGCGGCGCGGGCAGATGCTGAAGCCTCGACCACCGCCACCGATGTGATGGGTGATCCGAGAGTCGAGGTTGTTGCGATCTGCAGCCCGCCCGCATTCCATGCCGCACAGGTTCTCGCGGCGATCGATGCGGGCAAACGCGGCATCCTCTGCGAGAAGCCCTTCGCTACTTCTCGCGAGGAGGCAATGGAGTTGGCTGACGTCGCGCAGCGCAACGGAGTGCCGATCGTCGTCGGTGCAATGCACACGTATGACCCTGCATGGGACGCGGTGTCTGCGCAATGGGACAGGCTCGGGTCTGCAGCGCACAGCATTCGCTCCTCGATCGTATTACCGATGAACTCCCGTTTCGAGGACTGGGCCACGGAGATCCACCACCGTGCGGCGCCTTCAGCCTCAGGCAGCCTCATGGGCTCTTCCGCGCGCTCTGCAATGCTTCACGCAGGGATCATGGGGCTCGCCATCCACAACCTTCCTCTTCTGCGCCGCTTCATGCCCACCGTGGACGAGGTCATGCTTGCTGAGCTCTTCACGCCGTTTGGCTATCACGTCACTCTCCGCTCTGGGGAGCAGTTCGCTGACCTCTTCGCCTACATGCATCACCAATGGAGGCCCGACTGGACCCTTGACGTCTGGGGAGACACGTCGGAGCTCCACCTCGAATTCCCGCCAAGCTACGTGCATGCGGGCAGCGCGGTCGCAAGCCTGCGCACAGCAAACTCGCTTGAAACTTTCGGGCCCTATGACAGCAACGGCTACGAGGCCGAATGGGGGCATCTTGCCGCGCTCATTGAGCACGGAGGACGCCAGAACCCCGCAGAGTTCACAGCCGCAATCGACGATCTCACCTTTGCGATCGACATTGCAGACCGGGCCGCGGCGATGGTTTTGGCAGGGAGCGCAGCATGAGCAAGCCGGTCTTTGTGCCCGCAGAGCTGAGACAACGATTCGTCCCGGTGATCGCGAGTCTTCCTGTGACATTTTCCATGACTGAGGTCATCGCGGGCTCGATCCACCTCGTTGACGGCGGTGCCCCAGACTGGCCAGACCGCGTTCATCAGGCTGATGCAAGCGGGGCGATCGGCGTCGTGCTCCTCGATCCTGCACCGGCCCTCGGAACAGAGGAGATGTCGGTCGCGACCCCTGTGGTCGTCGCCCAAGAGTGGCGCGCCAACCCCGTCTGGGCTGAGATCGGACCGTGGCAGAACGAGTTTGAGCTTGCGGACACGATTCAACTCCACGGCGTCCTCGGTCGCAATTCCCGACGTTCGCTCGATGCGGCCATTCTGGATGCGTTGAGTCTCGTTGCTTCGCTTCTGGGCGAGGTCACAGTCCATGCCTCAGGTCGAAGCAACACCGCTGCGTGGCTCGAAGTTGACCTCAGTGGTATGCCCGTTCACATCGACATCGTCGCATCCCCCTTCGCCGAAGGCGGTCTGCGATTCGAGGCGTATGCGCCCAAGCTGCAGCACCTCGTCGAGCTTGCTTCGGATGCGACGGCAGCACCCGCGCGCACGTTACGCATCGACGGCGAAGGGGCAGCCAGCTTGCCGACCATCTACGAGAACGCCCCCCGGGCAAGCCTGCGGCGCATCGCTCGAGTCGTTGACGGTGTGTGCCGCAGCGACGACCTCGCGCGGCTCAATGTGGCGATCACCCAGCTCAACCAGTTGAAGGAGACCTCCAGTGACCAGTGACGACCGCAAACAGGCATACAGTCCGACGATGGAGCATCCGAGTCTTTCCGTGCAGCTTTACACGCTGCGCGAGGCGGTCCAGGAGGATCTGGGAGGAACGCTGGCTCGGCTCTCGCGAATCGGTTTCGAGCAGGTCGAGCCCTATGGCTTCCCGGATCTCGAGGGTCTGGGCGAGTCTCTGACATCCGCTGGCCTGGTCGCGCCGACGGGGCACGCTCACTATCTGGGAGAAGACGACACCGAGTTGCACAGGGTCTTCGCCTCTGCGAAGGCCCTCAACATCGGTCTCGCCATCGACCCTTATGTCGTGGCCGAGCGCTGGGTTTCCGAGGCGGACATCAGGGAGACTGCAGAGCAACTCAATGCGGCGGCGGCTGTCGCTGCCGAGTACGGTGTCGAGGTCGGCTACCACAACCACGCCCATGAGCTCGAGACCCAGATCGATGGGCGTACAGCATTCGAGTTCTTCGCCGATCTTCTCAATCCCGAGGTTCGCCTAGAGGTTGACACATACTGGGTCACCGTCGGAGGTCACGACCCCATCGAGATTCTTGCCCGACTGGGCGATCGTGTCGCCGCGATCCACGTGAAGGATGGCCCCGCAACCAAGGAGACCAAAGATCAGGTGGCGGTCGGACAGGGATCCCTGCCGGTCAGAGACATCCTCGCGGCGGCACCCCAGGCGTTGAGGGTGATCGAACTCGACGACTCCCGCGGTGATCGCTTCGCCGCGGTTGCTGACAGTTACGCATGGCTCGTGAACGAGGGGCTCGTGTGAGCAAGATGATCGCGGCAGGGTTCGTCGGTGGTGGCTTCATGGGGGAGGTGCACACGCGGGCGGCTCGAGCGGCGCGGGCGCGGCTCTCGGGCATTGTTTCGTCTTCTCCGTCGCGCGGGCAGATTGCTGCCGAACGACTCGGAGTGGAGCACTCATTCGCCACACTCGAAGAGATGCTCGCCGATCCGAGCATCGATGTGATCCACGTCCTCACTCCCAATGCGCTCCACGCAGAACAGGCTCTCGCGGTGATCGCCGCCGGGAAGCATGTCATCTGTGAGAAGCCTCTGGCGGTGAGTTCCGTCGAGGCGGATCAGCTGGTCGCAGCCGCTCGGGAGGCCGGCGTGACGGCGACCGTACCGTTCGTCTACCGCTTTCATCCCATGGTGCGGGAGGCTCGTGCCCGAGTTCAGGCGGGCGACACGGGGCGGCTCTTCACCATCAATGGGAGCTATCTTCAGGACTGGCTGCTCGATCAGGCGGACCACAACTGGCGGGTCGATGCTGCGACCGGTGGGGCGTCACGTGCTTTCGCTGACATCGGCTCGCACCTCGTGGACCTCATCGAATTCGTCACAGGAGAACGCATCACTCGCGTCGCGGCGAGCCTGCGCACCTTCTTCGACACGAGGGTGGGGTCGTCGCATGTCGGAACCGAGGATGCTGATGCTGTCGTATTCGAGACGAGTGGCGGTGCAATAGGCACGCTTCTCGTCTCACAGGTTGCTGCGGGCCGAAAGAATGCGCTCCGTCTCGACATCTCGGGCAGCCGCGAGAGTCTGAGTTTCGATCAAGAGCATCCGGATTCCCTGTGGGTCGGCCGGAGGAAAGCAAGCCTCACCGTGCCGCGCGACCCCGCGCATTTGCATCCCGATGCGGCGCGCTTGTCGGTCGTTCCCGGGGGGCATCCGCAGGGTTACCAAGAGGCCTTCGCCGCATTCATCGGCGACAGCTACGCGAGCATTGCCGGGGAGGCCCGAGATGGTCTTCCCCGTTTTGAAGACGGGCTCCGGGCTGTGCGCATCACCGAAGCTGTCATCCAAGCCTCCACATCAGGGCAGTGGGTAGAGATAGAAGAGGTCCCCAATGAGTGAGTCGACACACCCCGTAACGCTGTTCACCGGCCAGTGGGCCGATCTGCCGTTCGAGGAGGTCGCCCGGCTGGCCGCCGGGTGGGGCTATGACGGTCTCGAGATCGCCGCCTCGGGCGACCATCTCGATCTGAAGCGGGCCGACGAGGATGATGTCTACCTGCGGTCGCGCCTCGACATCCTCGACCGCCACGGCCTGAAGGTGTTCGCGATCTCGAACCACCTCACAGGCCAGGCCGTCTGCGATGACCCGATCGACTTCAGGCATCAGGCGATCGTGCGCGACTACACCTGGGGCGATGGCGACGCTGAGGGGGTGCGGATGCGCGCAGCCGAAGACATGAAGCGTTCGGCACGTGTCGCCCGCAAGCTGGGCGTCGATGTCGTCGTCGGCTTCACCGGCTCGAAGATCTGGCCGTATGTGGCGCAGTTTCCGCCGGTGCCGGCATCCGTCATCGATTCCGGCTATGAGGACTTCGCGACGCGTTGGAACCCCATCCTCGACGTCTTCGATGCGGAGGGCGTGCGCTTCGCCCATGAGGTGCATCCGAGCGAGATCGCCTACGACTACTGGACGAGCGTCCGCACGCTCGAGGCGATCGAGCACCGGGAGGCGTTCGGTTTCAACTGGGACCCGTCGCACATGATGTGGCAGAACGTCGACCCTGTCGGCTTCATCGTCGACTTCGCCGATCGCATCTATCATGTCGACTGCAAGGACACGCGGATGCGCCCGGCCAACGGTCGCGCCGGCGTGCTCGGCTCGCATCAGCCGTGGGGCGACCCGCGTCGCGGCTGGGACTTCGTCTCGACAGGCCACGGCGACGTGCCCTGGGAGGATGCGTTCCGGGCGCTCGAGTCGATCGGCTACGCGGGCCCCATCTCGGTCGAGTGGGAGGACGCGGGCATGGACCGGCTGCACGGCGCGAAGGAGGCGCTGGGCTTCATCCGCTCGCTGCTCTGGGATCAGCCGACGCAGTCCTTCGACGCAGCCTTCAGTACGCAGTAGCGCCGGGCCCACGCACGGGCGGCCCCCAGCCCCTTCATAGCCTTCTCATAGTTTGGCGCGGATGATGGAGGCATGACGGACGACGCCAGCACAGCATCCGAGCGCCTGCGCCACATCGACGGCTCACCGGTGCGCGCCGTCGTCGTCGACGATGAGGTGACCCTCTCCGAGCTGATCAGCATGGCGCTGCGCTATGAGGGTTGGGATGTTCGCACCGCAGCCGACGGCCAGTCGGCGCTGCGCACGGTGCGCGAGTTCGACCCCGACGCCGTCGTACTCGACATCATGCTGCCCGACATCGACGGCATGCAGGTTCTGAAGCGGATGCGCGCCGACGGTCAGGATGTTCCGGTGCTGTTCCTGACGGCGAAGGATGCGCTCGATGACCGCATCGCGGGGCTCACCGCGGGCGGCGACGACTATGTGACGAAGCCGTTCAGCCTGGAGGAGGTCATCGCCCGGCTGCGCGGGCTCATCCGGCGCTCCTCTCTGCTCATGTCTGAGGCATCCGACCCGATCCTGCGCGTCGGCGAGCTCAGCCTCGACGAGCAGAGCTACGAGGTGCACCGCGGCGACCGCCTCATCGAGCTGACCGCGACCGAGTTCGAGCTGCTGCGCTTTCTCATGCGCAACCCGCGCCGGGTGATGAGCAAGCTGCAGATCCTCGACCGTGTGTGGAGCTACGATTTCGGCGGCCGCTCCAGCATCGTCGAGATCTACATCTCGTATCTGCGCAAGAAGATCGACGCCGGCGCGGAGCCGATGATCCACACGGTGCGCGGTGTCGGCTACATGATCAAGGCGCCACACTCATGACACAGCCGTCGGTCACACACTGGGACAGCCCGAGGGCGGATGCCGAGCCGCCCCGGCGACGCCGGTGGACGCTCCGCAGCAGGCTCGTGCTGGGCATCGTCGCGCTCCTCGCCGCGGCGAGCATCGTCGTCGGTCTGGTCAGCGTGGTCGCCCTGCGCGGCTTTCTCATGGACCGACTCGATGACCAGCTGCTGGCGGCGACGGGGCGCACGCAGCCGACATCCGAGGAGCTCCCGCCGGGAGGCGCGCTCGGCTATCCGTCGCGCCCGAGCTTCGGGGTACAGGGGCCGGGCACGATGGTCGCCCTCACGAGCGGCGATGTCGCGCGCGCCGGGGTCCTGACCTCCGATGGCACCCTCGATCTGCTCGATGATGCGCACGCGGCGGTGCTCATCGGCATCACGGAGGGCGACGGTCCGGTGACGGTCGACCTCGGCGGCGAGCTGGGTGAATATCGCGTGGTCGCGCGCGAGCTGGCGCCGGGCATCCTGCAGGTCACGGGTCTGTCGCAGTCGGAGGTCAACGGCACCGTCGCCCAGCTGCTGCTGGTGATCGGGGTCGTCGCGCTGGTGGCGCTCGCGGCGGCTGCGGCGGCCGGGCTCGTCGTGGTGCGGCTCGCCCTGCGCCCGCTCGACCGCGTGGCTGCGACGGCCGCGCAGGTCTCCGAGCTGCCGCTCGACCGCGGCGAGGTGGCACTGGCGGTGCGCGTCTCCGACGATGACGCCGACCCGTCGACGGAGGTCGGCCGGGTGGGGGCCGCAATCAATCGGATGCTCGGCCACGTCGCATCCGCGCTGGCCGCCAGGCAGGCGAGCGAGAACAAGGTGCGCCGTTTCGTCGCCGACGCCAGCCATGAGTTGCGCACGCCGCTCGCCTCCATCCGTGGTTACGCGGAGCTCACCCGCCGTGGCGGCTACGAGCTGCCGGATGATGTCGTGCGGTCGATCGGGCGCGTCGAGTCTGAGGCGGTGCGCATGACGTCGCTCGTCGAGGATCTGCTTCTGCTGGCCCGCCTCGATGAGGGCCGCGATCTGGAGCGTGCTCCTCTCGAACTCGTCGGCCTGCTGGCGGATGCCGTCGGTGACGCGCATGCGGCGGGCCCCGATCATGAGTGGTCGCTGGAGGCGCCCGAGGGGCCCGTGATCGTGAACGGTGACGTGAACCGCCTGCATCAGGTGGTCGCCAATCTGCTCGCGAACGCTCGGGTGCACACGCCGGAGGGCACGGCCGTCGTTGTCGAGCTGTCGGAGCGGGCGGATGGCGTCGACATCGTCGTGCGCGACGACGGCCCCGGCATCCCCGAGAAGCTGCTGCCGGAACTGTTCGAGCGCTTCGTCCGCGGCGACAGCTCGCGGTCGCGCGTGGCCGGCAGCACGGGTCTGGGCCTCGCGATCGTGCGTGCCGTCGTCGAGGGTCACGGCGGCACCGTGTCGGTGGCGAGCGAGCCGGGGCGCACCGAGTTCCGGGTGACCCTGCCGCGCTGAATCCTGCCCTGCCCGGCTGAAAGCCGCAGGGCCGGGTGCCGGATTCCCTCGGAATTCGCCCGGCGCGAGACCCGCTGTGCGCCGTGCCGCAGCGCAGCGGATGCGACGTGCGAAGATGGGCGAACCCGACGCTTTCGAAGGACCCGACGTGAGAATGGCGTACCCCCGCGGGCCAGTGCTTGCTGCCCTCCTGCTCGCCCTCTGCCTCATCGGCACGCCTGCGGGCGCGGCTGTCGCATCCGTGTCGTCTCCCGTGCAATTGCCTCTTCCGGATGCCCATGATGCGGTGATTCTGCAGGCGGCGGATGATGCAGCCGCACCTGAGGAGCGGTTGCCGGATGCCGTGGCCGAGTACTTCGCCTCGGGTCTCGTGCCGCGTCTGACCGAGCTGTATGCGCCCGGCGCCGACGCGGCATCCGGGATCGCCTTCGACGAGACGACGGAGGTGGGAGCGGTGACTCGCCTGCGGGCGTGGACGGCCCCGTTTCTTGAGGGAACGGTCACGCTGAGCCCTGTTCGACTCGTCAACGACTGGGTGGCGCCCGTCTCGGTCGCGGGTGTGCCGGTCGGGCTGGCGACCGTGTGGATCAACCCGGGGTTATCTGCGCCCGAGCTGGCGGACTTCATGCCGGAGCCGGCGCTCGTCGAGGCGGTCGCCGCAGCGCCGGAGGGTTCGCTGCTCGTGCGTGATGCGGCGCGTGGCGCGTGGTTCGCCCTCGCCGACGGCGTGCTCGTGCCGCTCGTCGCGGGCCACTCGGGCGTGGAGAAGTCGATGGCGCTCACCGCAGCCCAGGCGATCATCGTGCAGGATGAGCGGCGGTCGGCCGCTGCGCCCGACACCGGCGGCTCGCAGGGTGTGCTCGTGGCGGCGCTGGTGCTCGGCATCGTCATCCTGCTGCTTGTGGGCTTCGTGCTGCTCCCGGTGCGCCGGCGGGTTCCGGATGCCGAGGCCAGCTGAGCATTGCGGATGCCGCATTTGCGCGGTGGGCCGGCTTGCGCATACGATGGACGGAGCCAAAGACCGCTGGTTGTCGTCGTGCATGAAAATGGATGACGATCGAAGAGTTGCTTTCGAGCAACATCCCGCGCAGGTGTGTGAAGTCTGATTCCGACTCTGTCGGTCCTCCAGCTCCGTGCGCTTGCGCCGGAGCTTTTTTCATTCCTGCGGTTCCGGCACAACGCACTAACGAAATTGAGGAGCCACATGGCGAACAAGGAAGCTTCGGTCGCCGAGCTTACGGAGCTGTTCCGTAACTCGACCGCCGTACTGCTCACCGAGTACCGCGGCCTCACGGTGTCCCAGCTGGGCCAGCTGCGGACGAGCATCCGTGAGGACGCGTCTTACGCCGTGGTGAAGAACACTCTGACCAAGATCGCGGCCAACGAGGCAGGGATCGCGTCGTTCGACGACGAGCTCGCTGGCCCGTCCGCGATCGCCTTCGTACACGGTGACCCTGTCGCCGTTGCCAAGGGTCTGCGTGACTTCGCCAAGGCAAACCCTCTGCTGGTCATCAAGGGGGGTTACTTCGACGGTAACCCGCTGACCGCCGCAGAGGTCATCAAGCTGGCCGAGCTCGAGTCGCGGGAGGTGCTGCTGGGCAAGCTGGCTGGCGCTTTCAAGGCTTCGCTGTTCGGTGCCGCCTACATGTTCAACGCGCCGCTCGCGCAGGCGGTTCGCACCGTCGACGCACTGCGCGACAAGCAGGAGTCCGCAAGCTAAGACCCTCCCGGGTCGTGCTGTGCGGTGTTGATAGTCAGAAATAAGGAGAAAACAATGGCAAAGCTTTCCAGCGACGAGCTGATCGAGGCGTTCAAGGAGCTCACGCTCATCGAGCTCAGCGAGTTCGTCAAGAAGTTCGAAGAGGTCTTCGAGGTCACTGCGGCCGCTCCGGTCGCGGTTGCCGCTGCCGGTGCCGCTGGTGGCGCCGCTGCCGCAGAAGAGGTCGAGGAGAAGGACTCGTTCGACGTCGTTCTCGAGTCTGCCGGTGAGAAGAAGATCCAGGTCATCAAGGAGGTGCGCGCCCTCACCAGCCTTGGTCTGGGTGAGGCGAAGGCTGTCGTTGACGGCGCCCCCGCCAACGTCCTCGAGGGCGTCAACAAGGAGACCGCCGAGAAGGCGAAGGCTCAGCTCGAAGAGGCCGGCGCAACCGTCACCCTCAAGTAGTCGACGCCCCTCAGGGGCACGCTACGCACAGAACGCCCCCGGCTTCGGCCGGGGGCGTTCTTTTGTGTGTGCGATGAATCGTGTACAGACAGAGGTCGGTGGCCACCTCGGGTAGGTGGCCACCGACTGGTACTGCTGCAGGGGGCGGATCGGGGTTCGCCATCTGCGGGGCGGTGTCGCGGAGCGGGTTTCACCTGTCGGGTGGCGGTCGACGGATCGGGGGAGTCCATCGGCCGAACCAGGTGAAGCATCTGCGCGCCCGGGTGGCGCCGTGGGGTTCGGGTGGCGCCGGGGTGAACGCGGAGCATGGGCCGAGGACTCAGCGCATGCTCCGCGCTCCTGCCGTCTGTCGTCGCGATGACCGGGATCAGGGTCGGCCGTCGCGACGCCTGCTACTGGGTGGCCCGACGGCGGAGGCGTCCCAGGACTGTGGCACCTCCTGCCAGGAGGAGCGCGGCCGCGAACACGCCGAGCGCGAGAAACTCGCTCGGGCCGGTCATGGCCAGGGTCGGAAGGGAGAGCGAGCTTGCGGCCAGTGCCGGGCAGGCCAGCGTGATCGCGACATCGGCGGTCGCTGCGAGCTGACGCCCGGGCTCGACCAGCAGCTGCGCGGTGTACGGCTTCTGGGTTTCGAGACCGGCGAACGTCAGGGTCGTACCTGTCGTGCCGGAGACGGCCTGCTCGGAGACACCGGCGATGGTGTTGCCGGATGCGTCGACGAGCGTCACGAAGTAGTCCTTCGTCGCGTCGAGCTCGGCAGTGGTCACCGTGATGGCACCCTTGCCGGGCGTGGTCACATCACATTCACCCGCGGCTGCGGTGATCGTCGGCGGGGCGAGTGTGGGCAGGCCCGGGGCGGGCGGTGTGACCGGGGGAACCGGTGCGGCAGGGGTGCAGTCCGCGATGGTGGCCGTGCCGGTGCGGGCGATCTCGACTCCGGGAGCCGCCGCCGTGGTCGCACTCACCTCGTAGCCGCCGGGGGCGAGGCCACGGAAGGCGGCTTCGAGCTCGGCTCCCGTGGAGGTGTGTGACTGCGTCTGCACGGCCACTCCTGCGGACCACAGCGTGAACACGTACTCGGTGCCGGCGGTGAGGCCGTCGAGCGTCATCACGATGCCACCGGATGCGACGCCCGAGGCGAAGACGCAGGGCTCGATCGCGATGCTCGCTGCGAGCACGGCGGGCGGGGGCGGCGTGACCGGCGGTGCCGGCGGTGCCGGAGGCGTCACAGGAGGCGTCACCGGGGGCTGGCAGTTGCCGGGGAAGTCGGCGGGCGAGATCGACGCCGAACGCGAGCGGTCGGTGACGTTGCTCTTGGCCCAGTAGCCGGTCACGGCGAGCGTCTTGCTCGTCGGGGCGGTGAGCCTCTCCGTTGCCGTGAAGGTCTGGCCCTTGCCGATCGTCGTGCCGACGGCGACGAGATCGGGCTGCGACGAGGCGATGATCTTCTCGCTCTTGTCGCGCTCCGAGTTCGTCACCGTCCAGGTGGCGATCCAGGCGTCGTCGACGCAGTCGACCGTCACCCTGACCGTGTTGTGGTGGGCGGATGCGGCGCCCGCGGGGGAGAGCACCGCCAGTCCGGCTGCTGCGAGAAGGGTTGCGAATGTGAGCGCGAGGGCACGCCGAAGTCGCATGAATTCGGGTTTCATGGTCATCCTGTTCCGGGGTATAGCAGCCCAGAACGCTGCACTTCGGGTGCGCAGTGAACGGGGGTAGGGCTGTGCCTATACTGTGACACCCATTTGGGGGTCCGCGCGGGGTGACTGGGGGTTAACCGGGGGTGATTTCGAGCCGCAGTCCGAGCTCCTGAACGCGGAGGAGGGCCTCCTTGCGGTTGCTCGCCTCGAGCTTGCGGTAGATGCTGCGCACATGGGTCTTGACGGTGTTCGTCGAGATGAACAGCTCGGCCGCGATCTGGCTCACCGTCTTGTCGAGGGCGAGATGATGCGTGATGACGAGCTCCCGCTCGCTCAGCGGATCATTCATGCTCATGTCGATGTCGTCATCGCCGCGCAACTCCTCGAGGATGGCGTGCACGGATGCCGGCTGGTTGCGGTCGAAGGCGCGTCCGAGCATCCGGCGCAGCGATCCCTGCGGGAGTGAGATGAACGGCGAACGCATGCCGGTCGCGCCCGCGAGGTGCAGTGCGCGGTCGAAGGCGATGTGGCCCTGCGTGGCGCTGCCGAGGTCGTAGCGGGCGGCCGCGGTGAGCAGCAGGGTGTCGAGAAGCGTGCGCACCGAGTGGCCGTCGCCCAGCTCATCGCAGGAGGCGAGTGCCTCGAGCGCCCCGGCGGGGTCGCCCTGGCGGAGGCGCACGCCGGCGATGTGGCGGGCCGTGCACTGCTCGTGGTTGGCGCCGGGATCGACCGATTTTGCGGCATCCAGAGCAGCCTCGAGATCGCCGAGCTGGAGCAGCACGGTCGCGCGCAGCCCCGCACAGTGCGAACGCACGACGACGTCGCCCTGCCAGGTGCGGGCCGCCTCGAGGGCGCGGCGGGCCAGCTCGAGAGCCTCGATGCCGCGACCGTTGACGGAGGAGATCGCGGCCTGCGCGTAGCGGGCGAAGGCCTGCCACTCGGGCAGGCGGCCGATCACGCCGAGCGCCGGATTGAGTGCCACGGCGTCGGCGAGGCGAAGCCTGCGCACCGCGATCATGGCCTCGGCGATCACCGCGGGCGCGCCGAAGTGGCTCTGCATGAGCCCGTCGTCGCCTGCGGTGCGGTGCGCGAGCATCGACTCCTCCTCGCTGCGCGCGTACTCGCCCGAGACGGCGGCGATGAGCGCGAGCGCGGAGCGGCACTCGACGAGTTCCGCCGCACCGAGTTCGCTCTCGAGGTCGGTTGCGAGCACGAGGAGAGCGGATGCGTCGTCGTAGCGACCGCGGTGCAGGAGCACCATTCCCTTCTGGGCGGCGGCGCGGGCCTGCAGCGTGATGTGCATCGAGGGGATCAGCGCGCGATGCTCGGCGAGCAGGGCCTCGGCCTCGTCGATGGCGGATGCGGCGTCGTCGAGTCGACCGAGTGCGCGCAGCGTGGCGGCGCGATGCAGCAGGATGCCCGGGAGCTGTGCAGGGGCATCTCGCCGTGCCATGCGCTCGGCGGAGTCGAACCACGGCAGCGCTGCCGAGCGGTTCTGTGAGCCGGAGGTGCCGTAGCTGGCGCCGAGGGCCGCGAGGATGGCCGGGTCATCCGCCCATTCCCGCTCGGGAATACGCGTGATGAGTGCGCGCACGGCATCGCCCTGCAGCTCGGCCAGCAGCGGCCAGTGGCGCTCAAGCATCCGCAGCGCTGTGGGGTAATCCTGCGCCTGGGCTCGGTCGTCTATCGATTGCAGCACGAATGTGCCGCTGTCAATGCTCTTGTACACGGGTATCCTCGTGCCATATCGGGTTGGCCGAGCGCACAGGAAAGCGCGCACTCAGACATATGGCTGGTGGCTTGCAAGATTAGCCGAGAACATCTCACGCGTCTACCCCGAACAGGGGCCAATTGTGACCGTAAGCGCTTGCATGGGCTGACGGAGTTGCCGTAGCTTGACATTGTGGATCGCCGACGGAGCATCTGCCCTGCCGGACGGCCTCAACGAGGAGGAATCATGAATTTGCACTTGCATCGGAGAGTCACAGCTCCTATCGCAGTCTTCGCCGTGGCGGGCCTCGCGCTCGCCGGATGCAGTGGCGATGCCGGCGGCGGCAGCGGACCGGGCGACTTCGGCGAGGCCGACGGCGTCGTCACCGTCTACGGCACGATCGCCGACACCGAGGCCGATCTTCTCAACGAGTCCTGGGCGGACTGGGAGAAGGAGAACGGCATCGACATCCAGTACGAATCGAGCAAGGAGTTCGAGGCCCAGATCGGCGTTCGCGCACAGGGTGGGAGCGCTCCCGACCTCGCGATCTTCCCGCAGCCCGGCCTCTTGGGAGACCTGGCCAGCCGTGGCTACATCCAGCCCGCGCCCGAGGGCGTCGCAGCGAACGTGGAGAAGTACTGGTCGGAGGACTGGGCGGGCTACGGCACGGTCGACGGCACGCTCTACGGTGCACCGCTGATGGCCAGCATCAAGGGCTTCATCTGGTACTCGCCGTCGCAGTTCGCCGAGAACGGCTGGGAGGTCCCGACCACCTGGCAGGGGCTCGTCGACCTCACCGATCAGGCCGCGACCGACCTCGGCGGCCCGCCGTGGTGTGTCGGCTTCGGCTCTGACGCCGCGACCGGATGGCCCGGAACCGACTGGGTCGAGGACCTCGTCCTCCGGCAGTCGGGCCCGGATGTCTACGACCAGTGGGTGAGCCACGACGTCAAGTTCACCGACCCGCAGATCAAGGAGGCGTTCGACGCCGTCGGATCGATCATCCTCGACCCGAAGTACGTCAACGCGGGCCTCGGCGACGTGGCATCGATCAACTCCACGCCGTTCGGCGACGCCGCCCGTGTGCTGGGCGACGGATCGTGCGCCCTGCACCACCAGGCGTCGTTCTTCGACGGCTTCATCCAGGATCCGGGCAACGGCAACGCCACTGTCGGCCCCGACGCTGACATCTGGGCGTTCATCATGCCGTCGATCGACGGCAAGGGCAACGCGGTCACGGGTGGCGGCGAGATCGTCGGAGCCTTCTCCAACGACGCCGACACCGTCAAGGTGCAGGAGTACCTCTCGAGCCCCGAGTGGGCGAACAGCCGGGTCAGCCTGGGCGGCGTGATCAGCGCCAACAACGGCCTCGACCCGGCGAGCGCGTCGAGCCCGATCCTCCAGGAGGCGATCAAGATCCTGCAGGATCCCGACACGACGTTCCGCTTCGACGCATCCGACCTCATGCCGGGCGCGGTCGGATCGGCGGCGTTCTTCGAGGGAATGCGCAACTGGGTCAACGGCACGTCGACGGATGACGTTCTGTCGTTCATCGACAACGCCTGGCCGTCTGACTGACGGTCAGCGCCGAGGCGTGAGCACGGTGGGGCCGGAGGCGCAAACCTCCGGCCCTGCCGGACTCACCCCCGCTCACCCCTGTCTCACCCGCGACCTCGTGTCGTAGTGTGAACGCACGAGAGTCCACCGCCGTGCTCATCGAAAGAGGTAACCCGTGTCGGATTTCCTGAACTGGGTCGCAACGTTCAACCCGATCGTCCAGATCGTGCTCGTCGTCGTCGCGTTCGTGGCCGTCATCGCCCTCCTCCTGTTCTTCGTCGAGATCGCACCGCGCAGGGGGAGGCTCTACACGGGCATCCGCCTCGCCTTCTGCATCGTCGTACCTCTGGGCATCGCCCTCCTGCTCGGCTCCGTCTACTGGGCGGCAGCCGTCGCCGTCGTCCTGGGCGGCCTCTTCTTCTGGCTCGACTACAAGGCCAAAGCGGGTTCCGGCTACCTCTTCCAACTCTTCGGCTTCCTTGCGCCGGCCATGGTGCTTCTCGCCATCGGCCTCATCTACCCCTCCATCAAGACCTTCTTCGACTCCTTCCTCTCGGGCCGCGGCAACTTCGTCGGCATCGACAACTACATCTGGATCTTCACGCAGCCCGCAGCGCTGCGCACCGTGCTCAACACGATCGTCTGGGTGCTCATCGTGCCCGCCGTCTCGACCGCCTTCGGCCTCGCCTACGCCGTATTCATCGACAAGTCGCGCGGTGAGAAGGTGTTCAAGGTCCTCGTGTTCATGCCGATGGCCATCTCCTTCGTCGGCGCGAGCATCATCTGGCGCTTCGTCTACGCCGCCAGACCCGCCGGCCAGGAGCAGATCGGCCTGCTCAACCAGGTCGTCGTGTGGTTCGGCGGCGAGCCGGTGCAGTTCCTGCAGAACTCGCCCTGGAACACCTTCTTCCTCATCGTCGTGCTCATCTGGATCCAGACCGGATTCGCCATGGTCATCCTGTCGGCCGCCATCAAGGGCGTTCCGACCGAGCAACTCGAAGCGGCAGAGCTCGACGGAACCAACGCCTGGGAGAGGTTCATCAATGTGACCGTTCCGGGCATCCGGAGTTCGCTCGTCGTCGTGCTCACAACCATCTCGATCGCCTCCCTGAAGGTCTTCGACATCGTGCGCACCATGACCGCCGGCGCCAACGAGACCAGCGTGATCGCCAACGAGATGTACACGCAGTTCAAGACATTCGAACTGGGGAGGTCGGCCGCATTCGCGGTCGTGCTGTTCGTGCTGGTGATGCCCATCGTCATCTACAACGCGAGACAGCTGAAGAAGCAGAGGGAGATCCGATGAGCGCCGTCACGCCGGTCGAACTGCCCCTCGACAGCGAAACGAAGAGACAGCTGGGCCGGGGCGAAGGAGTCGCCAAGCGCACCAAGAAGCGCCTCACCAGCCGCACCGCCACCATCGCGGCGCTCGTCATCGCCGTGCTCTGGACGCTGCCCACCTTCGGTCTCTTCGTCTCATCGCTGCGACCCGCCGCGCTCGTCAACACGACCGGCTGGTGGACGATCTTCGAGAACTGGGGCTTCACCTTCGACAACTACGTCGACGTGCTCGCCTCCGGCAACGGAACCCTCGACCTCGCCGGTTCCTTCGTGAACTCGCTGGCCATCACCATCCCCGCCACCGTGTTCCCGCTCGTGATCGCCAGCCTCGCCGCCTACGCCTTCGCGTGGATCGACTTCAAGGGCCGCAACTGGCTGTTCATCTTCGTCTTCGCGCTGCAGATCGTGCCCATCCAGATGGCCCTCGTGCCGCTTCTGAGCCTGTTCTCGCGGGGCGTGCGCATCGGCAACATGCAGGTCTTCGAGGGGCTCGCCGCGAGCGGAACCTACGCGCAGGTGTGGATCGCGCACACCATCTTCGCGCTGCCGCTGGCGATCTTCCTGCTGCACAACTTCATCTCCGAGATCCCGCGAGAGCTCGTGGAGGCAGCCCGCGTCGACGGTGCAGGCCACGGCCAGATCTTCTTCAGGGTCATCCTGCCGCTGACCATGCCCGCCATCGCATCCTTCGGCATCTTCCAGTTCCTGTGGGTGTGGAACGACCTGCTCGTCGCGCTCATATTCGCGGATGGGGCGGTCGCGCCGATGACGAAACTGCTGGCGGAGATCACCGGCAGCAGAGGGCAGGACTGGCACCTGCTCACGGCGGGCGCGTTCATCTCCATCCTCGTGCCGCTCGTGGTGTTCTTCGCCCTGCAGCGCTACTTCGTGCGCGGCCTGCTCGCCGGGTCGACGAAGGGCTAGACGCGCGTCGCTCGTTAGGCTGGTGCGATGAGCGGTGGCGGGCAGGTCGGCAGGTACGGGAAGGCCCGCACGCGGGTCGGGATGATGGACCCGGATGCCCAGAAGGCGGAGAACGCGGCCGCGCCCCGCATCCCGGACCTGCTGCGGCGCATCCGGCACCTCTTCACCCCGCACCGGCGGGCGCTCACCGTCACCATCTCGCTCGTGCTCGTGGGGGCGGCGATCAGTGTCGCGCCGCCGCTGCTCACCCAGCAGGCCTTCGACCGCGGGCTGTTCCCCCCGGGTGGCACCCCCGATGTGCCGGTGCTCGTCGAACTGGTGGCGATCATGGTTCTGCTGTGGATCGCATCCGCAGCTCTCGGCGTGTGGCAGACCTGGCTGACCGCGAACATCGGCAACAAGGTCATGGGCGAGCTGCGCATCCGGCTGTTCAGTCACCTGCAGGCGATGGAGCTGGGCTTCTTCACGCGCACCAAGACGGGCGTCATCCAGTCGCGGCTGCAGAACGACGTCGGTGGCGTCGCCGGCGTGCTCAGCAACACGATCGCGAGCGTCATCGGCAACACCGTGACGGTCATCGCCGCGTTCGTGTCGATGCTGGTGCTCAGCTGGCAGATGACGATCGTGGCGGTCATCCTGATGCCCATCATCGTGATCGCGCAGCGTCGCATCGGGCGTGTGCGGGCGAAGATCGCGGGCGAGACGCAGGAGTCGCTCAGCAACCTGACCGCGATAACCCAGGAGTCGCTCAGTGTGAGCGGCATCCTGCTGGCGAAGAGTTTCACCCAGCAGGGCGCCGAGGTGGGCCGCTACGCGGACGAGAACGCCCGGCAGGTCGAGCTGCAGGTTCGGCAGACGATGAGCGGGCAGTGGTTCTTCGCCACCGTGAACGTGTTCCTGTCGATCATCCCCGCCGTGATCTACCTGGTGGCGGCGTGGCTGATCTTCGACGGCGTCAGCGTCACGGCGGGCACGGTCGTGGCCTTCACGACGGTGCAGGCGCGCCTCATGTGGCCGCTCATGGGGCTCATGCGCATCGCGCTCGACCTGCAGACGTCATCCGCCCTGTTCGCCCGCATCTTCGAGTATCTCGATCTGGTGCCGGCGATCGTCGACAGGCCGGATGCGCGGGCCGTGCCGTCGGAGGGGCTCGGCCTCGTCGAGTTCGACGACGTCGTGTTCAGGTATCCGGATGTCTCGGACGAGTCCCCGGCGACGCTCAGGGAGGTCTCGTTCACGATCGAACCGGGCCAGTTCGCTGCCTTCGTCGGGCCGTCGGGCGCGGGCAAGACGACCGTGTCGTATCTGATCCCGCGGCTGCACGAGGCGTCGTCGGGGGTGGTGCGCTTCGCCGGCGTCGACGTGCGCGAGCTCGGGCAGGAGGAGCTGATGCGCAACATCGGCATCGTCAGCCAGGAGACGTACCTGTTCCACGCATCGATCGCCGACAATCTGCGCTACGCGAGACCGGATGCGACGCAGGAGCAGATCGAGACGGCAGCCCGCAAGGCGAACATCCACGAGACGATCGTGTCGTTCCCGGATGCCTACGACACGATCGTGGGGGAGCGCGGCTACCGGCTGAGTGGCGGAGAGAAGCAGCGGGTGGCGATCGCCCGCGTTCTGCTGAAGGATCCGGCCGTTCTGATTCTCGACGAGGCGACGAGTGCGCTCGACAGTGTCTCGGAGGGCATCGTGCAGTCGGCGCTCGAGGAGGCGTCGCGGGGGCGCACGACGATCGCGATTGCGCACCGGCTGTCGACCATTGTGGAGGCGGATGTCATCTTCGTCGTCGACAACGGAAGGGTCGTCGAGCAGGGAACCCACGAGCGGCTGCTCGGCCTCGGCGGGGTGTACGCGGGGCTGTTCCGGCGGCAGGTGAGCGAGGACTGAGTTCGTTCGGGCGCTAGCCGGAGCCTTCGAGGGAGCTGTGACGAGCGGCCAGTTGCCGTGCGGCCTTGTCGATGGTTCGACGGTCGAACGGCAGCCCCGCTGCCCGCAGTTCGTCCGGGAGGTTCGCCGTGCGGGTGAGCAGACCGCTGACAGCGAGCTCTGTCATGCGTGCGGGGAGTCGGAGGTATTCGGCGAACGACCGCAGCCGTGCCGCCGACAGGGTGTCCCTGCCGCCGACGGTGAGGGCGAGCGTGGTGTCGCCGTAGAACAGGGTTGACGGCAGGTCGTAGGCGGGGGAGATGCTGCGGTCGCCCTCGGGGCTGGAGAGTGCGGAGAGGTTTTTGGCGTGCAGATCGCCGTTGCCGGTCAGCCAGGCGAACACGAGCTGCCTCAGGATGTCGCGTGCCGCCACGAGAGGCGCCGAGGTGAGACGCATGAGTGTGTGCGCTGCCTCCTCCATCGTCAGGTTGTATTTGTCGGCCGGCCACAGGTCTGCGGCCTGACAGGCGTCTTCGACGGCGAGCGGCCCTGCGGGGCCACGGTCGAAGCGGGTCACGAGCAGGCCGGGGGTTCCGTCGGCGTCGCTGACCATCCGGAATGGCGACACCGGCAGCCCGCATCGCTTCGCGAGGGCGAGGAAGAAGGCCTCGTTCTCGACGAGGTGCGGGTGCTCGGGCGGGTTCAACTTGAGGATGAACTGCTCGTGACTGCGGGCGACGGGCAGCGAGATCATGCCCGCCGACACCTTGTCCTGCACCCCGGCGAGGGTGGGGCGTCGCTCAGTTCCGTTTGTGCCGAGGAGTTCGGAGAAGCGGATGCGGTCGAGGCTCTTCGGCAGGCTCGTCGTCGGGGCATCCGTCGGCGCATGTCCCTGCTCGACGACCTGCACGTCGCCGATCGTGTCGCCGGCGACAGCTGTCAGCAGCGTCAGCTCGTCATCGGCCGATGTCTTGACGGCTTGGCGCAATGCGGTGAGCCTGCGACCCTCGGGCAGCAGGCCGGCGAAGTAGGGCGGTACCGCCCCCGCCGCGGTGATGCGAGGGGGCGCGTTCAGTGGCAGTGTCGAGGCGAGCGGCGGATGTCCGCTGACGCGGTAGCCGTCGAGATAGTCGAATTCGATGCCACCGGGCGTGCGTCGTAGTCGCGCGGCAAGCCGTCCTGCCTTGTAGGCATCGGCGGAGGTGACGGTCATGCGGCGCTGCGCGGGCCGATGGTGACGCCGAGACCGAGCGCATCGAGCACTGCGAGCACGACATCGAGCCGCACGGTGGGCTTGCCCGCCTCGAGCGATGAGATGAAACGTACGGAGACTCCGGCGAGGGCGGCGAGTTCCTGCTGTGTGACGCCGAGGCTCTTGCGCCTGTCCGTGATGATGGTTCCGAGCTCGTGGACGATATCGGATGCGGGTCTCATGGGTGTCTCCAATCTGCATGATCGTGCAGTTTCATCCAGTCTACGGACCGAGGAATGGGATACAAGGCCAAATTATGCATGATCGTGCGGATTTGATCCGAAAAGACCATTACCTGGGAGGCGGAACTCTCAGATATGCGCGATCGTGCAGATAGAGAAGCCCTAGGCGCCCTGACGGCCCACGATCTCGGCGATCCAGACGGGCGCGAACGGTGAGGTGCAGTTCGGCGGCGTCGGGTAGTCCTTCAACACCTCGAGGCGCTCACCGATGTCGATCGCGCGGGCACGGTACTCGGCGTGCGAGATGCCGATCTGGGCCAGATCGTGGTTCATGGCCCACTGCAGGCGATCGGGGGCATCCTTCATCTCCGCCTCGATCGTGTCGAGCAGACCCGAAAGGTCGAGCCCCTCGGGGCTCTTCGCGACCCGCTCGGTGGTGAGAGCCCAGCCGGCGCTCGCGACCACGGGGTCGGCGTCGGCAGTCCAGGCGACGCGCAGCTCCTCGACGTGCGGGCTCTTCTTCACCACATAGTTGACGAGCCAGTCGTGCGCCTTGGGCGCGCGTGACTCGCGCAGCATCGCGTCCAGTTCGTCGCGCGAGAACTCCTTGGGGCGGCAGATGAGGATGGCGAGCAGGCGGGCCGAAGTCTCACCGCTGGCCCAGAGTTCACGCGCGAGCGGATGCTGCGTCTTCAGCCGCTTCGCGACCGTGCGCAGTCGGCTGAGGTTCACGCCGTGGTCGTCGCCGCGCTTCTCGTTCGCCTCGCGCACCCTCGGGTCGTCGAGCTCCTCCAGCTCGGCCAGGACCTCGGCCAGAACCTCGCCAGGAACGGCGGCGTGCGGCGCCTCGGGCATGCTGATCTCCTGCTCTCTCAGGCTTCTCAGCGTACCAAGCGGCCCTGCGCATCCGGCCGCCGTGACGGCTGTGGTTTGTCGCGACGGCTGCAGAACGTTCTGCAGCCGTCGCGACAAACCACAGCCGCTGCGACAGCCCCGCGTGATCGTGCAGCGGGAG
Source organism: Homoserinimonas aerilata (assembly GCF_006716125.1). Taxonomy (NCBI): domain Bacteria; kingdom Bacillati; phylum Actinomycetota; class Actinomycetes; order Micrococcales; family Microbacteriaceae; genus Homoserinimonas; species Homoserinimonas aerilata. The sequence goes on along the minus strand of NZ_VFOM01000001.1, from coordinate 2,041,772 downwards.
GAGCCGCCGTGCCCCGTTCGGGGGCTGCCGTGGTGGCGTGCTGGAGGCGATGATGGCAGGTGGGGTTCTCCCGAAAAGATCCCCACCGGTCCAGGTTGCAGTACCAGGGCACGAACCGTCGGTACCCGAAATACCGTCGGCTGAGCCCGAGCACACCCCCGTGCTCACCCTGTTCGACCCACTGTCGCGCCGCGGCACCCGAAATGTCGCCGGCGCTCGCATACCCGAAACGAGTACCCGCATGTCTGTCACGCTGCCCGCATCCGCTCGCCCCGCCGCATCCGCCGACGCACGCCATTCGGCGCTGCACAGCGACGACACCGACCTGGTGTGCCCGTCGTGCTCCTCCGGCATGACCGTCACGACGAACCCGTACTACGGCACCGGTCTGGCCGAGCACCGCACGATCGCGCTCTGCAAGGGATGCCTGAACATCGCGTTCATCCCCGAGGTTGTGGTCGAGACGGAGGCACGCGTCGCGGGCCAGCTCGTCGGGCGGCTGCTCGGCATCTTCGGCCGCCGCTGAAGCACTGAGCCGCGGCCGCCGAAACGCCGCCGTTGAAATGCGGCCGCTGAGCCGCTGCCGCTAGCTGCGCTCGGCGAGGAGATCGTTCATGTAGTCGATCTCCTTCTGCTGCACTGTGACCATGCCCGCGGCGAGCCTGGTGACGACGCGTTCGTCGCTGCGCACGAGCACGGCTTCGGCCATCTCGACGCCGCCCTGGTGGTGGGCGATCATGAGTTCGAGGAAGTACTTCTCGGCCTCGACGCCGCTCAGCGTCTTGAGCGTCGCCATCTGCTCGGCCGTCGCGAGCCCGGGCATGGGCGCGCCCGGCTCGTGCGAGGGGGCGTCGGATGCGCCGCCGTGGTCGTGCACGCTGCCGTCGAGCAGGGGGCGCGACATCCAGGTCATGCTGGGTTCCGGCGCCGCCTGCGGCAGGCCCCACACCTCCAGCCAGGCGAACATCTGCCCCGCCTGCTGCTGCTGCGCGGTGGCGATGTCGTAGGCCAGCAGCCGGATCTCGGGGTCGTCCGTCTCGTCGCGCACGATGAGCGACATGGCGACGGCCTGCAGGTGGTGCGTCTGCATGTCGCGCGCGAATCCGGCTTCAGCGCTCGTCGTCGTCGGGTCGACGGTGACGGGGGCGGATGCCCGGCCGACCGTGAATGCGACGGCCACGAGCAGGGTAGCGCCGAGGATGATGGCGACGACGAACCGCGTGCTCAGCCAGGAGCGCCTACGCGGCTCCGTGGCGTCGATCTCAGCTTCGAGGGGGTCAGGCAATCTTGCCCGGCCCGTCGATGGCGCCGTCGCAGCGGGCGCCCGGCTCGGGCACGTCGCCCGCCTGCCAGTACTTCTCGATGAAGTCGGCCAGGCGCGTGTCGTCGACGCCGTCGAGCTTCACCTGGGCGCCCCAGGCGGAGGCGACGACGGGGGAGTCGAGGCCCTCGTACGGCGAGAGGATCACGTAGCTGCTGGGCAGCGCATCCTTCAGGGTTTCGAGATCGTCACCCGTGACGGCGTTCGCGTCGTAGGTGACCCAGACGGCTCCGTGCTCGAGCGCGTGCGTGGCGTTCTCGTTCTGCTGCGGCTGGTCGTAGATGCCGCAGTTCAGCCAGGCCGGGTTGTGGCTGCCGCCGGCGGGCGGGTTCATGCCGTACAGGCCCTCGTAGTCGACGACCGTGTCGACGTGCGTGTAGTCGACATCGCTCCAGGTCTGCACGCCTTCGATGCTGATGTCGGCGGGGTTGCGCTTGGGGGTGCCGCTGGTGACGACGATCGTGACGATGAGGGCCACGACGGCGACGGCGGCGACCGAGCTCAGCGTGATCGCGATGACACGGTTGCGCTGCGCCCGCGCCTGCTTCTTCTTGAACGCCTCCACCTTGGCGAGGCGGCGCTGCTCTCGCTCCTGCTTGACGGTGAGCTTCTTCGCCGAGGGCGGAAGGCCCTGCGTCGATTCGTTCTGCGTCGAGTCGTCGGGTGTGGGGGTGTCGCTGCGGGCCACGGATGCTGTCCTGTCAGTCGGACTGCGGATCAGACGCGTGCCGACCCCTGCCTCTCGGCGGGGCCACCTGTTCGTGCTGTTCTCGCAGTGCGGCGGGAATGGCGGAATGCGGCCGAGGCCACACAGTTGTACTTACAAGTTATCTCACTGTTGGTGAACGAATCATGTGAGTGCATCCAGTATCGCAGCCCCGTGCATCCGGATGTCAGATCTCACGGTGATGACGGAGCCCCCGCTGGTAGATTGGCGAGACTATGAAGTTTGCAGAGACCGTCCTCGATCTGGTCGGAAACACACCCCTCGTTCGGCTCAACAAGGTGACGGAGGGCATCGAGGCGACTGTTCTCGTCAAGGTCGAGTACCTCAACCCGGGCGGCTCCTCCAAGGATCGAATCGCCGTGCGCATCATCGATGCTGCCGAGGCATCCGGCGAGCTGAAGCCCGGCGGCACGATCGTCGAGCCGACCTCGGGCAACACGGGCGTCGGCCTCGCCCTCGTCGCGCAACAGCGCGGCTACCGTTGCGTGTTCGTCTGCCCCGACAAGGTCAGCGAAGACAAGCGCAACGTGCTCAAGGCGTACGGTGCCGAGGTCGTCGTGACCCCCACTTCCGTCGCCCCCGACAGCCCCGAGTCGTACTACAGCGTCAGCGACAGGCTCGCCCGCGAGATCCCCGGTGCCTTCAAGCCCAACCAGTACGCGAACCAGAACGGCCCGCTCAGCCACTACGAGACGACAGGCCCCGAGATCTGGCGCGACACCGAGGGCGAGATCACGCACTTCGTCGCCGGCGTCGGAACGGGCGGCACCATCAGCGGCACGGGCCGGTACCTCAAGGAGGTGTCGGAGGGTCGAGTACACGTCATCGGCAGCGACCCGGAGGGCTCCGTGTACTCGGGCGGAGACGGGCTGCCCTATCTGGTGGAGGGTGTCGGCGAGGACTTCTGGCCGACTGCCTACGACCCCCAGCAGGTCGACGAGATCATCGCCGTCAGCGACGCCGAGGCCTTCGACATGACGCTGCGGCTAGCGCTCGAGGAGGGTCTGCTCGTCGGCGGTTCCAGCGGCATGGCCGTCGTCTCGGCGCTCAAGGCCGCCCGTGAGCTGCCGGCCGACGCCGTCGTGGTCGTGCTGCTGCCCGACGGCGGGCGCGGCTACCTGGGCAAGATCTTCAACAAGGGCTGGATGGACTCGCACGGCTTCGCCGAAGCCGTCGACGGCCCGAGCGTCACCGATGTCATCGGGGAGACAGGCGGTCGGATGCCGCACCTCCGCCCCGAAGACACGGTGCGCGACGCCATCCGCAGTCTGGGGGAGCACGGCCTCGATCGGCTCCCCGTCGTCTCCGCCGAGCCGCCCGTCGTGCTCGGCCAGGTGCTGGGCTCGGTAGGCGAGGCCGAACTGCTCGACCTCGTCGCGGGCGATCGGGGTCGACTCGACGACACCCTCGCCGAGCACATCGGGCAGCCCCTGCCCGTGGTGGGCGCCACCCAGTCTCTCGACGCCGCGCGTGCGGCCTTCGACGCATCCGGCGGCACCGTGCTGTTGGCGCTCGCCGGCGGCAAGCCGCTCGGGCTGCTCAGCCGCCGCAGCCTCCTCGACTTTCTCCTCGCTTAAGGACACACAGTGAACGACTTCTCGACCCGCGCCATCCACGCCGGACAGGCCTTCGACCCGACGACGGGCGCCATCATCCCGCCCATCTACATGAGCTCCACGTTCGTGCAGGACGGCATCGGCGGCTTCCGTAACGGCTACGAATACGCGCGCGGCGGCAACCCGACGCGCGATTCCCTGCAGGAGCTGCTCGCCTCGCTCGAGGGCGGCTCGAAGGCGTTCAGCTTCGCCTCCGGCCTCGCCGCAGAAGACGCACTGCTGCGCAGCCTGCTCAAAACGGGTGACCACGTGCTCATGGGCAACGACGTGTACGGGGGCACGCACCGCCTCGTCAACAGGCTCTTCGTGCCGTGGGGCATCGAGTTGAGCACCGTCGAGATGAGCGATGCGGATGCGGTGCGCGCCGCCATCAGGCCCGGAAAGACGCGCGTGCTGTGGCTTGAGACCCCGAGCAATCCGCTCCTGAAGATCACCGACATCGAGGCGCTCGCCGCGATCGGCCACGAGGCCGGCGTGATCGTCGTCGTCGACAACACCTTCGCGTCGCCGTACCTTCAGCAGCCGCTGTCGCTGGGCGCCGACGTCGTCGTGCACTCCGCCACGAAGTATCTGGGCGGGCACTCCGATGTGCTCGGCGGGGCGGTCGTGGTGAACGATGAGGAGCTCGCCGAGAAGGTCGCGTTCCTGCAGTTCGGCGCGGGCGGCGTCTCCTCACCGATGGAGTCGTGGCTGACCGTGCGCGGCATCAAGACGCTCGCCGTGCGCATGGACCGCCATTCCGAGAACGCGCACACGATCGCATCGGCCCTTGAAGGGCATCCGGCGATCGAGCGGGTCTTCTACCCGGGCCTCGAATCGCACCCCGGCCACGACATCGCGGCCCGGCAGATGCGCGACTTCGGCGGCATGCTCTCGGTCGCGCTGAAGGGCGGGCCGGATGCTGCGCGCCGCTTCGCAGAGTCGACGTCGCTGTTCCAGCTGGCCGAATCGCTGGGCGGCGTCGAGTCGCTCATCAGCTACCCGAGCGAGATGACGCACGCCTCCGTGAAGGGCACCGAGCTGGCCGTGCCGGAGAACGTCATCCGGCTCTCCGTCGGCATCGAGAGCATCGGCGATCTGCTCGCCGATGTGCTGCAGGCGCTCGACCCGCTCTCCTGAGCCGCCGGCTCGCCGGAAGACTAGTGTGAGCAGGTGACTTCTGCGCCCGATCGCGCGCCCGGGATCTTCGGCGCGCAGTATCTTTGGACGACGATCGGTGCGCTCGCCCTCGTCTTTCTGAACGCCTTCGAGAACCTGGCCGTGACGACCGTCATGCCGGTCGTGAGCGCCGCCCTGGGCGGGTCGAGCCTGTACGCGCTGGCGTTCGCGGCGCCCCTCGCGGCGGGTGTGATCGGTCTTGTGGCGGGCGGCAACTGGTCTGATCGCTCCGGCCCGGCGGCGCCCATGTACGTCTCGGGCGCGCTCTTCGTTCTCGGACTGCTGCTCGCCGGCACGGCCCAGACCATGGGCATGGTCGTGGTGGGCCGCCTCGTGCAGGGCTTCGGCGGCGGCGCGATCAGCGTCGCACTGTATGTGATCGTGGCGCGCATCTACCCGCCGGACCTGCACCAGAAGATCTTCGCCGGCTTCGCTGCGGCGTGGGTTGTGCCCTCCCTCGTGGGGCCCGTTCTGGCGGGGCTCGTGGCCCAGTACGTGTCGTGGCACTGGGTGTTCCTCGGCGTCGTGGGGCTCGTGTTGGGGGCGATCGTTCTGATGGTGCCTGCCGTGCGGGGCCTTCCTCCGCAGGCCGAGCGGGAGCATCCGGAGCCCTGGGCCTTCGGCCGGATCGGGTGGGCCGTGCTGACCGCGGCGGCCGTGCTGGCCCTCAATCTCTCACAGGAGGCACCGGATGCTGCTGCTGCCGTGATCGCGCTGGTGTCGGTCGTCGTCGCTCTGTTGGCGCTGCGCCCGCTGGTGCCCCGGGGCACCCTGTCGGCTCGCCGCGGGCTCCCGACGGTGATCCTGGTGCGTGGTTTCGTCGCCGCGGCGTTCTTCGGCGCCGAGGTGTACATCCCCTATCTCCTGATCGACGAGTACAGTTTCGACCCGGCGCTGGCGGGGCTCGCGCTCACCGGATCGGCGCTCGCCTGGGCCGGAACATCATGGCTGCAGGGCAGGCTGGGGGATCGGCTGTCGGATGTCCTGTCGGTGCGGCTCGGCTCGGCGCTCGTTCTCGCGGGGATCCTCATCGCCGTCGCGACGGCCGCCTGGCTGCTGTCGCCGCTCGTCATCATGCTCGGCTGGCTCCTCGGTGCCGGGGGCATGGGGCTCATGTATCCGCGGCTGAGCACCATGACGCTCGCGCGTTCGACGCCTCAGAACCAGGGCTTCAACAGCGCCGCAGTACAGATCGCCGATTCGCTCGGCGCCGCTCTCGCGCTGGCGACGACGGGCCTCATCGTGGCGGCATTCGCCGTGTTCGGCGGTGCTACGACGTTCGCGGCGACGTTCGTGTTCGCGGCTGTTCTGGCGCTCGCCGCGCTCATCGTGGCCGGTCGCGTCGCCGAACCGAGTTCCGACACACTGCGCTGAGCCGGAGGCCCTGTGAGGCGCCGTCGGGCCGAGTGGACTCGCGACCGCACGCGGGACCGGTGCTCGGGTGGCGTGCATAATGGAGGCGTCACGCAGCATGTGACCGTACACATCGGGTTGGGCGCTGAGGCGCGCGACCGGGGAAGAGCCATGGAGCCAGAGAAGGTACGCGCGCCGAACATCCGCGACGTCGCGCGTCTCGCAGGGGTCTCGTACCAGACGGTCTCCCGCGTGCTCAACGACTCCCCGAACATCAAGCCGAGCACGCGGCAGCGCGTGATCGACGTGATCGACGATCTCGGCTATCGACCCAACCAGGCCGCGAGGGCTCTCGTCACCAACAGGAGCCGAACGATAGGGGTGCTCGCCGGGGACACGGCGCACTATGGGCCGACGACGAGCGTGCACGCCATCGAGATCGCTGCGCGCGAGGCCGGCTATCGGGTGACGATCACGAACTCGTCGAGCGACTACGAGGCGCTGCGGGCCGGCCTCGATCATCTGAGGCGACAGTCGGTGGAGGCGATCATCGTGATCGCGCCGCAGCTGCGCGTGTTCGACGCGATCAGCGACATGGGCCTGACGATCCCGTTCGTGACCCTCGACTCGACGCGTCACGACTCCTCGCACAGTGTCTCGGTCGACCAGTTCTCGGGCGGGCGCATGGCCACCCGGCACCTCATAGATATCGGCCACACCGAGATCGAGCATCTGGCGGGGCCACAGGACTGGATCGAAGCGGATGCCCGGATGCGGGGCTTCCTGCACGAGGTGCGCGAGGCGGATCTGGCGACGAGACCCCCGATCCTCGGCGACTGGACTGCGGCGTTCGGCTATCACGCCGGCCTCGAGCTGCTGGGCAATCGCGACTTCACTGCAGTGTTCTGTGCGAACGACCAGATGGCGCTGGGCGTCATCCACGCCTTCCATGAGCACAGGGTGCGGGTTCCGGAGGATGTCAGCGTCATCGGCTTCGATGATGTCCCGGATGCCGCACATTTCTGGCCGCCGCTGACGACGGTGCGGCAGGACTTCGCGGAGATCGGCCGCCGCTCGATGGCGATTCTGCTCGACGAGCTGGAGGGCACCGCGACGGCCACGCATGAGCAGATCGCGCCCGAACTGGTGCTGCGCGCATCCACCGCCCCTCCTCGCTGACCTGGGCTGCTCGACCAGCGCCGACCTCGCTGACCGGGGTCGCTCGACCAGCGCCCACCTCGCAAGCCCTCATCGCGACTGACTTCTCTCGAGTTGCCCACTTCTGCCCTCAAATCACGCAGATCAGGGGCGAAAGCGGGCAACTCGCGCAGTGGTGCGGCGGAGTGGTGCGGCGGAGTGGTCCAGCGGAAACCGCGGCGGTGTGGCGAATGGCGTGACGGAGAGACGTGTCTGAATCGTGATCATCCGCCGGTTGACACTTCTGGGTGAAAAAGGGTTAGCATTGCCCCACAAATGTGAACGGTCACACGAACGGTCACATGACAAGGTTTTCTGTCGCGGATGCGACATGTGTGAGTGACGAGGGAGTCTGCCGGTGAGTCAAGCGGTAACGCACAACGCTGCTGCGGCCATGTCGGCATCCGAGCGTCACGTCATCGGCGTCGACTACGGAACCCTCAGCGGTCGCGCGGTCGTCGTGCGCGTCTCCGACGGGGCCGAGCTCGCCTCCGCCACCCTCGACTACCCGCACGCCGTCATGGACACGACGCTCGCGGCATCCGGCGCCACCCTTCCTCCCGAGTGGGCACTGCAGGTGCCGGCCGACTACGTCGCCGTGCTCAGGACGGCCGTGCCGGAGGCCGTCGCCAAGGCCGGAATCGACCCGAGCAGCGTCATCGGCATCGGCACGGACTTCACCGCATCCACGCCCCTTCCGGTTCTCGCCGACGGCACGCCGCTGAACGAGCTGCCCGAGTATGAGACGAACCCGCACGCCTACGTGAAGCTCTGGAAGCACCACGCGGCGCAGGGTCAGGCCGATCGCATCAACGAGCTGGCTGCAGCGCGCGGCGAGGCCTGGCTGCCCCGCTACGGCGGGCTCATCTCGAGCGAGTGGGAGTTCGCGAAGGGCCTGCAGCTGCTCGAGGAGGCGCCCGAGCTGTACGAGCGCATGGATCACTGGGTCGAGGCCGCCGACTGGATCGTGTGGCAGCTCACCGGCAGCTACGTGCGCAACGCCTGCACGGCCGGCTACAAGGGCATCTGGCAGGACGGCGAGTACCCGAGCCGCGAGTTCCTGGGCGCGCTCAACCCTGCATTCGCCGGTTTTGCCGACGACAAGGTCGCCCACGAGATCGGCCAGCTGGGCGACGCCGCCGGAACTCTCAGCGCGCAGGCGGCCGCCTGGACGGGCCTGCCCGAGGGCATCGCCGTCGCGGTCGGCAACGTCGACGCGCATGTGACGGCCCCGGCCGCGCAGGCGGTCGAGCCCGGCCAGATGCTCGCCATCATGGGCACTAGCACCTGTCATGTCATGAACTCCGATGTTCTCGCCGAGGTCCCCGGAATGTGCGGCGTCGTCGATGGCGGCATCGTCAGCGGGCTGTATGGCTACGAGGCGGGGCAGTCCGGTGTGGGCGACATCTTCGCCTGGTACGTCAAGAATCAGGTTCCGGCGAGCCATCACGAGGCGGCGGATGCTGCGGGCAAGTCAATCCACCAGTATCTGACCGATCTGGCCGCAGAGCACCCCGTCGGCGCCCACGGCCTCGTCGCCCTGGACTGGCATTCCGGCAATCGCTCGGTTCTCGTCGACCACGAGCTCAGCGGTGTCGTCGTCGGCGCGACGCTGACGACCCGGCCTGAGGAGGTCTACCGGGCGCTGCTCGAGGCGACCGCGTTCGGCACCCGCAAGATCGTGGAGACCTTCAATGCGAGCGGCGTGCCCGTGACGGAGTTCGTCGTCGCCGGTGGTCTGCTCAAGAACGCGTTCCTCATGCAGACGTACAGTGACATCCTGCGCATGCCGATCTCGACGATCGCGAGTGAGCAGGGCCCCGCGCTCGGCTCCGCCATCCATGCCGCGGTCGCCGCGGGCGCCTACCCCGATGTGCGGGCTGCGGGCGCCGCCATGGGCAAGGTCACGCGTGACGCGTACACGCCGAATGAGGCGGCGGCGGATGCCTACGACGAGTTGTATGCCGACTACGAGCTGCTGCACGACTACTTCGGTCGCGGCGCCAACGATGTGATGAAGCGGCTGAAGCGCCGCAGGCGGGAGGCCCTGGCATGAGCACCTTCACCCCTGAGGTCGAGGCGGCGATCGCCGCGACGCGCGACGAGGTCGCGGCGCTGCACTCCGAGCTGACCCGCTACGGCCTGGTCATCTGGACGGGCGGCAACGTCAGCGGCCGCGTGCCCGGCGCCGAGCTGTTCGTGATCAAGCCGAGCGGCGTGCTCTACGACGACCTGGCCCCCGAGAACATGATCCTGTGCACGCTCGACGGCGAGGTCGTGCCGGGAACGCCCGGCAGCGAGCGCAGCCCCTCCAGCGACACGGCCGCCCACGCCTACGTCTACCGCAACATGCCCGAGGTCGGCGGGGTCGTGCACACGCACTCCACCTATGCGACCGCCTGGGCGGCACGCGGCGAGGAGATCCCGTGCGTGATCACGGCGATGGCCGACGAGTTCGGCGGGCCCATCCCGGTCGGCCCCTTCGCGATCATCGGTGACGACTCGATCGGCCGCGGCATCGTCGCGACCCTCACCGGTCACCGTTCGCGCGCCGTGCTCATGCAGAACCACGGCCCGTTCACGATCGGCCGCGACGCCCGCGACGCCGTGAAGGCCGCCGTCATGGTCGAGGATGTCGCCCGCACGGTTCACCTCGCCCGCGAGGCCGGCGAGCTCATCCCGCTGCCGCAGCAGGCCATCGACTCGCTCTTCGACCGCTACCAGAACGTCTACGGACAGCCGGAAGGAACCGCCTGATGCCCACGCTCTCCACCTCGCTCGACCAGTACGAGGTCTGGTTCGTCACCGGCAGCCAGAACCTGTACGGCGAGGAGACCCTCCGCCAAGTCGCCGAGCAGTCGCAGAAGATCGCCGAAGAGCTGGGCGCAGCATCCGATGTTCCTGTGAAGGTCGTCTGGAAGCCCGTTCTCAAGGACAGCGACTCGATCCGCCGCCTCGCGCTCGACGCCAATGCGGCCGACGAGGTCATCGGCGTCGTGGCGTGGATGCACACCTTCAGCCCCGCCAAGATGTGGATCGCCGGCCTCGACGCGCTGCGCAAGCCGCTGCTGCACCTGCACACGCAGGCGAATGTGGCGCTGCCGTGGGGCGAGATCGACTTCGACTTCATGAACCTCAATCAGGCCGCGCACGGCGACCGCGAGTTCGGCTACATCCAGACCCGCCTCGGCGTGGCCCGCAGGACCGTCGTCGGCCATGTCTCGAACCCGGCCGTCACCGCCCAGGTGGGCACCTGGCAGCGCGCCGCCGCAGGATGGGCTGCCACCCACAGCCTCAAGCTCGCCCGCTTCGGCGACAACATGCGCTACGTCGCCGTCACCGAGGGTGACAAGACCGAGGCCGAGCTGCGGTTCGGCGTGCAGGTCAACACCTGGGGCGTCAACGAACTTGCGGATGCCGTCCATGCGGCGTCAGCGGCATCCATCGACGATCTCGTGGCCGAATACGAGGAGCTCTACGACGTCGTGCCCGAGCTGCGCAGGGGTGGCGAGCGGCACGAGTCGTTGCGCTACGGCGCGGCCATCGAGGTGGGCCTGCGTTCCTTCCTGGAGGAGGGCGGCTTCGGCGCGTTCACCACCAGCTTCGAGGATCTCGGCGCACTGCGGCAGCTGCCCGGCCTCGCCGTGCAGCGCCTCATGGCCGACGGTTACGGCTTCGGCGCGGAGGGCGACTGGAAGACGGCCGTTCTCGTGCGCACCGCCAACGTCATGGGCTCCGGCCTGCCCGGTGGGGCATCCCTCATGGAGGACTACACCTACCATCTGACGCCCGGCGAGGAGAAGATCCTCGGCGCCCACATGCTCGAGGTGAGCCCCTCGCTGACGACGTCGAAGCCGTCGCTCGAGATCCACCCGCTCGGAATCGGTGGGCGCGAGGACCCGGTGCGGCTCGTCTTCACCGCGGATGCCGGCCCCGCCGTCGTCGTCGCCATGAGCGACATGCGCGACCGCTTCCGGCTTGTCGCGAACGTCGTCGAGAACGTGCCGCTCGACGAGCCCATGCCGAATCTGCCGGTCGGTCGCGCCGTGTGGAAGCCGGCCCCCGACTTCGCCACCTCCGCGGCGGCCTGGCTGACCGCCGGAGCCGCACACCACACGGTCATGACGACCGCGGTCGGCATCGACGTGTTCCGCGACTTCGCGGAGATCGCCGGAGTCGAACTGCTCGTCATCGACGAGGAGACCACCCTCGGCGGGTTCCAGCGCGAGGTGCGCTGGAACGCCGCGTACCATCGACTCGCTCAGGGGATCTGAGCGAGCACCAGACCCCCGGCTGCAGGGCCGGGCAGCAAGGCTTCGTTTGACGAAGATGTCCCAACCCCAATGAAAGGAAACACAGTGAAGACCAGGAAGCTACTGGGCGGCATCGCAGCCGCCAGTGCGCTCGTGCTCGCTCTTGCGGGCTGCTCGGGCGACCGCACGGGCGGTTCGACCGACGAGGGAAGCACAGAAGGCGCCATCGTCGGCGTCTCGATGCCCACGCAGCAGTCGGAGCGTTGGATCGCCGACGGCGACAACGTCAAGGCATCGCTGGAGGACCTCGGCTACAAGGTCGACCTCCAGTTCGCCAACGACGACATCCCCACGCAGGTGTCGCAGATCGAGAACATGATCACGAGCGGCGCCAAGGCGCTCATCATCGCCTCGATCGACGGAACCACGCTGACGGATGTCCTCCAGCAGGCAGCCGACAACGAGATCCCCGTGATCGCCTACGACCGTCTGATCAACGGCACCGAGAACGTCGACTACTACACGACCTTCGACAACTACAAGGTCGGCGTGCAGCAGGCGACGTCACTCCTGACGGGCCTCGGCATCCTCGATGAGAGCGGTGCGGAGACCGGCGCAGCGGGTCCCTTCAACGTGGAGCTGTTCGGCGGAAGCCCCGACGACAACAACGCCACGTTCTTCTGGAACGGCGCGATCGACACCCTGCAGCCGTTCATGGACAGCGGCGTCATCGTCGTTCCCAGCGGCCAGGTGAGCTTCGAGCAGGCGGCGATTCTTCGCTGGCTGCCCGAGACGGCTCAGAAGCGCATGGAGAACCTGCTCACCGTCATCGGTGACACCAAGCTCGACGGTGTCCTCTCGCCGTACGACGGTCTCTCGATCGGCATCATCTCCGCCCTCACGTCGGGTGGATACTCGGCCGACGCCCTCCCCGTGATCACGGGCCAGGACGCCGAGGTCGGATCGGTCAAGTCGATCATCGCCGGCGAGCAGTACTCCACCATCTTCAAGGACACGCGCCTCCTCGGTGCGCAGGCCGTCAAGATGGTCGACGCTGTTCTGAACGGTGACGAGCCCGAGGTCAACGACACCGAGACGTACGACAACACCGTCAAGGTTGTTCCGTCGTACCTGCTCGAGTCGACGATCGTCACGGTCGACAACTACGAGTCGGTCCTCGTCGACGGTGGCTACTACACTGCGGACGACCTGAAGTAGTAACGTCCCCAAGCACTGAAGCGATTCAGGGCTGAACGGTTCGGGCCGGATGCCCACACGGCATCCGGCCCGAACCTCCCCAGAACACCAGCAACAGAAGTGAGGCAGGGAATGGTCGCCAACATTCTCGAGATGCGCAGCATCACCAAGACATTTCCGGGCGTGAAGGCGCTGCAGGAGGTGAGCCTGTCCGTCGAACGCGGAGAGGTGCACGCCATCTGCGGTGAGAACGGAGCGGGCAAGTCGACGCTCATGAAGGTTCTCTCTGGCGTCTACCCGCACGGCAGCTACGACGGTGAGATCGTCTTCGAGGGCGACCCCGTCGAGTTCCGCGACATCCGCGACAGCGAGAAGAGCGGAATCGTCATCATCCACCAGGAACTGGCGCTCAGCCCCTTCCTGTCGATCGCCGAGAACATCTTTCTCGGCAATGAGATCTCCCGGCGCGGCTTCATCGACTGGGACAAGACCAACCTGGAGGCCGCGAAGCTGCTGGCCCGGGTCGGCCTCAGCGACAACCCGACCACCAAGGTCGTCGACATCGGCGTCGGTAAGCAGCAGCTCGTGGAGATCGCGAAGGCGCTCTCCAAAGAGGTCAAGCTGCTCATCCTCGACGAGCCGACCGCCGCGCTCAACGACGAGGACTCGGCGCATCTGCTCGACCTGATCCGGCACCTCAAGGAGCAGGGGATCACGTCGATCATCATCAGCCACAAGCTCAACGAGATCAAGGCGATCGCCGACAAGGTCACCATCATCCGTGACGGCAAGACGATCGAGACGCTCGACATGCGCAAGGACGAGATCTCTGAGAACCGCATCATCAAGGGCATGGTCGGGCGCGATCTGGAGCACCGCTACCCGGACCGCACCCCGAAGATCGGCGATGAGGTCCTGCGCATCGAGGACTGGACGGTGCACCACCCGACCGAGCACGACCGCGTGGTCATCCACGGCGCCAACATCGTGGCGCGCGCCGGCGAGGTCGTCGGCATCGCAGGCCTCATGGGTGCCGGTCGAACCGAGCTCGCGATGAGCGTCTTCGGTCGCTCCTACGGCTCCGGCATCAGCGGGCGCGTGTACATGCACGGCGACGAGGTCAAGGTGCGCACGGTCTCCGACGCCATCAAGGCCGGCATCGCCTACGCGACAGAAGACCGCAAGCGCTACGGCCTGAACCTGCTCGAGGATGTCAAGCGCAACGTCTCGGCGGCAAGCCTCGACAAGCTCGCCAGACTGGGGTGGGTCGACGGCAACCAAGAACACATCGTCGCCAACGAATACCGCACCAGCATGAACATCAAGGCGCCGTCGGTCGAATCGATCACCGGCAAGCTCTCCGGTGGAAACCAGCAGAAGGTCGTGCTCTCCAAGTGGATGTTCGCCGACCCGGATGTGCTCATCCTCGATGAGCCGACCCGGGGAATCGACGTCGGAGCCAAGTACGAGATCTACACCATCATCAACAAGCTCGCGGCTGAGGGTAAGGCGATCATCGTCATCTCATCCGAACTGCCCGAGCTCCTCGGCATCTCAGACCGCATCTACGCGCTCTCCGAAGGCCACATCACGGGTGAGATGAGCATCGCGGATGCCACGCCCGAGGCACTCATGCAGTACATGACGAAAGAAAAGGAAAAGTAGGGATGAGCGTACTCAAGGAGGCAACAGGCTTTCTGGCCAGCCGCATCCGGCAGATCGGGATATTCCTGGCGCTGATCGTGATCGTGGTGCTGTTCCAGGTGCTCACCGACGGACGCCTGCTCACCGCAGGCAACGTGTCGAACATCATCGTGCAGAACAGCTACATCCTGATCCTCGCGATCGGAATGGTGATGGTCATCATCGCCGGGCACATCGACCTCTCGGTCGGCTCGGTTGCGGCCTTCGTCGGGGCGATGTCGGGCGTCATGATCCAGTCGTGGGGCTGGCCGTGGTGGGTCGCCATCATCGGCTCCCTCGTCATCGGTGCCCTCGTCGGCGCCTGGCAGGGTTTCTGGGTGGCGAATGTGGGCATCCCGGCGTTCATCGTGACGCTGGCGGGCATGCTCATCTTCCGCGGTCTCACGCAGATCGTGCTCGGCAACCGGCAGATCACGCCGTTCCCGGAGGAGTACCGTCAGCTCGGCGGCGGGTACGTGTTCCCGGGGTTGTTCCCGGCCAGCTCCTCACCGGCCGAATGGATCACCGTCGGCCTCGGCGTGCTCGCGCTCGTGATGCTCGTCGGTTCACAGATGAAGGCTCGCGTCGCCCGCGTCAAGCACGGCCTCGAGAGCGAGCCGCTGACCTGGTTCGTCGTCAAGCTGGCCTTCACGGGCGTGCTCGTGCTCGGCCTCACGTACCTGCTCGGCATCGCACCCGGATCGCGCGGAACGCCCGTCGTGCTCATCGTGCTCGGCGTTCTGGTCGTCGCCTACTCGGCGGTCATGAACCGCAGCATCTTCGGCCGCCACATCTACGCGCGCGGCGGAAACCTGCACGCGGCCCAGCTCTCGGGCATCAAGACGCAGCGGGTCGACTTCTACCTGTTCGTCAACATGGGTGTGCTGTCTGCTCTCGCGGGTCTCGTGTTCACGGGCCGGCTGAACTCGGCAGGGCCGGGCGCCGGAAACCTGTTCGAGCTGGATGCCATCGCGGCCGCCTTCATCGGCGGCGCCGCGGTCACCGGCGGCATCGGAACCGTGACGGGGGCCATCATCGGTGGCCTCATCATGGGTGTTCTGAACAACGGCATGTCGCTGCTCGGCGTGAGCACCGACTACCAGCAGTTCATCAAGGGAATGGTGCTGCTGCTGGCCGTCGCGTTCGACGTGTTCAACAAGCGCCGCTCGGGCGGCCGCCGCGCGCCCAAGGCCCAGGCGGTCGTCGAGGCCGAGAAGAAGGAGGCCGTGGCCGCCCAGTAATACGGCCCCGCGCATCCGCAGTTCACATCCGCCCTCTGGCAGGCTCGTTTCCTGTCAGGGGGCGGATGCTGTACTTCTGCAGTGTGTGCACATTAGGCTGTGAAGGTCGAATCGATTCGAGCCTCTCGTTCTCGGTCTTCGGCGCTCCAGACCATCGGACGGCACCCAGGTGTCGTCCTTGTCATCTCTCGCCGCCCGACGCAGGGCGGCGGTGCCGACCACCGGCATCCGCACCGCCTGCTCATGCAGGGCTGACGGGCCTGCAAGGAACATCGTGAGCCAGACCAATTCGATCCCCGTCATCCTCCCGGGCGACCGCAACGACAGACGACCCCACCCGGGGGATGCGCTCAGCGCGCGCCAGCGGCTCGTCTACATTCTCGTGCTGGGCACGCTCACGGCGCTCGGGCCGTTCACGATCGACCTGTACCTTCCGGCGTTCCCCGCGCTGGAGGGCGAGTTCTCGGTCGGTGCGGCGGCCATCCAGCTGACCCTCACCGGCACGACCATCGGCTTCGGTCTCGGTCAGCTCATCGTGGGCCCGTGGAGCGACAAGGTCGGGCGCCGCCTGCCGCTCATCCTGGCGACCTCGCTGCACATCGCGGCGAGCATCGGCGCGGCGCTCGCCCCCGACATCGCGTGGCTGGCCGTGTTCCGTGTGCTGCAGGGCTTCGGCGCCGCTGCGGGAGGCGTCGTCGCCATGGCGATGGTGCGCGACCTGTTCGGCGGCAAACGACTTGTGACGATGCTCTCGCGCCTGGCGCTCGTCAACGGGCTCGCTCCCATCCTCGCCCCCGTCATCGGTTCGCAGCTGCTGATCGTCATGGACTGGCGCGGCATCTTCTGGGTGCTCGCCGCCTACGGTGCGTTCGTCGTCGTCGCGGTCAGCGTGCTCATCATCGAGACGCTGCCACGGCACAAGCGTCACCAGGCCGGGCACTCGACCCTGGGCGCGCGCTACCGTGCGCTGTTCACCGACCGCACGTTCGTGGGCGTCGCGCTCGTCGGGGCCATGAGCTTCACGGGGCTCTTCGCCTATCTCTCGAGTTCGTCGTTCCTGTTCCAGGAGGTGTACGCGTTCACGGCGCAGGAGTACGGCCTGCTGTTCGGCGTGAACTCGATCGGCGTCGTCATCGGCGTGCAGACCAGCTCGCGGCTCATGTCGCGGCTGAACATCGGGCCGCAGTGGATCCTCGTCGTCATCACCATCGTGCAGCTGGCCATGGCCGGCACGATCATGATCCTCGATCAGGCGGATGCGGGGCTCTGGGGCACAATCGTTCCGCTGTGGTTCTTCATCACCGCGTGCGGCTTCGGGTTCCCGGCCGTGCAGGTGCTGGCGCTCGCCAATCACGGCGCGGAGGCCGGAACCGCGGCATCGCTGCTCGGCGCGCTCAACTTCGGGCTCGCCGGGCTCATCTCTCCCATCGTCGGGGTTCTCGGCGTGGCCACCGCAACCCCGATGGCGCTCGTCATGGGCTGCGCCGCGATCATCGCGATCGTCATGGTGTGGGCGGTCGTGCGGCCGCGCACGGTGCCGCCGCTCAGCGACTGATCCGCTGAGCCGCCCTCAGCGCAGGGGCGTGCTGGGCGGTGCGGCCGACAGCCGGGCGACGAGTGTCGGCGCGGTGTGCGGCACGGGCTCCGGCTCGACCTCGCCGTCGGCGAGCAGCTCGAGCACCGTCGCCATGATGTCAGAACCGAGCGCAGCGAAGTCCTGGTGCACGGTCGTGAGCGGCGGACTGAAATAAGCGGACTCCGGGATGTCGTCGAAGCCGACGATGCTCACATCATCCGGCACCCGGATGCCCCGCTCCGCGAAGGCGAACATCGCCCCCAGCGCCATCTGGTCATTGGAGCTGAACACGGCGGTGAAGCTGGGAGCATCCGCCGCCTCCTGCCCGAAGCGGTGCCCGCTCTGCGGCGACCAGTCGCCCACGAACGGGTCGCGCGCCACAAGACCCGCCTGCGAGAGAGCGTGCCGCCATCCGCGCAGTCGCTCTGCGGCATCCATCGAATGCTCTGGGCCGGCGAGATGCACGATGTCGCGGTGGCCGAGCCCGATGAGGTACTCGGTGGCGATCCTGGCCCCGTGGAACTGGTCGATCGAGACACTGTGGAAGCCCGGCCGCGCGCTGCTGTCGACCGCGACCAGCGGAACCCCCAACTCGAAGCCCTGCATGGCGTCGAGCGCGGTGCGATGCGCGGCGATGAGCACCATCGCCTCGATGTTCTGTGAGAGCAGCGTCTCGACGGCGCCCCGCATCGACTCCGGGTCGGCCTCGAGCATGCTCGAGATGCTCACGTTGTAGCGGGCCTCGCGGGCGGCCTCCGTGAGCGACTGCAGCGTGCTCGACGGGCCATAGTCGGGGCTGCCCGTCGTGATGATGCCGATCGTGCGCGAGCGCCGGGTGACGAGTGCCCGCGCCGTCGTGCTGGGGCGATAGCGCAACTGCCGGATGGCATCCTCGACCCGCTTTCGCGTCGCCGGGCGCACATTGGGCAGCTCGTTGACGACGCGCGACACCGTCTGGTGTGACACGCCCGCCAGCCGGGCGACGTCGAAGATGTTGGCGACGCGCGCCTTGTCGTCTCTGCTCACCTGCCCCGCGCGCCCCCCAGGTCAGCGACCGCCTCGAATGATGTTCTCAATTATGCACGCGCCCCCGCGCTCGCCGGCCCGCTCATCGCTCCCGCGCCGTCAGCACCCGCTGCAGGATGATGAACAGCAGCAGCAGGGAACCGATCACGATCTTCGTCCACCACGAGCTGAGGGTGCCCTCGAAGCTGATCATGGTCTGGATGATGCCGAGCACGAGCACACCGAGCAGCGATCCGAGCACGAAGCCGCTGCCCCCGGTGAGGAGTGTGCCGCCGATCACGACCGCGGCGATCGCATCCAGCTCCATGCCGACAGCGGTGAGGCTGTAACCGGAGAGCGTGTAGAGCGTGAACAGGATGCCCGCGATTCCGGAGCAGAGACCGCTGATCGCATACACGAGGATCTTGGTGCGTGACACGGGAAGCCCCATGAGATGCGCCGACTGCCCGCCGTTGCCGATCGCGTAGACGGTGCGGCCGGTGCGCGTGTAGTGCAGCACGATGAACGCCACGATGACGACGAGCACGGCGATGATGACGGTCGGGGTGATGCTGAGCCGTGGGGCGAGCGGGATGCGCGCCTGGGCCAGGCCGACGAAGAACGGTTCCGTTATCGAGATCGAGTCGAGGCTGATGACATAGCAGAGCCCGCGCGCCAGGAACATGGCGGCGAGCGTCGCGATGAACGGTTGGATGTCGAAATAGTGGATGACAAGCCCCACCAGCAGCCCGAGGCCGGTCGTCGCGAGCAGAACGACGACGATGACGGCCGCCGGGTTCCAGCCGTCGCGCAGCAGGCTCGCCGCGATCATCGTCGACAGGGCGACGACGGCTCCGACGGAGAGATCGATGCCTCCCGTGAGGATGACGAAGGTCATGCCGACGGCGAGCACGATGAGGAAGGCGTTGTCGATGAACAGGTTCATGACGACCTGGCCGGAGAAGAAGCCGCGGTACCGGCCGGAGCCGACGCCGAACATGAGCACCAGCAGCACGAAGGTGACGATCACCGAGGTGTAGCGCGAGGAGGGGACCAGTCGGGCGAGGCGACTGCGGGCACCGGATGCGGGCGTCTTCGTCGGGCGGGGGGCCAACAGGGTGCTCATCGGGTGACCGCCTTCGCTGTCGTCATGACGGATCTGCGGCGGCGCAGGCGTTCGCGCATCGCCGGGGACTGGAGCAGGCACACCGCGATGACGACGAGCGCCTTGAACACGAGCGTGATCTCGGGGGCGATCCCGACCGTGTACACGGTGGTCGTGAGGGTCTGGATGATGAAGGCGCCGACGAGGGTTCCCGTGAGCGAGTAGCGGCCCCCGGCGAGCGACGTGCCACCGATGACGACCGCGAGGATGGCGTCCATCTCTATCCAGAGGCCGGCATTGTTGGCATCCGCCGCCGTCACATTGGAGCTGATCATGAGCCCGGCGACGCCGGCGCAGAGCGCGCAGAAGATGTACACCGTCCAGGTGATGCTGCGGGCGCGCACACCGGCCAGGCGACTGGCCTCCGGGTTGATGCCGACCGATTCGATGAGCATCCCGAGCGCCGTCTTGCGCGTGAGAAGCCCCGCGATCACGAACATGGCGCCCGCGATGAGGATGGATGCCGGCAGCCCGAACCAGTAGCCGCCGCCGATGACCTTGTACGGCGCACTCGTGACGGTGATGATCTGGCCCTCGGTGATGAGCATGGCGATGCCGCGGCCCGCCGTCATCAGGATGAGCGTCGCGATGATGGGCTGGATGCCGAACACGGCGACGAGCAGGCCGTTCCAGATTCCGAGAACGAGCGAGAAGGCGAGCGCGACCCCGCAGGCGAGCAGAACCGTGCCGATGCTTCCCGGCTCGGGGGAGTCGGCGATGATCGTGCAGGCGAGCGCGCCCGCGATCGCGACGACGGCGCCGACGGAGAGGTCGATTCCGCGCGTCGCGATGACGACGGTCATGCCGAGCGCGACGAGGAGCGTGGGCGCCCCGTTGCGCAGGATGTCGATGAGGCTGCCGAAGAGGTGGCCGTCCTGCACCCGGATGGAGAGGAACGACGGCGACACCGCGACATTGAGCACGAAGAGTGCCAGCAGTGTGACGATCGGCCAGAACAGCCGGCTGTGGAATGCGCGGCCCATGACCGATGTGGCGGTGGGGTTCATGCCCTCACCCCTTCCTGCTCGGTGCCCGCGCCATCCGGTTCAACCGCTGTCGGTTCGCCCTCTGCCGCCCCGCTGGCGATGAGCCGCATGACCTCGCCCACGGTGACGTCCTCATTGACGAAGTCGGCGACCTTGCGGCGGTCGCGCATGACGGCGATCCTGTGGCTGAGCCGCAGAACCTCCTCGAGTTCGGCGGAGATGAACAGAACGGACATGCCCTCCTCGGCAAGACTCGCGACGAGCCGCTGGATCTCGGCCTTCGCGCCGACATCGATGCCGCGGGTGGGCTCGTCGAGGATCAGCAGGCGCGGGGCCACGGCGAGCCAGCGCGCCAACAGCACCTTCTGCTGGTTGCCGCCGCTCAGATTGCGCAGCAGCGCATCCGGATTGGCGGGGCGGATGCCGAGGGCCGAGATATAGCTGGCCGCGAGCTCGTCCTGCCGTTTGCGCGGGATCGGCCTGAACCAGCCGCGGTCGGACTGCAGCGCGAGCACGATGTTGTCGCGCACCGTGAGGTCCTCGACGATGCCCTCGTGCTTGCGGTCCTCCGAGGAGTAGGCGATGCGGTTCTTGAGTGCGATGCGCGGGGTGCGCAGTCGGCGGGCGGTGCCGGAGACGGTGATGCTTCCCGTCTCTGAACGGTCGGCGCCCGAGAGCAGGCGCGCCAGCTCGGTGCGGCCGGAGCCCAGCAGACCGGCCAGCCCGACGACCTCGCCGGGCATGATCGAGAGCTCGGTCGGCGTGATCGAGCCGCGCCTGCTGATGTCGTGCGCCGCCAGGAACGGTTCGACCGTGACGGCGTCATCCTCGGCCGCGACCTCCCGCGTGCGCGTCTCGAGCCGCTCGAGCAGTTCGATGTCCTTGCCGATCATCTTGTTGACGAGCTCGATGCGCAGGATCTCGTCGGTGCGGTACTCGCCGACGAGTGTGCCGTTGCGCAGAACCGTGAGGCGGTCGGCGATCTCGTACACCTGGTCGAGGAAGTGCGAGACGAAGAGGATGGCGACGCCGTCGTCCTTGAGGCGGCGGATGATGCGGAACAGCTCGGCCACCTCATCGGAGTCGAGGCTCGAGGTGGGCTCATCGAGGATGAGCACCTTCGCGTTGATGTCGATGGCGCGCGCGATGGCCACCAGCTGCTGCACGGCGAGCGAGTGTGAGGAGAGCGGCGAGGCCGGGTCGATGTCTAGGCCGAGCCCCTCGAGCACGGTGGCGGCGCGGCGGCGGGTGGCGCGCCAGTCGATGAGGCCGAGGCGGCGCGGTTCGCGGCCGAGCATGATGTTCTCGGCGACGGAGAGATTGGTGAGGAGGTTGACCTCCTGGTAGACGGTGCTGATGCCGGCGTCCTGCGCCTGGGCCGGCCCGTTCACGCTGAGCGGCCGACCGTCGAGCAGGATGCTGCCGCCGTCGATACCGTACACGCCGGTGAGCGCCTTGATGAGAGTCGACTTGCCTGCGCCGTTCTCGCCCATGAGGGAGTGCACCTCGCCGGGGAACATTCGGAAACTCACGCCGTCGAGCGCCTTCACACCGGGGAATCCGATGGAGATGTCGTTCATCTCGACCACGGGCGTGGCGGATGCGGGGCCTTGCGTCATGCGGTGGACTCCTCGTCGAGCTTCCTGCTTGCGGTGGCGTTGCCCTGTTCGGGCGGATGCGCCCCGGTCGGCGACCGGGGCGCATCCGTCATTCCCTGCCCTGGGGCTTGCGGGCCTAGTACTTGCGGTCGGGCAGAGCCTCGATGGCCTGCTCCTGGGTGAAGGTCGTCTCGTCGGTCAGGATACGCTTCTCGACCGTCTCGCCTGCGACCACCTTCTTCACGACATCGACCAGCTGCGCGCCGAGCAGCGGCGAGCATTCGACGATGAAGTTGATCTTGCCATCGGCCAGCGCCTGCATGCCGTCCTTGACGGCGTCGACGGTGACGATCTTGATGTCGACGCCCGGAACCATGCCGGCCGCCTCGATCGCCTCGATCGCGCCGAGACCCATGTCGTCGTTGTGCGAGTAGACGAGATCGATGTCGGGGTTCGACTTGAGGAACGCCTCCATCACCTGCTTGCCGCCGGCACGCGTGAAGTCACCGGTCTGGCTGGCGATGATGTCGAACTTGGGGTCGTCGCCGATGACGTTGCGCAGACCCTCTGCGCGGTCGTTGGCGGGTGCGGCGCCCGTGGTTCCCTGCAGCTCGACGATGTTCACCTTGTCGGCGTCGGCGTACTCGGTCTTCACCCACTCGCCTGCCCGCTCGCCCTCGACGATGAAGTCGGAGCCGAGGAAGGAGACGTAGAGGGAGGTGTCGGCGGAGTCGACCGCGCGGTCGGTCAGCACGACGGGGATGCCGGCGTCCTTGGCCTCCTTGAGCACGGTGTCCCAGCCCGACTCGACGACGGGGGAGAACGCGATCACGTCGACCTGCTGCTGGATGTAGCTGCGGATCGCCTTGATCTGGTTCTCCTGCTTCTGCTGGGCATCCGAGAACTTCAGTTCGATGCCGGCCTCTTCGAACGCGGCCTTCACATCGATGGTGTTGGCGGTGCGCCAGCCGCTCTCGGCTCCGACCTGTGAGAAGCCGACGACGATGTCGCCGTCGCCCCCTCCGTCTGTTCCGTTGCCGCCGTCTCCGCCGGCTGCGCAGCCGGTGAGTGCGATGAGCATGGCGGCGGTGGCGGCCACGCCCGTGATTTTCTTGATCAAACCAAACCTCCTTGTTCAGTGATCCCGTGTTGCCGTGGTGGTGCTGGTGGTGCGGCCGACACTCGGGTACCAGTCCGTTCTGGTTGTCCATGATGTTAGCGCTAACATTTCGTGCTCAGCAATGATCGATTATCACGGTTGAGTAACGACGAGTATATGCATGCTGGGATCACGAGGCCAGGCAGCCCCTCCGCGCCGAGGCCTGGAAAAGAGGGATGTGAGGGTTCTCATTTCGCGACTCCGGGCATCCGGCGCGCGCGCATCCGGCGTTGTAATGTGCAGATAGTCGACGCGGAGGCCCATGGCCTCACGAAAGGTAAGAGCACCATGCCGAAAGCACGCCTCACCCTCGACCCGCACTTCACGGTCGGCCCCGTCAACCGCAGACTGTTCGGCTCCTTCGTCGAACACCTCGGGCGCAGCGTCTACGACGGCATATACGAACCGGGGCATGCGAGCGCGGATGCCGAGGGCTTCAGGCAGGACGTCATCGAGCTGGTCAGGGAGCTCGGTGTGTCAGCCATCCGCTACCCGGGCGGCAACTTCGTCTCCGGCTTCAGGTGGGAAGACAGCGTCGGGCCGCGCAGCGAACGCCCACGGCGACTCGACCTCGCCTGGCACAGCACCGAGACGAACGAGGTCGGCCTGCACGAGTTCTCGTCGTGGCTGGAGAAGGTCGGCAGCGAACTCATGCTCGCCGTCAACCTCGGTACGCGCGGCACTGCGGAGGCGCTCGAACTGCTCGAATACAGCAACATCTCGTCGGGCACGACACTGTCGGAGCAACGCATCGCCAACGGAGCAACGGATGCCTTCGGCGTGCGGATGTGGTGCCTCGGCAACGAGATGGACGGCCCGTGGCAGCTGGGTCACCGCAGCGCCGACGACTACGGCAAACTCGCCGCACAGACCGCGAGGGCGATGCGCCAGCTCGACCCCGAACTCGAGCTGGTCGTGTGCGGGTCGTCGAGCGCGCAGATGCCCACCTTCGGCAGCTGGGAGCGCACCGTGCTCGAGCACGCCTACGACGACGTCGACTACATCTCATGCCACGCCTACTACGAGGAGAAGGGCGGCGACCTCGGCAGCTTCCTGGCGTCATCCGTCGACATGGACCGCTTCATCGACGCCGTCATCGCGACCGCCGATCATGTGAAGGCCGTGCGCGGCAGCGACAAGACCATCAACATCTCGTTCGACGAATGGAACGTCTGGTACCTCGAGCGGTACAAGGCCGACGACAAGATCACCGGCATCGACAACTGGCCGATCGCGCCGCGCCTCCTCGAAGACGCCTACTCGGTGGCCGACGCGGTCGTGTTCGGCAGCCTGCTGATCTCGCTGCTCAAGCACGCCGACAGGGTCACCTCGGCCTCGCTGGCGCAGCTCGTCAACGTGATCGCGCCGATCATGACCGAGCCGGGCGGGCCCTCCTGGCGGCAGACGACCTTCTTTCCGTTCGCGGTGACCTCGCGGCTCGCCCGCGGCTCCGTGCTGACGCCGAGGCTCGAGTCGGAGCGTTACGACACGGCGCAGTACGGCACGGTTCCCCTCATCGACGCGGTCGCCACGCACGATGAGGAGAGTGGCGAGACATCCGTCTTTCTGGTGAACAGATCGCAGGATGCGCCGGCGACGGTGACCATCGACGTGAGCGCGCTCGGGGCGGCCTTGCTCGTGTCGGCGCAGACCCTCTCCGACGACGACGTGACCGCCACGAACACCCTCGACGATCGGGAGCGTGTCGGCCTCGCCGACAACGACACCGTCGTGGTCGCGGGCGGCGAGGTCACCGTGACCCTTCCGCCCGTCTCGTGGACGGCGATCGCGCTCGCTGGTGCTGCTGGTGGCGGTGGCGCCGGTGCCGCGGTCGTCGCCCTCGCATGAGGCTGAGCGCGCGGCTACCGTGAACCACATGACACACAACTGGGCGGGCAACTTGGCCTACGGGGCGACGCGGCTGCACACGCCGTCGACGGTCGATGAGGTGCGGATGCTCGTCGCCGGCGCCACCCGCATCCGTGCCCTCGGCACGCGCCACTCCTTCAACACCATTGCCGACACCCGGCACGAGCTGCTGTCGACCGAGCGGCTCGACGCGCCCGCGCGCATCGACGAGGCATCCCGCACCGCAACGGTGGGCGCCGGAACGCGCTACGGGGTGCTCGCCCGGCAGCTCGACGACGCGGGGTGGGCGCTCGCCGCGATGGCCTCCCTGCCGCACATCTCCGTCGGCGGTGCCATCGCCACGGGCACACACGGATCGGGCGATCGCAGCGGCAGCCTCGCCACGGCGGTCTCCGCGCTCGAGCTGGTGACGGCATCCGGAGATCTCGTCACGCTGCGTCGCGGCGACCCCGACTTCGCGGGCGCCGTCGTCTCGCTCGGTGCCCTCGGCGTCGTCACCGCGGTCACCCTCGACATCGAGCCCGCCTACGACGTCGAGCAGCATGTGTACGAGCGGATGCCGTGGGCTGCGCTCACGACGCATCTCGACGAGATCACGGGCGCGGCCCACAGCGTCAGCCTGTTCACCACCTGGAGCGACCCCGACACGATCGACCAGCTGTGGCTGAAGCGGCGCGGGGATCGCGACGCACCGCTGCCGGCGGAACTCTTCGGGGCTCTGCCTGCGACGGAGCAGCGGCACCCGCTGCCGGGCGTGCCTGCTCAGAACTGCACCCCGCAGCTGGGTGTTCCGGGGCGCTGGCTCGACCGGCTGCCCCACTTCAGGCTCGAGTTCACGCCCTCGAACGGCGAGGAACTGCAGAGCGAATACCTCGTGCCGCGCGAGCATGCCGTCGCCGCGCTGTCGGCCGTGCGCGCGCTGTCGCCGCGCATCGCGCCGCTGCTGTTCGTCTCCGAGGTGCGCACGATCGCGGCCGACGAGCTGTGGCTGAGCGAGGCCCACGGCGGCGACATGGTCGGGCTGCACTTCACCTGGAAGCCGCGCCAGCGCGAGGTCGAAGCGCTGCTGCCCACGCTGGAGGCGGCGCTTGCGCCCTTCGGCGCGCGGCCGCACTGGGGCAAGCTGTTCGCGGCCGGCGATCTCTCGTCGCTGTACCCGCGGGCATCCGACTTCGCGAAGCTCCGCGCGCGGCTCGACCCGGAGCGCAAGTTCGGCAACGAGTTCCTCGAGCGGCATCTGCCCGGGTGAGTGCGCAACTGCGCGGGTGGATGCGTGGGTGGATGTGCGCCCCGTGGGCTTGGCACGAAGGCGCGAGCAGTTGGCAGAAGATCGCTGGACGCCGCATTCCTGCCACGAGATGATGATCACGTGACTCTCCCCTCCACGCCGCCGACCGCCGAGCTCGCGATCGTCGCCCCGCCGCTCGACGGTGACTCGACGCAGCACGGCAGCCACGGCAGCATCGGGCTGCTTCAGGGCTCGGCGCTGTACATCGCCTCCGTGCTCGGCACGGGCATCCTCGTTCTCCCCGCTCTTGCCGCGGAGCTCGCCGGCCCCGCCTCGATCGTCGCCGTCGTGGCGGTGCTGCTGCTGTCGATCCCGCTCGCGGGAACCTTCGCAGCGCTCGCCGCGCGGTACCCGGATGCCGGCGGCGTCGCCACATTCGTGCGCCTGGCGCTCGGGCGAACGGCGGCGCGCATGGCCGGCTACTGGTTCTTCTTCGGGGTGTGCGTCGGGGCGCCCGTCGTCGCCACGCTCGGCGCCCAGTACGTCGTCGGGGTGCTCGGTGGGCCGCGCTGGATGGTCGTGGTCGTCACGGTGCTCATCTTCATTCCGCCGTTCGTGTCGAATCTGTTCGGGCTGCGCGTCTCCGGCTGGGTGCAGCTCGTGCTGACGGGAGCGCTCGTCGTCATCGTTGTGGGCGTGGTCCTGGTGAGCGCGCCGCACGGCGAGCCCGCCAACTTCGAGCCGTTCCTGCCGCACGGCTGGGCCGGCGTGGGCGCCGCCGTGAGCCTCTTCGTGTGGGCGTTCGCCGGCTGGGAGGCCGTCACCCACATCGCCGGCGAATTCCGCCGGCCGCGCCGCACCATCCCCCTGGCGACGGCCATCGCCATCGCCACGGTCGGCGTCGCCTACCTCGCCCTGCAGGTGGTCACCGTCGCCGTGCTCGGGGGAGGAGAAGCCAGCGAGGTGCCCCTCCTCGACCTCGTTGCCGTGGGCGCCCCCGGCATCGGCCCCATCTCGGTCGCCGTCATCGCCGCCATCGTGTCTCTCGGCGTGCTCAACATGTACCTCGCCGCATTCGCCAAACTGGGCGCATCGCTCGGCCGCGACGGCGACCTCCCGCGATGGATGGCAGCCGGCGCCGAATCGGGCGGGGTACCCCGCCGCGCGCTCGCCGTGGTGGCGGTGCTGTGCTTCACCTACCTGGCGGCCCTCGTCATCCGGGACCTCGACCTGACCCCGTTCATCCTCATCCACACGAGCAACATGGTGGCCGTCTACGTGCTCGGGATGCTCGCCGCCGTTCGCCTGCTGGCCCGGTACACGGTCGGCTGGTGGATGGCGCTCATCTCCGTCGTGCTCGCGTGCGGCCTGGCGGTGCTCGCCGGGCCGAACCTGCTCATCCCGGCGCTCCTCGCGCTCGCCGCCGTCGCGGTCACGCTCATGCGCCGCCGCCGCACCTTCGCCAGCGCAATATCGAAGCCTCAGGTCTGAGGCGGGAGAATGGCCGCATGAGGGTGATCATCGCTCCCGACTCGTTCAAGGGTTCGGCCAGCGCGGCCGAGGTTGCGGCGGCGATCGCTGAGGGGTGGTCGCGGGTGCGCCCGCGCGATGAGCTGACACTCCTGCCCATGGCTGATGGTGGCGAGGGCACGCTCGACGCCTTCGAGCTTGCCGTGCCGGGCGCGCAACGAATGCCGGTGACCGTCACGGGCCCGGGTGAGCATCGCCCCGGCATCCGCGACATCGATGCGAGCTGGCTGCTGCTGCCCGCGAGCGACGGCACCCCGCGCGGCACGGCGCTCGTGGAGCTCGCCGCCACGAGCGGCCTCACGCTGCTTGACCGGATGCTCCCGCTCGAGGCGCACACACTCGGCTTCGGCCAGGCGATCGTCGACGCCCTGGAGCACGGAGTCTCGCGGCTGCTACTCGCCGTCGGCGGCAGCGCCTCCACCGATGGCGGGTCGGCGGCGCTCGCAGCGCTCGGCGCACGCTTTCTCGACGCCAGCGGGCAGCCGATCGCGCTCGGCGGCGGTGCGCTCGCGCAGCTCGCATCCGTCGACCTCTCCGGTCTGCGTGCCCTGCCACCTGGCGGCGCCCTCGTGCTCGGCGATGTGACCAACCCTCTCCTCGGGCCGTTCGGGGCGGCCCGGGTCTTCGGCGCTCAGAAGGGGGCGGATGCTGCCCAGCGGGCCGCGCTCGACCGCGGGCTGGCAACGCTGGCAGCGCTTCTGCCTGCCGAGCCAACGGCACCGGGGGCGGGCGCCGCCGGGGGAACCGGTTACGGGCTCCTCGCCTGGGGAGCGCGCATGGCGCCGGGCGCGGATGCTGTCGGTGACGCCATTGGCCTACCCGAGGCCGTCGCCCAGGCCGATGTCATCATCACGGGGGAGGGGCGTTTCGACGCCCAGTCCGCAGCCGGCAAGGTCGCCGGCTACGTCGCGCGGGTGCCCCGCCCTGACGGTGCCCGGATGCTGCTCATCGCTGGCGGTATCGATGCATCCGTATCCACCGATGCGTTCACCGCATCCCGCGCCCTCACCGAACTGGCGGGCGGTCTCGATGCGGCGCTGGATGAGCCGCTGCGCTGGCTGCGCGAGGCGGGCGCGTCACTCGCCGGTTGAGTAGCGAGCGCCAGCGAGTGCATCGAAACCCAGCGGTGCTAGCTCTTGACCGAGCCGCTCATGAGGCCGCCGATGAAGTACTTGCCCAGCACGATGTACACGACGAGCGTCGGCAGCGAGGCGAGCAGTGCGCCGGCCATCGCCGCACCATAGTTCGCCAGCTGGGCGCCCTGGGCGAGGTTGTTCAGGGCGAGCGACACCGGCCCCTCCCGCTGGTTCGACAGGAACAGGGCGAACAGGAAGTCGTTCCAGGCGCTCGTGAACTGCCAGATGATCGTCACCACGAAGCCCGGCAGCGACAGCGGCAGCACGATGCTGCCGAACGTGCGCAGCATGCCGGCGCCGTCCACGCGCGACGCCTCCATGAGTTCCATCGGGATGCCCACGTAGTAGTTGCGGAAGATGAGCGTGCAGATCGGCAGGCCGTAGATGATGTGCACGATGAGCAGGGTGCCGATGCCGCTCGGCAGCCCCAGCCCCGTCTTCATCTGCACGAGCGGCGTCATGATCGCCTGGTAGGGGATGAACATCCCGAACAGGATGAAGGTGAACACCCAGTCGGCGCGCGGGAACCGCCAGCGCGACAGCACGAAGCCGTTCATCGAGCCGAGGAACGACGAGATGAGCGCGGCAGGGATGGCCAGTAGGAAGGTGCGCCCGATGGCCGGGGCCAGCGCCTCCCAGGCGATCGACCAGTTGTCGAAGCCGGTCGGCCCACCCGGGGCGACCGACTCCCACGGCCAGCGGAGGGGGAGCCCCCACGAGGTCGCCGGGTTCACATCCTGCGGAGGCTTGAGGCTCGTCACCACCAGCACGTACACCGGCATCAGCACCACGATGAGGAACAGCACGAGCAGCGCGTACTTCGCCGTGCGGCCGATCCGGAATCGTGCGCGCGCCCCCGCGGGCGGCGCCGCGACATCCGCCTTCTTCTCGATACCCGTCGTGATCGTCATCGCTCGGCCTTCTCTGAACGTGCCGTGTAGATGAGGTACGGCACGATGAGCACCGCAACGAACAGCAGGAGGATGGTGGCGATCGTCGCCGCCTTGGCGTAGTCATTCGAGGTGAGGGCGACCCACAGGTAGGTCGCGGGGACCTCGGTCTGGTAGATCGCCTTCGTGATGGCCATGATCAGGTCGAAGACCTTCAGGGACATGTGCCCGACGATGATGAGCGCCGACAGGGCGACGGGGCTCAGCTGCGGGAAGATCACGTGCCGGTACAGCTTCCACTCGGAGGCGCCGTCCATGCGGGCTGCCTCGCGCAGCTCCTCGGGGATACCCCGGAAGCCCGACAGGAACAGCGCCATCACATAGCCGGAGAGCTGCCAGATGGCGGGCAGGGCGATCGCCGCCATGCCCCAGGTGGGGTCGCTCCACCACGGGTTCTGCAGGAACCCGAGGCCGAGGCTCTCGAAGATCCTGTTGAGACCGGATGCGCGGTCGCCCTCCGCGCTGTTGAGAAGCCAGCGCCAGACGACACCGGATGCGACGAAGGAGATCGCCATCGGGAACAGGTACACGGAGCGGAACACGCCCTCCGCGCTCACGCCCTTGTCGAGCATCCAGGCCCACAGGAAGCCGAACACCATCGTGCCCACGATGAAGAACAGCGTGAACATGCCGAGGTTGTAGAGGGAGTGGAGGAAGCGTTCCTCGGCGAAGAGGGCGAAGTAGTTGTCGAGGCCGACGAAGTTCTCTGCCGGCTGCAGGCTGTGCCGGTCGCTGAGCGACACCGACACGTTCGCCCCGATGAGCCCGTACACGAAGATGCCGAGGATCACGACCGTCGGCGACACGAGCAGGAGGGGTGGACCCCAGTTCCTGATTCCCTTACGCACTGTTGTTCACTTCCCTGTGATGTTGTCGCCGGGCGGCGACCCGATGCGACGTGGCGGTGGGTGGGAGGCCGAGGCGCTCCCACCCACCATTGTCTCTTCTGAGCTGCGCTTAGCCGAGTGCCTTGTCGGCGGCGGCGACGAGTGCGCTCACCAGCGAGGCGGCATCCTTGTCGGTGCCGAACTTGCCGACGGCCGACGAGATGTCGCCCGACCACGAGATGCTCGCGGCGGCGCCGTGGGCGAGCGAGCTCACCACGGTGTCGTCAGCGAACGAGGTGATGGCCGTCTGCTGGTACGCGGGGTAGTCGCTCGCGGTGGCGTCGGTGCGGGCCGGGATGGAGCCCTTCGCGATGTTGAACGCCTTCTGGCCCTCGGCCGAGCTGATGGTGGTCAGCCAGTCCTTCGCGGCCTGCTCGTGAGGTGCGCCCACCGGGAGGGTGAACGAGTCGGCGAGAAAGTCGAACACGCCGTCCGTGCCCGGGGTGGGCCAGGTGGTGTACTCGTCGCCGTAGGTCTGGCCGGCCTGCACGAATGCAGCCTCGGCCCAGTCGCCCATCACGTTGTACCCGGCGTTGCCGTCGAGCAGGATCTGCGTCGCGGCATCCCATTCGAGGCCCGCGAAGTCGCTGTTCACGAACTTCATCAGCTCGCCGTAGTGGTCGACGGCGGTCTTGACCCCGTCGCTGTCCCAGGCGGTGTCACCCGTCCAGAGGCCCGAGTAGCCTTCCGCGCCGAGGTCGGCGATGAGCACGTTCTCGAGCAGCTGCATCTGGGTCCACTCGGTGCCGAGCGCCAGCGGCGACTCGACCCCGGAGTCCTTCAGCTTCTGCAAGTCGTCGATCCAGGCGTCGATGTCGGCCGGAGCCTTCGTCGGGTCGATGCCTGCGCCCTCGAGAACCGCGGTGTTCACCCACGTGACGTTGGCGCGGTGGATGTTGCTGGGCACCGAGTAGATGGCGCCGTCGACGGTGAGCTGCTCGATCAGGCTGGCGGGGAACACGTCGGTGAGGCCCTGCTCCTCGTAGAAGGAGCTGAGATCCTGCAGCTGCCCGGCGTTGATGTAGTCGGTGAGCTCTGCGCCTGCGTGGGCCTGGAAGGTGTCTGGCGGGTCGTTCGCCTCGAGGCGGGATGCGAGGGCAGCCTTCGCGTTGGAGCCCGCGCCACCGGCGACGGATGCGTTGATGAACTCGATGTCGGGGTACTGCTCGTTGAACACCTTGACGAGCGCGTCGAGGCCGACCTTCTCGGAGCCGGAGGCCCACCAGGTGAAGACCTCGACCTGGTCGGCGTTGCCGGGGTCGGATTCTCCGCCGCCCGTGGAGCATCCGGCGAGGGCGAGGCCGAGAACGGCTGCTCCCGCGATGAGTGACAGTGGCTTGCGCATGGGTGCATTCCTCCATTGGAATCTCGCTGTGCGTTCGCGGCCGAGTGGCGCGGACATCCGCTATTCAATTATGAAAACGTTCCCAAAACAACCCCGCGCGAAAATTGTTACCGATCCTTGCCTTCTGCGCTCCCTCGGGAGGTGTGCGCGCCCGCCAGAGGCATGCCCGCCTGCGCGAGCGGGCGCGCACGCCCCGAACGGCAGCGCACACCGGCGCCTGCAGCCGGATGCTCGGGGCGGGCTACGGTCGCTGCTCGCCGGAACCGCGCCTGATGAGCGTGGTGCCGAGCGTTATCGTCTGCGTCGGGCCCGCCTCTCCGCCGAGGCGGCGGAACAGCAGCTCGGCCGCCGTGCGGCCCATCGCGAGCGGGTCCTGCGCGACGACCGTGACCCCCGGCGTCATGGCATCCGCGAGCTCGAAATCGTCGAAGCCGACGATGGCGGGGCGGTCGGGGCGCCCGACGAGCTGCCGCAGCACGGCCACGGTGGAGCGGTTGTTGCCGGTGAAGATCGCGGTCGGCGGCTGCGCCATCGCGAGCATCGCCGCGAGCGGGCCGGCGAAGTTCTCGGCCACATCGTCTGCCGAGAACACGAGCGCCGGATCGAAGGGGATGCCTGCCGCCTCGAGCGCCAGCCGGTAGCCGAGGATGCGGTGATGGCTGGTGAACAGATCGGCGCGGTCGGTGAAACAGGCGATGCGCCTGTGCCCGTGCGCGATCAGGTGTTCGACGCCGGTGCGGGCGCCGCCCGCGTTGTCGGTGAGCACGGTGTCGGTCGCCACGCTGTCGTCGTCGTCGAGCCCGGGAACGGGGCGGTCGATGAAGACCATGCGCACCCCCGCCCTCAGCTCTGCCCGCAGGTAGTCGATCTCCTGTGGTTCCGATGGCGTGATGATGAGCCCGTCGACGCGGCGGGCGCAGAAGGCGAGCACCATCTTCTTGGCGCGTTCTGCATCCTGATGTGACGAGGCCGAGAGCAGCAGGGAATCGCGGACGAGCGCGACCTCCTCCACGGCCTGGTTGATGAGCGAGAAGAAGGGGTCGGAGACGCTCTCGAGCAGCAGCCCGATGCTCGAGGCTGCGCCCATGCGCAGGTGTCGCGCCGAGTCGTTGCGCCTGAACCCGAGCTCGGCGATGGCCTGCTCGACGGCGAGGGTGCGGGCGGCGCTGACGTTGACATCGCCGTTGACGACCCGCGAAACGGTTGAGAGGCCCACGCCTGCGCGGGCGGCGACGTCACGCATGGTCGCTCGACCGCCTCGGCTGTCGGCGTCGATGCTGTCTCCTGCTCCCATGGGTCCTCGCGATTCGAGTGGATTGTGGAAACGTTACCAAAGATTGCTCGTCGCAACCCGTCAGCGGCGCGCCGATAGTTTCGCGAAAGTTCGCGTGCCGACACCTAGACTGGGCCAGTCGAATGGAGAGAAGCATGAGCCGTACCGCATCAGCCGATCGCGTCACACTCGCGCGTATTGCGGAGGATGCCGGAGTCTCGCTCTCCACGATCTCGAAGGTTCTCAACGGGCGCCCCGATGTGTCGCAGGCGACCCGGGCCCGCGTCGAGGAGCTCCTCGCGGAGCACGGCTATCTGCGCCGCAAGAGTGCCCCGCCGGCCGCAGGCCTCATCGAGCTCGTCTTCCATGAGCTCGAGGCGGCGTGGTCGATGGAGATCATCCGCGGGGTCAAGGATGCCGCCGCCGAGCGGGGGATGAGCGTTGTGCTCACCGAGAGCGGCAGTCGGCATGCGCCGGCCTCCGACTGGATCGAGGGGGTTCTGCGCCGCCGGCCGGCGGGCGTCGTTCTCGTCTTCTCTGATCTGCCGGCCGAATACCGAGAGACGCTGCGCTCCCGTGCCATCCCCTTTGTGATCATCGACCCGGCCGGCGACCCTTCGCCGGATGTTCCGTCGGTGGGCTCCGCGAACTGGTCGGGCGGTCTGATGGCGACCCGGCACCTCATCGAGCTCGGCCACAGCCGGATCGCCGCGATCACCGGCCCCGACGACATGATGTGCTCGCACGCTCGCATCGACGGCTTCCGTTCCGCGATGAACTCGGCGGGGCTGGAGGTGCGCCCCGACTGGGTGCGCTTCGGCGACTTCCACACCTCCGGCGGCTATGAGAACGCCCGTTCGCTGCTCACGGGGGAGGAGCGCCCGACCGCGATCTTCGCCGGCAGCGACCTGCAGGCGCTCGGCGTGCTCGAGGCGGTGCGCGAACTCGGACTGCGGGTGCCGGAGGATCTCTCGCTCGTCGGATACGACGACATCCCGCTCGCCCAATGGGTGAGCCCGCGGCTCACGACCGTGCGGCAGCCGCTGAGGCGGATGGCGGAGGAGGCGACGCGGCTCGTCATGCGGATGGCGGATGCCCCCCTCAAATCGGTGCCGCGCATGGATCTCGCGACCAATCTCGTGGTGCGGGAGAGCACCGCGGCCCTCGCCTCCTGAGCCCGAGCCTCCTGAGCCAGCGGAGGCCAGCCCCAGTCAGCCCGAGTCAGCGCACGACGAGCGGCTCCGGGGCCGCCTCCGCACCCGTGTGCTCGATCGCGAAGTCGGCGGAACCCCGGGCGCAGCTCACACGGTAGTCGCCGAGGAAGCCGCTCACGGCGAGCCGTCCGTCTGCGTCAGTGCGCATCCGGGTCGACGACAGCCACCATTCGCCGCGCACCAGCTTACGCAGCGCGTCGTAGGCGGGCTTGGCTGAGCCGTCGGCGCGCAACAGACCGCCCGGGGCGCCGAGCCAGGCGCCGCGGTCTGATACGCCCCAGTAGGTGATCGACTGCACCGCCGGATGCCCGACGAGCGAGCGGTAGTGCCGCACGATCTCGTCGGCCTGCCGCGCCTCGCCCTCGGGCGTCGATGGCCATGACTCCGGCTGGTGGTCGTTGAGGTCGACGATGTCGGCGGGCATGAGTTCGCCCGACAGCAGGGTGTTCTCGGTGAGATGCAGGGGCAGACCGAAGCGGGCGAAGCGGTCGACCATGGCGAGCATCGTCTCCTCTCCCCAGTAGCCCTGATGCATGTGGGTCTGCAGCCCGAGCGCATCGATGCGCACGCCCGCCTCGAGCAGGTCGTCGATGAGGCGCTCGTAGGCGCTCGACAGATCGAAGTCGTTGAGCAGAAGCGTCGCCCCGGGGTCGGCCGCGCGCGCCTCCTCGAATGCGGCGCGGATGAGGGGCACGCGACCCTTCGCCTGTGCGAGCCGCGAGATCGCGTTCGGCACGCCATCCGGTTCGTTCTCGAACACCGGCATGATGACGGCCTCGTTGACGACATCCCAGCTCTCGATGAGGCCGCGGAAGTCGCCCACCTCGCGGCGGATGCGGGCGAGGGTGAGTCTCTCGACCTCGTCGAGGGGGAGGGCATCCATCCAGGCAGCCTTGACCGTGTGCCAGACAAGCGGGTGGCCCTTGAGTCGCACGCCGCGATCGGCAAACCAGCGGGCGGTGGTGCGGATGCGCTCCGTCAGGGTCTCGCCCGGGCGCGGCTCGAAATCACCGCGGTAGAAGGGCAGCGTCGCAGTATCGAAGACGGCGAGCCAGTCCTCGGCGAGCGGGGAGGCGTCCTCGTCACCGTTGGCGTGGGCGATCAGCTCGAAACCCGTGCTGCCGAAACCGAAGGCATGCCGCGTCTGGGCGACCTCGACCTCGTGGTCGGAGAGAGGGGCTCCCGTCGCGTCGACGAGCCGGAGCACCAGCTCGCCGACGCGATGGGCGGGCGTGCTCACCGGCGCGTGATCGATACTTCGGCGTGCAGGGCACGCGTGTGATCGACCACTCGGGTTGCGCCGGTGAGCTCGACTGTGTGGGCGAACACGATGTCGCCCGCAGATCTGGCCACCCCGAACTCGAGGGTGCCGGGCTCGACGATCCGCGTGCCGTCGACGCCCGTGAATGACGCCAGGTCGGCGGGAACGCTGAACGCCATGGTCGCCTCCTCTCCTGCGGCCAGGTCGACCCTGGCGTAGGACACGAGGCGCTGAACGGGGCGCACGACACTCGCTACGGGATCGTGCAGGAACAGCTGCACGACCTCCGAACCGTCGCGCCCGCTCGTGTTGGCGATCCGCACCCGCACGTCGACGGTGTTCGAGAACTGCGTCGCCGAGGTGCCGAGGTCGCTCCATTCGAAGCTCGAGTACGAGAGGCCGTGACCGAAGGGGTATGCGGGGGTCGGGTCGATGTTCGACACCCCGTTCTTCTGCGCGAGCTTCGCCGCGAGGTAAGTCGACGGCTGTGCGCCCGGTGTCGCGGGCACGCTTACGGGGAGACGGCCGGATGGGTTGACGCGGCCGCTCAATACGCCCGCGATCGCCGGGGTGCCCTCCTCTCCGAGGAAGAAGGCCTCGACGATGGCGCCCGCCCTCTCGGGGGCGTCGCCGAGCGCGTAGGGGCGGCCGGCGAGAAGCGTCACGACTGTGGGCGTTCCGCTGGCGAGAACGGCGTCGAGCAGCTGCTGCTGGGCACCGGGTAGCGCGAGCGATTCGGCGTCGCAGCCCTCACCGCTCGTGCCGCGACCGAACAGGCCGGCACGGTCGCCGAGCGCCAGAACGACGACATCCGCATCCTGTGCTGCAGCGACCGCAGCGGCGATCTCGGTGGTCTCGCCGCCGTCGACCGTCGTGCCGCGCACATGGGTGAGCTCGCTCGCGGGGAACTCCTCGCGCAGCGACTCGATCAGCGTCGGCAGCCGGATGCCGATGGGCGTCTCGGCATGGTGCACGCCGACATGGTTCGGGAACGAATAGCAGCCGAGCACCGCATACGGGTCGTCGGCCGTCGGCCCGAGCACGGCGATCCGCTTCGGCGCCGCGAGCGGCAGCGTGCCGTCATTGCGCAGCAGCACGATGGCGCGCTCCGCCAGACGGGAGGCGAGCGCCCTGTTGCCGGATGAATCGAGGTCGACGGTGCCCCGCAGCGCATCCGTTGACGAGGCATCCGACTGCACGAGTGCTGGTGGCACGGGCGACCAGTCGGCGTCGAGGAGCCCCAGCTCGAGCTTCTGTGCGAGCACGCGCCGCAGGGAGCGGTCGACGATGGCCTCGTCGAGACGGCCTGCGCGCACCTCCTCCGCCAGCGGTGCTCCGTAGCCGCGAACGGTCGGCAGCTCGACGTCGATGCCGGCGGTGAGGGCGGCGTTCGCGGCGGCACCCCAGTCGCCCTCTGCGGCGATCCCGTGCAGGGCGGCGAGGAAGCCGACGGAGAAGTAGTCGGCGACGACCGTGCCGTCGAAGCCCCAACGGTCGCGCAGCAGCCCGGTGAGCAGGCTCGTGTCGGCCGCGGTGGGCACCCCGTCGATGTCGGTGTACGCGTTCATGACCGAGCGCACGCCGCTCTCACGGATGGCCATCTCGAAGGGTGGCAGCAGCACATCGGCGAGCTCACGCGGACCAATCGAGACGGGGGCGAGGTTGCGGCCCGCCCGCGATGCGGAGTAGCCGACGAAGTGTTTGAGGGTTGCGACGATCCCGGCCTGCTCGAGCCCCTGCACGTAGGCGGTCGCGACCGTCCCCACGAGGTAGGGGTCTTCGCCGATGGTCTCTTCGACGCGGCCCCAGCGGGCGTCGCGCACGACGTCGAGCACGGGGGCGAGGCCCTGGTGGATGCCGACCGAGCGCATGTCGTCGCCGATGCGTCGTGCCATCTCGCGCACGAGCTGCGGGTCGAAGCTGGCGCCCCACGCCAGCGGCACGGGGTAGGCGGTGGCGCCCCAGGCGGCGAAGCCTGCGAGGCATTCCTCGTGGGCGACGGCGGGGATGCCGAAGCGGTTCGAGGCGACGATCTTCTCCTGGGTGCGCTGCAGCGAGAGCGCCCCCACGGCGGGGTCGACCGGCGCGGTGCCGAACGGCCTCGTCAACTGGCCGATGCCATCCGGCAGCAGCGCGTCGATGTCGACGTCGTCGATCATGTCGTTCTGGTGGGGTGCGACCTCGTCACCATCGGCGGATGCGCCCACCCAGATTCCGATGAGCTGCGCGAGTTTCTCTTCGAGCGTCATCTCCGCGATGAGCGCCTCGACCCGGGCGGCAGGGGTCAGGGTGGTGTCATGCCAGGGCAGCGTTGTGCCCTCTTCTGTCGACATCCGGGATCAGCCTTTCACCGCACCGGCGAGACCGCTGACGATGCGTTTCTCGGCGATGAGGAAGAATGCCAGCGCGGGGATCATCGCCAGCGAGGTGTATGCGAGCACGGCGCCCGTGTCCTGTGAGTACTGCGTGGAGAACTGCTGCACTCCGAGGGGGAGTGTCCAGAGGTCCTGTGGCATGCCGCCGGCCGCCATGACGAGCAGCGGCAGGAGGTAGCCGTTCCAGCTGCCGAGGAAGGCGAGCACTCCGACGGTGACGAGGCCGGGGCCCGACAGCGGCAGCATGATGAACCAGAAGAATCCGAGCCTGCTGGTGCCGTCGATCGAGGCGGCCTCTTCGAGTTCCTTCGGTATCGCTCGCAGGAACGGCACCAGGATGATGATCGTCACCGGCAGCGCGAACGCCACCTGCGGAATGATGAGGCCCACGAATGTGCCGTTGAGGTCGAGATCGCGCAGCAGGATGCTCAGGGGCAGCGCCGCGACCGTCACCGGGAACATGAGCCCCGCAGAGAAGAAGGCGTAGAGCCCCTGGCGGCCCGCGAACTGGTACCGCGCGATGACGTAGGCGGCGGCGATCCCGAGCACCACGACGCCGAGCGTCGTGCCCACGGCGACGAGCGACGACGAGAACACGGAGCCCCAGAAGCGGCTGCTCGAGAGCACGTTCGCGTAGTTGCCGAGGAACCACGGGTCGGGCCAGCCTGCCGGGTCGGAGTTGAGGTCGGCGCTTGAGCGGAAGCCGCTGATCCACACGTAGAGCACGGGGATGATCGACACCAGGATCGCGGTCGCCGCAATGACGTAGACGAAGGGCTGGTGCCAGGTGGATGCGGCGCGGCGCGGCTGCGTGGCCGTCGTTGTTGCGGTCGACATGTCAGCGCCCCTCATTCTTCTTGTCGGTGCCGAGGTCTCGGCGCATGGCGTAGCGCTGGTACACGAGCGCGATGACCAGCGAGATCAGGAACAGGATGACGGCCACGGCGCTGCCGAAGCCGGGCTGCCCCTGGCCGTACTGGATCATGTAGACGGCCATCGTGTTGGTCGCGCCGATGGGTCCGCCCTTGGTGGTGACCCACACCATGTCGAAGAGCTGGAGCGAGCCGATGATGGAGAGGAAGACCCAGATCCGGATGGTGGGGCCGAGCAGGGGGATGGTGATGTTCCACTGTGTCTGCCACCAGCTGGCGCCGTCGATGGATGCGGCCTCCGACAGCTCCTGGGGAACCCCCTGCAGGCCGGCGAGCATGAGCAGGATGGCGAAGCCCACGTACTTCCAGGTCAGGATGCCGAACATGACCCAGAGGGCGATGTCCGGGTTGGCGAGCCAGGGCTGGGCGAGATCGCCGAGTCCGATGTTCTCCAGCACCGCGTTCACGCCGCCGCGCGGTGAGAGGAGCAGCTTCCAGGAGAGGCCGGCGATGACCTCGGCGAGCACATAGGGAACGAAGATGGCCGCGCGCACGAAGGTGCGCCCGCGCATCTTGCGGTTGAGGAACAGGGCGACGAGGATCGCGAGCGGCCCCTGGATGAGGATGGATGCGATCGCGATGGTGGCGTTGTTGCCGATGGCCTTGAGGAACACCGGGTCGCTGAGGGCGCGAATGTAGTTGTCGAACCCGATGAAGCGTTCGAGCGCGGTCAGGCCGTTCCAGTTGTAGAAGCTGTAGACGGCGGCGAGGATGACGGGCAGGATCACGAAGCCGACGAAGACGACGAGCGCGGGTCCGGCGAGCAGGGCGATCTCGAGCCACTTGCGTGTGTCTCGGCGCGGGCGGGCGGGGGTTTCGGGGGCAGGGCCCGCGGTGACCGCGGGCCCTGCCTGGGTGATGGTGCTCATTCTGTCGTTACGGTGCCTGTTACAGCGCCGCGGCCGTGTCTTCCAGAGCCTTGACGATGTCTTCCGGCGTGCCGCTTCCGGCCATGAGGTTGACGATGGCCTGGTTCAGCGGGTTTCCGAAGGTCGGGCCGAGGTCACTGTCGAGCCAGAGCTGCACGTACGACGACTCTGCGAGGCCTTCGGCGATGAGCTTGAGGCTCGGGTCGGTGATGCTGCTGTTGGCTCCCGGGTGGGCCGGGATGCCGGCACCGGTCGCGGCGAAGCGCTTCTGAACATCCTCGCTGGCGATGTACTTCAGCAGCTCGACGGCCTCGTCGGGTGCGTCCTTGTAGACGCCGAAGCCGTCGCCGCCGCCCATCGTGATGGTCGGATCACCGGCGGTTCCGGGCACGCTCACGAACGGGAACCAGCTGAGGAACTCGGGCACGGTCGCGTCGGGTGCGAGTGAGCCGATCTGTCCGGCGTTCCAGGCGCCCATGAGCTCCATGGCGGCGTTGCCGTTGGCGACAAGGCCAGCCGAACTGTCGGCACCCTGCTGGCCGGAGCTTGCAAGGAAGCCAGGCTGGAAGGGCTCGGTCGCCACAAAGTCCTGCAGCAGTTCGCCCGCTTCGACCCAGCACGGGTCGGAGAAGTCGAGCGCGGGGATCGCCTTCTGCAGTGTCTCGGTCGAGCACGCGGCGAGGGCGAAGTTGTACCACCAGTGGCCTGCGGGCCACAGGTCGCCGGCTCCGACCGCGATCGGGGATGTGCCGATGGCCTTCAGCTTCTTGTTCGCGGCCTCAAGCTCGGGCAGCGTCTTCGGAACATCCGTGATGCCGGCCTCGGCGAAGAGGTCCTTGTTGTACCAGAAGCCCTCGATGCCGAAGGTGTAGGGGATGGCGTACTGCTTGCCGTCGACCTGCCACGGCTTGACGGTGGCGCCGTACTCGGAGATCGTGTCGGAGAGCACATCGGTGAGGTCCTTGAGGTGGCCTGCCTCGGCCTGCGAGCGAACCTCGCCGCCGGGCCACACCATGAACACGTCGGGGGCGTCGCCCGAGGCGAGCGCGTTGGGGATGAGGGTGCGCTGCAGGTCCTCATTCTGGTAGCCGGTGACTTCGACCTTGACGCCGGGGTGGGCGTCTTCGAATTCGGCGGCGACGTCTTCCCACATGGACTTCTGCGGGTCGGCGGTGGCGTTGTGCCACCAGGTGATGGTGACGTCTCCGTCTCCGCCCCCGGTGTTGTCGCCGGCGGTACAGGCGGTGAGACCGCCGATGGTCAGGGCTGTCGCTGCTGCGATTGCACCGACCCGTGTGATCCGGGTTCTGTTCATCGTTGAACGCCTCTCGAAAGTTTCGACATTTTTATCGAAAATTGGCTGGGATGTGGCGATCATACTCATCTGTCGGAATTGCTGTCAAGCACAACAAATTAGGAACCACCCGTGCGCAGCGCTCAATGAGAGCGCTCTCTGAGTCAGCGATGCTAGCCGATATGGTGGGCTCCGACGTTTCAGCCACCCACGCGCACGAGGAGACCATCGATGGCACTGTTCGACATGCCGCTGCCTGAGCTCGAAAGCTACGCTCCCGAACTCGCAGAGCCCGACGACATCGACGTGTTCTGGCAGGGAACCCTCGAGGAGACGCGCGCGCACCCGCTCGACCTCGTCATCGAGCAGGTCGACAACGGCCTCACACTCGTGACCAGCTACGACGTCACATTCAGCGGCTTCGGCGGCGACCGCATCCGGGGCTGGCTGCACGTTCCGGCAGGCACGACGGGGCGCCTGGCCGGGGTCGTCGAATTCCACGGCTACAGCGGCGGGCGCGGCCTCGCCCACGAGAACGTCGCCTGGGCGCTCGCCGGCCACGCGCAACTCACGGTCGACACGCGCGGCCAGGGCTGGGGCTGGCGCACGAACGCCACCGCAGACCCCTCACCCCACGCGGGGCTCACCGCAGGCCAGGGCACCATGACCAGCGGCAT
This sequence comes from Homoserinimonas aerilata, assembly GCF_006716125.1. NCBI lineage: Bacteria > Bacillati > Actinomycetota > Actinomycetes > Micrococcales > Microbacteriaceae > Homoserinimonas > Homoserinimonas aerilata. The sequence goes on along the minus strand of NZ_VFOM01000001.1, from coordinate 1,999,697 downwards.
CCTCGACCCCTCCACCTATTACTACCGACGGGTGTTCGCCGACGCCGTGCGGGCGATCGACGCCATGGCGCAGGTGCCGCTCGTCGACCCCGAGCGCATCGTCGTGACCGGGATCAGCCAGGGCGGCGGCATCGCCATCGCCGCATCCGCCCTCACTGACCACCGCCTGCTGGGCGCGATGATCGACGTGCCGTTCCTGTGCCATTTCGAGCGCGCGCTCGCCATCACCGACGCAGACCCCTACAACGAGATCGTGCGCTACCTGAAGCGCGACCGTGCAGCGGCCGACCGTGCGCTCGCCACGCTGCGCTACTTCGACGGTGCGATTCTGGCCAGGAGGGCGACGACGCCGACCCTGTTCTCCGTCGCGCTCATGGACCCCATCTGCCCGCCATCGACCGTCTACGCAGCATTCAACCGCTGGGGTGGCGAGTCGAAGCAGATCGTCGTGTACCCCTTCAACGGCCACGAGGGTGGCGCCGAGTTTCACCAGGCAGAGAAGTACCGGTGGCTCGAACGGATGCTCTCGGCAGGCTGACACGCAGGCCGCCACGCAACGAGACGGTGTACGAAAAATTCGACAGTAGGCTCGAGCGCATGATTACAGGCAGCCCCGACTACAGAGACAGCGGTCTCCGCTTTCCCGACGGTTTCGTGTTCGGATCCGCGACCGCCTCCTACCAGGTGGAGGGCGCGTTCGATGAGGATGGCAGGGAGCCGTCCATCTGGGACACGTTCAGCAAGACCCCCGGCAAGACGGTCGGCGGGCACACGGGTGACATCGCTGACGACCACTATCACCGCCTCGACGAAGACCTCGACATCATGCAGCGCCTCGGGCTTGAGGCGTACCGTTTCTCGATCGCGTGGCCGCGCATCCAGCCGTCAGGTTCGGGGCCGGTCAACCGCCGCGGTCTCGGTTTCTACAACCGGCTCATCGACGGGCTGCTGGCCCGCGGCATCCGGCCCATCGCGACGCTGTACCACTGGGATCTGCCGCAGCCGCTCGAGGATGCCGGCGGCTGGCCTGCCCGCGATACCGCGCACCGTTTCGCCGAATATGCGGCGCTCGCCGGTGAAGCGTTCGGCGACCGCGTCGCGCAGTGGACGACGCTCAACGAGCCGTGGTGCAGCGCCTACCTCGGCTACGGTTCGGGCGCGCACGCCCCCGGCCGCACGAGTGGGGCGGATGCTCTGGCCGCCGTCCACCACCTCAACCTTGCGCACGGCCTGGGGCTGCAGGCACTGCGTTCGGTCGTCGCGGGCGACCCTGACTACTCGGTCACCCTCAACTTCCATGTGCTGCGCCCCGGCACCGATAAAGAGGAGAGCGCGAACGAGGCCATGCGCCGCATCGACGCGCTCGCCAATCGGGCATTCACCGGCCCGATGCTGCAGGGCGAATACCCTGAAGATCTCATCGCCGACACCTCGAGCGTCACCGACTGGGCGTTCGTGAAGCCCGGCGACCTGCAGCAGGTCAAGCAGCCCATCGACGTGCTCGGCGTCAACTACTACTCGACAGCGACCGTGCGGATGTGGGACGGCACGTCCCCGAGGCAGAGCAACGACGGCCACAAAGACGCAGGGGGCACCCCCTGGCCCGGCAGCGAGCGGGTCGAGTTCATCGAGCAGCCCGGCCCGTACACGGCGATGGGCTGGAACATCGCGCCCGATGGGCTGGAGGAGCTGCTGCTGTCGCTGAAAGAGCAGTTTCCGGAGCTGCCGCTCATGATCACCGAGAATGGTGCCTCCTTCGACGACGAGGTCATCGACGGCGCGGTCCACGACGTCGACCGCACCGACTACCTGCAGCGGCACTTCACGGCCGCTCACCGCGCGCTGCAGCAGGGCGTCGACCTGCGCGGCTACCAGGTGTGGTCGCTGCTCGACAACTTCGAGTGGTCCTACGGCTACACGAAGCGTTTCGGCATCGTGTACGTCGACTACGACACGCTCGAGCGCACCCTCAAGGACAGCGCCCTCTGGTACGCGAAGCTCATCGAGTCCCGCGAGATCCCGCCGGGGCCGCGCAGTCCCCGCTAGTCTCCGGGTACTGGCGGGTTGAGGAGGCCGCCCGCGGCCGTCTCGAAACCCGGCCCGCGAGCAACCCCCGCACCCCGCCGAGTATTGTGGCCCCATGAATTCGACCCCCGCTGAGGAGAAGACACAGACGGATGTCGCGGGCGCGCGCAAGGTCAGCCGGCGGTGGCCGCTCATCAGCGCGCTTGTGGCGGTCGCGCTGGCGGCGGCGCTCGGCGTCGTCATCTCTGTGCGGGCCGGAAACCTGCCGCTCGGGTTCGACGAGGAGTGGGCATCCGAGGTTCTCGAGAATCGTGGCATCTGGTTCGATGCTCCCGCCCTGTTCATGAACTGGCTCGGCGGCGGCCTCGTCGGTGTGCTCGTCGTACCGCTCGGCACGGTGGCGGTGTTGTGTCTGCTGCGGCGGTTCTGGGCCGCGCTGTTCTTCGCGATCGCGGCGGCAGCATCCGCGGGTCTTGTGCAGTTGCTGAAGGGTCTGCTGCACCGGCCCCGGCCTGAAGACATCATGGTCATTGCGGATGCCGGTTCCTTTCCGTCGGGGCATGTCGCGAATGCGGCCACTCTCGCGGTGACGCTCGCGATCATCGTGGGCCGTGTCTGGGTGTGGGCGGCGGGCGCGGCGTACACCGTGCTCATGATGCTCAGCCGCACCTATCTGGGTGCGCACTGGCTGAGTGACACCATCGGTGGTCTGCTCATCGGTGTGGGTGTGGCTGTCATCGTGTGGGCGCCGCTCGCGCACCGGCTCGCCAAGGAGAGGCTCAAAACTGCCCCGTAATGTGCCCCGTTCGGGTGTCATGATCGCTAGGCTGGGGGGATGGTCCTGCTGGCACGCGCGCCATCGCGCCGTGATGAACTCGTCGCTGTCGCCCTTGAGGTGTTGGAGCGCGACGGCGCGTCCAATCTGAGCATCGGCGAGATCGCCCGGCTCGCCTCCATCAAGCCTCCGTCGCTGTACAAGCAGTTCACCAGCAAGGCCGACATCGAGGCGCGGCTCATCGAGCACGGCTTCTGGCTGCTCGCGGATGCTCTGGCGGGCAGGGCCGCAACGCCGCGGCTTGCTTCGATGGGTTCCGCCGACCGGGCAGACGACTTTGCAGACGACCGTGCAGACGGGAGCTACCGCGGCCGGGTGTCCCTGTTCGCGTCGCGTCTGCGTGCGTTCGGCCACGCGCATCCGCAGCTCTACCGGCTCATGTTCGCGCGCCCGTACCCGATCGATCTGATCGATGCCGACGCCGAGGCCGCCGCGGTGGCGCAGTACCGGGAGCTCGTGGGCGACTCGCAGCTCGATCAGGGCACGTGGGCGTGGGCGCACGGCCTGCTCAGCCTCGAACTCGCGGGCCGGCTGCCGCAGGGTCACGCCGGTGACGCGCTGTGGCAGTCACTCATCGACACGACCGCGGGCATCTCGACGCGCTGAGGCCGGTGTGCGAAGCTTTTCGCATCCACAACCGAACAGGCCACCGGATGACCGGGCCGCGAGCGAACAGGTCCTGACGACATGACGGATGCCACAGACAGGGCAGCAGAGGCCGCCGCGAAGGTCGCCGCAGCAGAGGAGGCGCTTGCCGCCCTGCGGCGCGAGGCCGAGGAGGCCGCGGCGGCTGCTGTTGCCGCCACGGAGTCCGCTCCCGCTTCCGAGCCGGCCGAGCCGGACGCTCCGGCCGCCGCATCAACGGGTACCGGATCGGGCCCGCTGAAGCCTGACGCCGTCGAGGCGATCCGCGCCGGTTATGCCACCGACGGGCACGCCATCGAGATCGGCGCCCTCGTCAACGGTGAGGCGCTGCCCGACGTGCAGGTGCGCATCCCGACCGCCATGCTCAACCGTCACGGGCTTGTCGCCGGCGCGACGGGAACCGGCAAGACCCGCACCCTGCAGGTGCTGCTCGAGCAGCTCTCGGCTCAGGGTGTGCCCGTCTTCGCGGCCGACATCAAGGGCGATCTGACGGGCGTCGCCACGCCGGGCCCGTCGAGCGACAAGCTGCTGGCGCGCACGCGCGGCATCGGGCAGGACTGGGTGCCCGCATCCTTCCCGACCGAGTATTTCAGTCTGGGCGGGCTCGGCCATGGCGTGCCCGTTCGCGCGACGATCGCCGGCTTCGGCCCACTCCTGCTGTCGAAGGTGCTCGGACTGAATGCCACGCAGGAGTCATCGCTCGGCCTCGTCTTCCACTACGCCGCGAATGCCGGCTACCCGCTCGTCGATCTCGCCGATCTGCGCTCGGTTCTGCAGTACCTCACCACCGACGAGGGCAAGCTCGAGCTGAAGCAGCTGGGCGGGCTGTCGGCGGCGACCGTGGGGGTGATCCTGCGCGAGCTGATCACGTTCGGCGACCAGGGCGCGGATGTCTTCTTCGGTGAGCCGGAGATCGACACGGCCGACCTCATCCGCATGGCCTCTGACGGGCGCGGTGTCATCAGCCTGCTCGAGGTGCCCAGCGTGCAGGACAAGCCCGCGCTGTTCTCCACCTTCCTCATGTGGCTGCTCGCCGACCTGTTCAACGACCTGCCCGAGGTGGGCGACCTCGACAAGCCGAAGCTGGTGTTCTTCTTCGATGAGGCGCACCTGCTGTTCACCGGGGCGTCGAAGGATTTCGTCGACTCGATCGTGCAGACGGTGCGGCTCATCCGCTCGAAGGGTGTCGGCATCGTCTTCGTCACGCAGACGCCGAAGGATGTTCCGGGTGCCGTTCTCGAGCAGCTCGGCTCACGCATCCAGCATCAGCTTCGCGCCCACACGCCCGACGCGGCGAAGGCGCTGCGGGCGACCGTGTCGACGTACCCGCACTCCGGCTACGACCTCGAGCAGGTGCTCACGCAGCTCGGAACGGGCGAGGCCGTCGTCACCGTCATGAACGAGAAGGGCGCACCGACGCCCGTCGCCTGGACCCGACTGCGCGCGCCGCAGGGGTCTATGTCGCCGAGCGAGGATGCTGTGGTGGAGGCGACCGTGAAGGCGTCGGCGCTGCTGCCCAAATACGGCACCGCCATCGACCGCGAGTCGGCGCACGAGATGCTGACCGCGAAGATGAACGCGGCGGCCGCGCGCGAGCAGGCCGAACAGCAGGCGAAGGATGCGGCGAAGGCGCAGGCCGAATACGACCGGATGCAGCGCGAGATGGCGAAGCAGCAGAAGGCACAGGCACCCACGCCGCGCAGCTCTTCGACGCGGGCTCGTGCGCCGAAGAAGGCGGAGAACCCCGTGGTCGACTTCCTCGGCTCGCGCCAGGGCCGGTCCATCGTGAACTCGGTCGTGAAGGGCATCTTCGGCACTCTGAAGCGCCGCTAGTCGCTCGCCTCCCGCTGGTCGAGGTGCAATGGCGCGCAGCGGCATTGCATAGGGGGGACCTCGCGGAGCGAGTCGATCTGTGGTCTACGGCGACAGTCTCGAGACCGGCGGCGCATGCGCAAAGATGAGCCCATGCCCTCTATCCGCCCGTACACCCCCGCCGACCTCACACGTCTGCGCGAGATCTGCGTGCGCACCGCCCGTGCGGGGCAGGATGCGACGGGGCTGTTCTCTGACGATTCACTCTGGTCGGCCGTGTTCCTCGACCCGTATCTCGAGTTCGACCCGCGGCTCGCGTTCGTCGTAGACGAGGGCGGCGGCGCTGCGGGCTACATTGTGGCGACGGCCGACACGGCCGCGTTCGTCGAGCGGTACCGCGCCGAGTGGCTGCCGCGCCTGGCGGAACGTTTCGAGCATGTCATGCCGCCGGTTGGGCTCGAGCAGCAGATCGCCCATCTCGGTTTCACTCCTGAGCGGATGCTGCGGGCCGATATTGCGGAGCATCCGGCGCACCTGCACATCGACCTGCTGCCGGAGTTGCAGGGCCGCGGGCTCGGCCGGGCCCTCATCGGCACGCTGCTCGCGGAGCTGCGCTCGCGCGGTGTCGCCGGCGTGCACCTGAGCCTCGACCCGGAGAACATTGCGGCCCTTGCGTTCTACGAGCGGCTCGGCTTCACGCCGCTCGCGGGGAGCACCGCGGATGACCCGACCCTCGGCCTCCCGACGGGCTGACCTGCGCCCTCTGCCTCCGCATCCAGCAGGAGAAACGCGCCGACACCCCGCGCACGGCCGCTTCGCGTCGGCGTGTCCCGAAGTTCTTCCTGCTGAGCACCGCGGATGCCACGGCGACAGCCGCGAGACCGGCACAGCACAAAGCTGAGAAAATGGCGGAGAATGGGGGATTCGAACTCCCTCGCACCGGCGTGCACGACGATGCGCCTAGGGGCCTCCTGCCCAGTGTTCTCGGGAGCATGCCGCCGTCGCGCGCGCTGGTAGTGACATCCAGATGCGCCGCGATGCAATAGCGGTGTTGCATGGCCTGTTGCATGACCGTGACTGCAAAGCCGGAACCTGACGGCCAACACTGCTGCATCAAGTGGGAGCCTCCCGGGCCTGATCTGATAGATAGTGCAATGTGCCGTCACAACCGTCACGACGCACAAAAGACCAGATGAGAGGCCAGTTATAGCTGTGACTGTAGCCGTGACGGTTGGTGTTCTCGGTGCGTGCAACCGTCACAGCGCCGCAACTCCGAGCTGCGAGGCTCCCGCAGCAACACGGCATCCGGTGGCGGCGTGCCTACGCCTCGGCTAGCGGGATGCTCTCACACTCACACCCGCGCTGCTCTCTGCTCCAGCCTTCGCTCAGAGCAGGGACGACAAGTCGGCCGGCAAGTTGAGCGCGCACGACCAAGTGTGCGCAGTAACGGTGAGAAGCGGGCGGCATGCGACGCGCGCATATGTTACGGTTTCCAGAAAGGCGGCCAAGGGCCGCAGCTTTGTGCTGCCTAAAAAGGAATGGTAGGACAACGCGTTCAATCAGCGCGCGCAATCTCGTGCCAGGTGGAACCCTTGGAGAAACCTGATTATTTGGACTGAGTCCAACTAATAGAGAGAGAAATCCTTGCTGTCCCCAGGCGGAGGTACGGGCGACTTCTCAAAAAGTCTGGCTTGGCCGCCGAATGGAGCCCGTCGAAGCATCGTGAACGGTGCGCCAGCTGGCGGCGATGGGGCCGGCGTTGAGATAACGATGGCCGCCCCTCCTCGCGGTAGGGGCGGCCATCCGGCAAGAGGCACGGCTAATCAGCTTGGCGGTTCGCAGTCGTCGATGCCGAGGACAAGGGGCACGATCTGGAACTGCCCGGATCTTCCGCAGGCACAGCGCGGACTTCCGCTAGGTCGGCTGATCTCCATAGCATGATCGGCGCAGCAGACGGCGTGGCCAGCGCAGTCGCGATGAGTACCCATGAATGATGCGGGAGCACCACAGGCGGTGCCCTGGGAGTCTTCAACCTCGCAATTGGAACCTCTCACGCTCACACCCGCGCTGACATCGGCCGCAGCCATCAGTAGATCCTCTTCCCGTCACGGGCGAACATCTCGATGGGAACTTTCAGAGGCGCCGGTCGGTAGTTCTTTAGGGCGCTGTCATCGACCACATACTTCACCGCGACCTCCCTCGGGGCCTCGGCGAGCTTCTTGTTGTTCGTGTCGATGAGCTTGCCCTCTTCGGTGTATCTGGCATTCACCTGGTCTTGTGCGATGCGGATCTCCTTGACGGTGGATAGCGACTCGCTCTGCTGCTCATTCAGTGTCTCGAAGTGGTCGCTCCACCTGCTGAGCTCTGCCGCGCCGCGCGCCTGCTCGTTCGCGGTGTAGGTCATGCCATCTTCCAGCTCGCCGGCCAGACGAAGCTGCTCGGCGTATCTCTCTGTAATGCGCTGCTCTACACGCTCGCGCTCATCGCCCTTGGTGACCTGGGCAATCAGCACGTCGGAGAGGGCAAGCCCGAGATCTTTCGACAACTGCACGAGTCGGTTGTACTCGTCCTGGTCCTCTTTTAGATCCCTCAGCGCATCATTGACATATTGCTGAGATAGGTAGTCGAGGCCCGATTCGAGCATGTCGTCATACATGTTCGAGATGCGTTCTTCGGTCTTCTCAGCGTTCTCCTGCCACTGGGAATAGAACGCGCCAGCGGCCGCACCAAGTCCGGCGAGAGCGAGGCCCGCGCCGGGAATGGCGGTGGCCAGCCCACCGAGAGTGGACTGTGCCATATCGGCGATCGAGTCCATCGACCCATCGAAGCTGGAGGCGGTCTCAGCGAAGTTCTGCCGGGCCTCATCCTTGAACGACTCGACGTGATCGGATGCACCCTTGAAGCCGTCGCGGGTGGAGTCCTTGACATCCTTCTCGATCTTCTTCGCGTCGCGGGAGATCTCCCGCTGCGCGTCTGAGAATGACTTCTCCAGCTTTTCGCTGGCCTTCGCCCCGTCGCGGGATACGTCGTCGAGAGAGTCGGCGACCTGGTCGAGTGACTTCTCGACATCCTTCGTGCCGCGCTGGAAGTCGCGGGTGTTCGCCGCGATGTCGAGGGTGAGTCCCTTAGCCATCGGTCGACCTCGCAGCGGTGTTGGTGGTGGTGTTCACGGTTTCGTTCCTTTCGTGTGATGTTGGTATTGCTGGTGGGCCTTGGGGCCGCTCGACGACATCACCATGATGGTTTTGCGGCCCCAAGGGGTTTTATTCGGCCGTGAATGGCTGGCCGTCGAGGGTGAGCGCGGCACGTACCGCGGCACGCCTGGTTGGGTGTTTGAAGTCGGGTCCGGTCTCCGATGCGAGTGTCTCCAGGTACTCGTCAACAGCCACAGCGTGACAAGGCACGCAGGATCGCAACTGCAATGCCGTACGGGGATCCTCTGGCCGCCCCATGAAAACCTGGTTGGGCAGGCCGGGCAGCAGACTCCGCTTCTCAATCGGCCCGTTCCGCGCCGGGTCGCACTGACCGCAGACAGGGCACGTAGTGCGTCGCTGATGGGCCGCATCCGCGCGACGAGCAAGCTCCGCAGTGTCGTGGGCGCGCAACGCGATGCCGAGGGCCGTTTCGTGAAACATGAGCTCGACGAGAGTGGCGCGTTCGTCCCGGACAATGGCATCTGCACGGGCGCTGACCGTGGCATCCCGGTGGTGGGCGAGTAAGAGGCCCTGCTGAATCCGTGTGAGCCCGGCTGCAACGTCGGCAAGGTTGGTATCGGCCGGGCGCTCTTCGCGCGGGTATGCCGTGTCGTACTCAGCCTCGGCTCGTCGACGGGCGACGCTCTTCACATAGTTCTCGATGTCGGCGGGGTAGCGCGCCGCCTCGGCGCGTGAGGTCACATAGTGCTCGCGCAACGGTTCGGGGATGAAGAACGGGGAGTCCTGGTCCTCGAAGCCCGGGGGCAGGCCATCCTGCTCGGTGCCAGTTTCCGGCTGTGCTTTCTTTGGGGTGAAGAGTCCCAATTGACTCATCCTTTCTGTTGTGGGGTGAGGGCCTGCTGATGCGGGCCCTCACCCGGGATGGCTAGACGGTGAGGGTGTCGAGGTAGTCGGACACGGCGGCGGAACGGTCGACCGTGGCTGCGCGCTCGGTCAGTTGTGCCTGGATGACCTGGTAGCACGCGACGCAGCTCAGCACCCGCAGGTCGGCGGTTGTTTGCCTGGAGTTGAACGCTTCCAAATCCCTCACTGCGACGATGTTTCGGCTGTTGTTGTTGTACGCGAGGTCGTAGGAGACTTCACAGATCGGACATACTTCTTGGTTAGCCACGGGCTGAACCTTTCTTTTCGGTGTTGATGTGCTGACGAGGGCCGGCGTCAGCTCCGGGGGCTGCGGGGTATGTCGCAATAACGGCGCGGGCAAGCTGCACGAGCGCTCTGTCTCGGGCGCTTGGGGCCTCGGGGAACCACATGCGCCAATAAGCGACCTGCGCGCGCAAGAGGGTAGCGACGGCCTGCGGAAGCGGGTTGCCCGCTGCGGCCACCTCGAGGCGGGCAGCGGCATCTGCGAGCTGCGCGACAGCGACCTCAGAGCGGGCGCTCACGATGCCACCGCGTCGACGAGGCGGCGCATGCTGCCCTCTTCAATCCGCACGTAGACCTGAGTCGTGGCCGGCGACGCGTGGCCGAGCAGCTGCTGCACGGCGAACACGTCGCGGTCGACCGCGTAGATGCGGGTCGCGAAACGATGCCGCAAAGCGTGCATCGTGACGCCGGCAGGTAGGAGCCGTGAGATGAGCTTGCCGATGTGTCCCGGGGATATGTGGCCGTGGTCTTGGCCGGGGAGAACGTAGCCCCCGGGGAGCGCGCGGAGCATGGTGACGTGGTTTGGTGCCAGCGGCAGGTAGCGCTGATGGGCACCTTTGCCGTGCACTGTGAGGGTCCACTCGCCGTTGCGGTTCATGAGGTCCTTTGAGTGCACCTGGGCGACCTCCATGCGGCGCAGTCCCAGCTCCGCAGCGAGCACGAGGGCGACCCGTTCCCGCGGTGATGAGAACGCGAGAGCCTTCTTGTATTCCTCTTCGAGCGCCGGCCGCGGGAGGTGCGTGCCTCGACGCACGACTGGGAGCTTGGCTGCGGGACTGGACTCGATGCGACCCGATTCGACCGCCCATGCGTAGAACGTGCGCAGAGCCGAACGGTGTGCACGTCGGGTCTCTGGTGACCAACGCTTGCCGCTCATCCACTCGATGAGGTCATCGAAGGTTGCGTCGAGCGGTGCGAGACTCGCGTTGTCCCTGGCGAAGCGGTTGAGCTGCGCCATCCGCACGCTCACGGTTGTGCGCGGCAACCCGATAGAGCGCAGGTACGCGCGGAACGCGTCGAGCTCCGGGCGCCACGCCTCCGGCACAGGAGTCTGCTGAGTGACGTAGCTCGGCTCCGCGCTGGGGTCGTCGACGGTTCTGCCACTGGCAGTTGCCCATCGATAGAAGGCACGAATGGATGTCCTGAGCGAGAGCATCGTGCTGCGGTTCGAGGTCGTGCGATCGAGCCATCCCCGGATGTCTTCATAGGTCACCCGCCACGGGCTCATACCAATCGAATCGGCGAACCGGGTGAGGTGCTTGAGCCTGGTCTCGACTGTGCCCTCTGCATAACGTGCCGCGCGCTGGGCAGTCGCGAACGCGGCAATAGCGTCGCTCCATCTGTCTTCGGATGTGTACGTCATGAGGTTGTCTCCTTCTCGTTGGTGGTGTCACAGGTGGGATGGGTCGTGGCGCCGCTCGACGCGAGGGCAGCGTGCATTGGCTGACCGCATACGGTGCATTGTGTGGCGCCTATCGCCGTTAATTTGTAAAGGTGGCCGCGGTTGCTGCGCTCCTGCGGTCGATAGACCTCGACACCGGATGCGGCCAGCGCAGGCGTGAGCCGTGAAAGCTGCTCGGCGACGGCTCGCGGGGTCTTAGGCCAGTCGACGGGGTGCTTGCCGTCTCCGAACTCCTTGAGCAAGTCCGAGCAGGTGCCTTCCCATCGGCCGGCAGATCGGACTAGCTCAACGAGCGCGGTGGCGAAGGAGTTGCCGTCGACGACATCGCGGGCCGCAGAGGTCGTCGCTGTCAGGTAGTCGCGCAGCGTCTGCCAGCCCGCCACCTGGTCGATTGCTGCAAGCACCTGCGCGAAATCCGCCATACGCGGCTTCTCTTTGAGCTCCACATCAGGGAGCGCCTCGAGCACCTTCGCCAGGAGATCGAGCAGAGCGCCCAAAGTCATGGCGCGTATCTTGTCCGCTGCGGCGGAGACCTCCGCATCCGTGAGCCTGTGCCGCTTGCTGATCGGCTGAAGCTCGATCGGCAGCAGCCGATCAGCAACATCGCCCTGCAACGCGCCAGGGTCAATCGTGGTGATCACGATCGGCCGGCGAAACTTGAGCACGCTAATCGAGTCGTCGCTGTAGCGTTCGCGACGTACGAAAGCGGCGCCCGTGACTGCCTTGCACAGTGCGTCTTGAAACCAGGGCGCCATGCGGCTGATGTTGTCGAGACCGATGCCGTAGGCATTGAACGCCGATACGGCCCAGTTCTCTTCGTCGCGCGGCTGCGACTGCATGGAAGCTGGGGATGGGTCGATCAGCGACAGTATGAGCGTCGCCGCGGTCGTCTTGGCGGTGCCCTGTTGGCCCGTCAACGCCAGGATGGGGTGCGGGCTGTCGACGAGCATCGCGCCAATGAGCCATCCGACAATCAGGCGGAAGCCGGACTCGTCGACGTTCAGCAGCGCGCGGAGCTTCTCGAGTGTCCCGGTGCGAGACGGGGACGGCAGAGCGAGTGTGGCCTTAGTGCGCCTAAACAAGATCGGCGCGCTCTCGACGATCTGCCAGCCGTCTGCACTTACAACGACCGCATGAGCGTCTGGTGCGCCCAGATCGAGCACGACACTCTCCTCGTGCTTGCCGAGACGAATCGCGACCCGTGCCTCGGTAGCTTGGAGGGCATCGCCCTCGAGCACAGCCAGGGCATCCGACAGTGCGCCGCCGGATGCTACGCGCCCCTTGTCGTCGTAGTAGGCTGCGGCGAGTTGCTGGCGGAGCCCGCCGTCGCCGCGCAGGCCGAAAGCGATGCCAGGAAGGGAATGCTGAACGGCATAGGTCTTGCTGTCGTCGCCGCGCACGACCGTATAACGGGAGCGAGCAAGGCGCACAATCTCTGTCGCTTGGCTCGGGCCCGACTTCAACCGCTCGGCCGCTGAGCCCTCAACCTTCGCCGGCTCTTTGTATAGCTCCGGCTCAAACACATCCGGAACGGGGTAGCTCTCTTCGGGCTGGGGCGCATCGATGATGTCGTCCCAGCCCGACTGACCCTTGCTCACTCGTTCGGTCTCGCCAGCAGCCGAGCCCGCTCGTCACTCGACTGCCACGCCGGCGTTGTGACGCGCGTCCTGAGAGCCCTCGCCTCTGCGGCGAGCTCGGCCCTTTGAGCGGATCCTGCGGGGGAGGCGTCGGCGCGCTTCATGAGAGCCTCGCTTCGCTGCTTGAGGATCGCCGCAGCCTCGGAGGGAGACGGTCCGATCCGAGATGCGAGCAGTGTTTCGCCTGGATCGCTCATGACGCCGCACCGATGGTGACGACGACCGAGTCGAGCGCAGCTCCGGCAACATCCTCGAGCTGCGCGATCGCCCGTGCGAGCCGCACGGCGGTCAAGGGTGCGAGGTGAGCAGGAACGCCGTTCGTATCGAGGACAAGCCGGGGGGCGCTGAACGACTGGCCCAGGGAATCGCGATACTCGAACACGGCGAGCCAGAGGTTGACGCTCCGACCTTCCTTAGTCACCACGGCCTCACGCGTATCGAGTACGTGCTCGCACTCGATACGCCCATCCTCGAGCTCCTCCCACGAGCCTTGCTTCAGATGATCTATCTGGCACCACGTGAACGTGCGGCAGGGGCCTGCCTCGAGCGGGGCCGCTGTCGTCGCGCTCATCGTGTCACCGCCGTGCGACCGTCGAGCATTGCGATGAAGCGCTCTCGGGGGATGAGCACGCGGCGACCGAATCGGACGGCCGGCACCTCGCCCGCCGCGATAGCACCACTGACAGTTCGGGGATTGATGCCCAGAATCTGGCCTGCTTCTTTGAGTGTCAGCGTGGCGACGGGGGAGCGCCGGGCCTCCTCAAGTGTCGAGATCATCGCGCCGCCTCCGCCCCGAGTTGCGCAGCGAAGCGCTCCTGCTGGAGTACAAATTCATCAAGGGCATCGCGGCGATACATGACCCTGCGCCCGAGCTTCATCGAGTTCGGGCCTGTGCCCATCGAGCGCCAGTAGTGGAGCGTTCCTATCGGAACGTTCAGATACTGAGCGGCCTCTGCCGTTGTCAGCAAATCCATCTCAACCTCCTAATTAGCTTGGTCTTACTATGACGTACCAAACTAACCATGTCTAACTAGGATTAGTCAAGCCCGTCAGATCAAATAGTTGGATTCCCGTGACGGCAGTGAAAGGATGTGCCGGTGAGTGAGAAACAATATTCAGGCCACCTCAGCCCACTGCGCCCAGAGGCCATCGTCGAACTAGCACCAGGGCTGCGGGCGATGTTGCCGTGGTACTTCAGCACCGAAGACACGGAGGGCTACGACGTTGAGCTCGCGCTCGACGCGGACGAGACGGGCAAGCTCACTACGGAATCCATCACTGTGAGGAGGCGCGCTGGAGGGCGCCCAGTCGACGGCGCAGGACTTCGCAGCATTCGAGTTGCCGAGCTATTCCAAGCAGCTGCAAGTAACGCTGTGCAACTCGCTGACGCCAATGACGGCGAGAACAAGATGTCACTCGACCCGGTGGCGTTACTCGCGAATCACGCGGCACACTCGATCAACACCGAGAACCCGCGCATCGCGGGGCCCGGTGGATCCCTAAACGACGAGATGCTCAAGGCCGTGGCAACCCTCTTCAAAGCAGCCGAAGTGAGTGGCCTCCCTCCGCAGAAGTACGTCATGGACGCGCTCGAAGTCCCCCGCTCAACCGCCGGCTATTGGATAGCGCAAGCTCGGAAGCGGGGGCACCTGCCGCCCTCCTCGCGCTCAGGGGTGAGCAAATAGCCGTGGCGCGCTCAGCTGCGCGGAGCAGGAGGCGAGGCGTCGGCTCGATCACCAGCTACAGCACGAAAGCCGGAACCCGCTGGCGGTGGCAACTGCGGGTGCCGCTGAACACCGAGCATCCCGAGGACGGGGAGAGGCAGGCAGGAAAGGCCGGCTACCTCACGGCGGAAGCAGCCGACGATGCGCTCCAGGAGGCTCGGAAGAAGGTCAAGGAGCACCGCACAATCTCGCGCGAGGGCCCGCCGACGATCGGCAGCTACGCGCAGAACTGGCTCGACGGGCTCAGCCTCGAGAACTCCACCGTCTACGGCTACCGCAAGATCGTGCGCAACCACGTCACCCCGTACCTCGGCAGCATCAAGCTCGACCAGCTGACCGCGACGAGGCTCGCCCGGCACTATCGCGAGCTAGGCGAGACCGGCCGCAAGGACGCCCACCACGTCGGAGAGGGCCTGTCTGCGAACACGGTCAATAAGGTGCACGTCGTCATCGGTGCTCTGCTCGACGCCGCGCTCGACGACGGCCATCTCGCGGTAAACCCCGCACGGAAGTCACGCACGGTGAAGGCACCCACAGGCAAGCAGATCAGAGCGCAGCGACCCGAGATCGTGACGTGGACAGCTGGCGAGCTGCGCGCCTTCCTCGACTGGGATAGAGACGTATTCCAAGACGAGCTGCACGCACTCTGGCACCTGGTCGCTCATACCGGCATGCGACGCGGCGAAGCGCTCGCGCTGCGCTGGGGCGACCTCGACCTCACTGGCCAGCGTGTCAGCATCCGGCGCGCCGCCGACTCAACGATGCGCAACGCAGCGAAGTCGACCAAAAGCGGCAGCTCCCGTGTCGTCGACATCGACGAGGAGACGATCAACGTGCTCCGCACCTGGAAGGCCAGGCGCGGCGCCCTATCGCTCGACCTCGCACGGGCAGGCGCATACATCTTCGGCAACGCCGCAGGAGAGATGCGCGGCCCGAACGAGGTCGGCGCACGGTGGAGCTACCGGGTGAAGCGAGCCCGTCTCGAGCTCGGCCCCGATGCGCTTAAGCCGCTCACGATCAAGGGGCTGCGGCACACTCACGCGACCCTGCTGCTCGAGCTCGGTGTTCACCCCAAGGTTGTGCAGGAGCGGCTGGGGCACAGCCAGATCAGCACGACGATGAACATCTACTCGCACGTCACGCCGACCATGCAGAAGGATGCCGTCGCACGCTTGGCGCAGCTGCTGTCGTAGCCCGCTCAGGGCCGCTGTTGCATATCTCGTTGCATGAAGCCCAAGCACGCGATGCGCACGGGGCCTACGCGCCCGAGAACTCGGGGGAGAGAAACGGCGGAGAATGGGGGATTCGAACCCCCGAGGGCTTGCACCCAACACGCTTTCCAAGCGTGCGCCATAGGCCACTAGGCGAATTCTCCTGGTGCGTCTCGACCGCTGTGCGGCGTCGACCTCACAGAATCTTACGCGATTGTGGGATGCCCTCGTGCCGCCCGACCCTCCGCATCCGTTCTCGCCTTCTCCAGGGGCGGATGCGTGCGCCGTTTCTCGCCTACAATCGACCGTTAATCCGTACCGGCGAAGGAGCTGATCCGTGGAGCGCGGCCCGATCGATGTGTTGAACCCCGTTCAGCCTGCCGTGCCGCCCCAGCCGCTGCGATTCTCGACCTCTCATGTTCCTGCCGCCGAGCGGCTGGCCGCGTGGGAGGAGTACAACGAGCGCGAGCTGTTCGGGCTGCGCGCCTCGACGCTGTCGCAGGCGGGCCTGTTGGCGACGCAGACCAACCTGGAGTTGACGCGCCTGCGCTTCACCGAGATCGTCGGCAATGATCATGTGATCGAGCGCACGCAGAGCAACATCGCGCAGAAGCCGGTCGATTCGATCATGCTGTGTCTGCTGCTGGAGGGCGACGCGTTCTTCTACCACCCGGAGGGGTGCGAGACACTCACGGCGGGCGACGCTGTGCTGTATGACACGGAGCGGCCGTTCATGTACGGCTTCTCCTCGGCCATGCGTCAGGTGATCCTGGAGTTGCCGCGCGATGTCGTGCTGGGCCGGTCCTCGTCGGAGGATGCGTTCCGGCCGAGGGTGTTGCGGCTCACCGATTCGGTTTCGGCGTCGACGCATGCGCAGGCGGCGGCCCGCAGCATCCGCGGTGCCATCCTGTCGCCTCCCGATGACGTGTCGTCGCTGGAGGAGTCGGTGCTCGACCTGTTCGGGCTGATCACGGGTCAGGCGGCGACGTCGGGCACGAGCGGCTACCTGCTGGCCGCGAAGGACTTCGTGCGCTCGCACCTGGCCGAGCCCGATCTGTCGGCGTCGCGCCTCGCGCGTGCGGTGGGGCTGAGCGAGCGGCATCTGGCGCGGGCGTTCGCCGGGGAGGGTTTGACGCCGGCCCGTTTCGTGATGGATGCGCGCCTCGCGCGGGCGAGGCGGCTTCTGGAGGAGAACCCTTCCGCCGTTGTCGCGCAGGTCGCGGCGGCTGTCGGCTTCGTGTCGTCGGCTCATTTCTCGCGGGCCTTCCGGGAGCGTTTCGGATGCTCGCCGAGCGAGGCTCGGGCGGGCGAGCTCGCCTCCTAGGCCGCCGCTCCTGGGCGCCATGCCCGAGCCGAGCCGAGCCGAGCCCGCATCGCACCCGCGCCAGCGGCATTCCTTGTCTGCGCCTGACGGGTCTCTTGCCTGGTCCGGACATCCGCCCCACCGCGCGCCGCAGCTGGGCAGGATTGCGGGCAGATCAGTGGCAGCGGGCATCCGTTCTGCTGCTCGGGTCCACCGACGCACCCACAGTGAAAGGCACACCCATGAAGAGTTCACGGTCCAGGGCCGTTTTCGGCCTTATTGCAGCGCCCCTCCTGATCGCATCGCTTGCCGCGTGCAGCAGCGAGGATGCCCCGGCCGCCGAAGGGCCGGCCGCCGCGGTCGACACGGCCGCCCTGCAGACGATGATGGACGAGTTCCAGCAGCCGCTCGACGAGCAGGTCCCCGAGAGTTCGCCCGCGATCGCGCAGGGTAAGTCGATCGTCGTGATTCCGTGCACCTATGCCTCCGAGGCGTGCGCCCGCGGCGCCGACTCCGCCATGGAGGCGGCCGAGTTCCTCGGCTGGGAGTCGCGCATGATCGACCCGGGCGGCAACCCGGAGAAGTCGCGGCAGGCGATCGACCAGGCCATCCAGTTGGGCGCCGACGGCATCATCTTTACGGCCGCGGTCGGCGACCAGCTGTCGGACAAGCTGGTCGAGGCGCGCGAGGCCGGCCTCTTCCTGGTCAACAGCATGTCGCCCGGCGATGAGCGCTTCGACGCGGACATCACGCCCGACGAGGATGTCTCCGGCAAGATGTCGGCCGCGGCGATCGCGCTCGACAGCGGCGGCGACGCGAAGATCCTGGTGACGACCGACCCGGCGTTCCCGTCGATCGCCTCCCGCACGGTGGCCTTCGAAAAGTGGCTGCCCGAGCTGTGCCCGGGCTGCGAGATCGTGGAGACCCTCGAGACGCAGATGTCGCAGTTGCAGTCGGGCCTGCCGCCGCAGATCCAGGCGACGCTGACGGCGAAGCCGCAGATCGACTACATCTGGACGCACACGGGTGCTGCGGTGGTCGGCAGCCAGGCGACGGTTGAGCGCAGCGCGAGCGGCGACACCATCAGGATGCTGTCCTTCGACGGCAACTCGGCGAACCTCGAGCTCATCATGAACGGCAAGAACCAGTTCATGGATGTCATCAAGCCGATGGAGTGGGGCGGCTACCTGATGGTGCACCAGATGAACCGGCTGTTCCAGGGCGACCTCACTTCGTATGAGTTGAGCAACATGCCGAAGCGTCTCGTGACCGCGGACTCGATGCCTGAGCTGCCCTGGACGGGTGACTCCAACTGGAAGTCGGGTTTCGAGAAGCTCTGGACCGCCGCCGGCTGATCGCACCCCACGCCACCCCGCCGGGCCGACACCGGTCCGGCGGGGCCCTCTTCCTCATCGCCCCCAATCAAGGAGCAGCACCATGAGCGCAGCCCTCCGCATCGCGAATGTCTCCAAGACCTTCGCCGGCCAGCGCGCCCTCGACGATGTCACGGTGGAGGTCCCCGCGGGCGAGGTGACCGCCCTGCTGGGCATGAACGGTTCCGGCAAGTCGACGCTCATCAAGATCCTCGCGGGCGTCTATGAACCGGATGCCGGTGGCCGCGCCTGGGTGGGCGGGCGTGAGCTCGCGCTTCCTTCGACGCCCGCCGCGTCGCACGCCGCTGGCCTGCGCTTCCTGCATCAGGATCTCGGCCTTGTCGACAGCCTCACGGTCGCCGACAACTTCGCGCTCGTCGATCGTTTCATCGCCCGCGGTGTGATCGCGCCGATCAACCGCCGCGCACAGTTCGCGCATACTGCGGCGACCCTCGACCTCTTCGATCTGCACGTGCATCCGGGTGCCCTCGTCGGCGAGTTGTCGCCGTCGGTGCGCACCATGATCGGAATAGCGCGGGCGTTCCAGTCGCGTGACGCCGGCCTCGATGCGTTGCGCGATCGCATCCTTGTGCTCGATGAGCCGACGGCGTCGCTGCCGGCCGACGAGGTCGACACGGTGTTGCGGATGCTGGAGCGGCTGCGTGAGCGCGGCGGCACCACCATCTATGTGAGCCACCGCATAGAAGAGGTGCGTCGAATCGCCGACAGGGTGGCGGTGCTGCGTGACGGGCGGCTCGTCGCCGATGAACCGCTGGGCGCGCGCGACTCGCACGAGATCGTCTCGCTCATCGTCGGCCGCCCGCTGGAGAAGGTGAAGCTGGCCCGTGCGGAGCAGCGCGAGGGCGACCCCGTGTTGCAGGCGTGGGGCCTGCACGGGTCCCGGCTCTCCGGGGTCGACTTCAGCGTGCGGGCCGGCGAGATCGTCGGCGTGACGGGGCTCATCGGATGCGGGCGCAGCGAACTGGTGCGAATCCTCGCCGGGGCACAGCAGCCGGATGCGGGCGAGATGCGATTCCAGGGGAGCGGGTACAGTCCGGCCGGGCCCGCGGATGCTGTCGCGCTGGGGGTCACCTGCGTGCCGCAGAATCGCAGGAGCGACGGCGTCGTGCTCGACATGGGCGTCGCCGAGAATCTCACCCTGGGCAGGCTGGCCCGCCACACACGCCTGGGCAGTATCGACCGGGCGGGGGAGCGGGCGGCAGCCGCCGCACTCTCCGAGCGATTCCTGGTGAAGGCGGCCGGCCCGGCCACCCCCGTGCGCAGCCTCTCGGGTGGCAACCAGCAGAAGGTCGTCGTCGCCCGCGCCGCGAGCGGCGACGTGAAGGCCATCCTGCTCGACGAGCCATCCCAGGGTGTCGACGCGCTGGCCACCCAGGAGATCGCGAACATCCTTCGCGGCCTCGCCGAATCGGGAGTGGCCGTCGTGGTCGCCTCCACCGACTACGACGACCTCGTCGGCCTCGCCGACAGGGTCGTGGTGCTCAACAGGGGCCGCCAGGTGGCGGAACTCGAGGGCGCCGACATCACGGGCGACAGACTCGCCCTCGCCTGCACGGCGAATGAAACCGTCACCATCCCGGGAGGGGAATGACATGACAACGTCAACACGCGCCTGGGGGTTCTCGAGCCTCATGCGCAACTACGGCATCGCCGTGTTCCTCGTGCTCATGGTCGTGGTGTTCTCGGCGCTCATGCCGGGCACCTTCGCCAGCGCGGGCAACTTCCGGCAGATCCTCGCCGACCAGGCCGTGCCCGGCATCCTGGCGCTCGCCGTCATCCTGCCGCTCGCCGCCGGCGAGTTCGACCTCTCGGTGGGGGCCAATCTGGGCATCTGCACGATCCTCGGAATCGTGCTCGCCGCATCCGGTGCCCCCATCATCGTGGTCATCGCGGCGACAATCCTCGTGGGGGCGGCCATCGGTGCGATCAACGCCTTCATGACCATCGTCGTCGGCGTGAACGCGTTCATCGCGACACTCGCGATGGCCACCATCCTGGCCGGCCTCAACCTGTTGCTGACGAACAGCACGCTCATCATCCATGGCTCAGACGAATTCTCGGCGCTCACGAACACGCGCATCGAGGGCATCCAGCTGGTCATCGTCTACTTCGCCGTCATCGCGGTCGTGCTCTGGTACCTGCTCGAGCGCACCCCCTTCGGTCGCTACCTGCGGGCCACAGGAATGGGGCGGGATGCCGCCACGCTGTCGGGCGTGCGCACGAAGCGATACCTGGCGGCCGCCTTCATCGGTGCCGGTGTGCTCGCCGGAATCGCCGGAACCCTGCAGGCGTCCCGCGCCGGAAACGCGACCCCCGACCTCGGGCCCGAGTTCCTGCTGCCCGCCTACGCGGCCGCATTCCTCGGGGCGACCGCCATCCGCGCCGGCTACTTCAACGTGTGGGGCACCGTCATCGGCGTCTACCTGCTCGCCGTCGGCGCCAACGGGCTCATCATCCTGGGCGCCAAGACCTGGGTCACGCACGTCTTCAACGGCGTCGCCCTGCTCGTCGCGGTGAGCGCGGCCACACTCGTGCAGCGCAACCGTGCGGCGGCACGGAAAGCCGCGCAACCACCCCAATCCAGCACTCAGGATGCCCGCGCAGACTCAGAAAACAAGGCAACGACCACAAGGAGCACCCCATGACACTGCTAGCGACCTCCCTCTGGCAGGGCAAGATCTTCATCGACGGCTGGACCGACGGCGAAGCCGGAACGTTGCCCGTCGTCGAGCCGGCCACCGGACGTAGCCTCGGAACGGTCGGAGCCGCATCCGTCGCCGACGTCGAGCGCGCCGCGACCTCCGCGGCGAAGGCGCAGCGCGAATGGGCGCAGCGCACCCCCGAAGATCGGGCCGCAGTGCTGCGCCGCGCAGGCCAGCTGTTCGAGCAGCACGCCGACGAGATCCAGGGCTGGATCATGCGCGAATCGGGCGGCATCCCGCCCAAGGCCGGCCTCGAGACGCACATCGCCGCGAACGAATGCTACGAGGCATCCGCGCTGCCCTCCCACCCGCACGGCGAGGTGCTCACCAGCAACGAGGGCCGCTGGTCGTTCGCGCGCAGGCTGCCCGTCGGCGTCGTCAGCGTCATCGCCCCCTTCAACTTTCCGCTCATCCTGTCGATCCGCTCCGTCGCGCCCGCCATCGCGCTCGGCAACGCGGTACTGCTCAAGCCCGACCCCCGCACGGCGGTCTGCGGCGGCGTCGTGCTCATGCGCATCTTCGAAGAGGCCGGCCTGCCCGCCGGCGTGCTCCAACTGCTGCAGGGAGGAGCGGATGTCGGCAGCGCGGTCGTCGAAGCGCCCGAAGTCTCCGTCGTGTCATTCACCGGCTCCACGCCGGCCGGCCGCAAAGTCGGAGAAGCCGCAGCCCGCCACCTCAAGCGCGCGCACCTCGAACTCGGCGGCAACAACGCCCTCATCGTGCTGCCCGGCGCCGACCTCGAGAAGGCCGCCTCCGCCGGAGCCTTCGCCAGCTTCATGCACCAGGGCCAGATCTGCATGACCACCGGCCGGCACATCGTGCACGAAAGCCTCTACGACGCCTACGTCACCCGCCTTGCAGAGAAAGCGGATGCCCTCACCGTCGGCGACCCCGCCACCGGCCAGGTCGCGCTCGGCCCCATCATCGACGAGAAGCAGCGCGACCGCATCGCCGAGATCGTTGACGAATCCGTCGCAGCCGGGGCACGCCTCGCCGCAGGAGGAACATCCGAGGACCTCTTCTACCGGCCCACCGTGCTCGCCGACCTCACCACACAGACGCGAGGCTGGGCCGACGAGATCTTCGGACCCGTCGCCCCCGTCATGAAATTCGGCACCATCGACGAAGCCATCGAACTGGCCAACGCGAGCGACTACGGCCTCGCCGTCGGTATCCTCGGCGACGTCGGGCAGGCCATGGAAGTCGCCGACCGCATCCACGCCGGCAAGATCCACATCAACGAACAGACCGTCTCAGACGAAGCCAACTCTCCATTCGGCGGCGTCGGAGCATCCGGAACCGGCTCGCGCTTCGGCGGCGCCACCGCCAATATCGAGGCATTCACTGAGGTGCAGTGGCTGACCGTGCGCCCCACGATCGCGGACTACCCGTTCTGAGTAGCCTCGCAACAGTGGTGCACACCAGCGGGTGTCTGCGTCAGCTAAACTAGAAACGGCTCCTCGCGTGGCGCCATCCAGGCCAACTCCCCCAGGGCAGAAATGCAGCAAGGGTAACCGGGCTCTGGCGGGTGCGCGAGGGGTCTTTTCTTTTACGGCGCAACTCACCCGCCGCGTAGGCTGACAGGGTGGCTCGCAACATCTACATCACCTCCGCCGAGGGGCATGCCGGCAAGTCGACGATCGCCCTCGGGTTGCTCGAAACCCTCAGCCACGAGGCCGGCAGGGTGGGAGTGTTCAGGCCGGTGACGCGCTCGACGGTCGAGCGCGACTACGTTCTCGAGCTGCTACTCGCTCACGACGGCGTCGAACTCGAGTACGACGACTGTGTCGGCGTTAGCTACGAAGAGGTCCATGACGACCCGGATGCCGCCCTGTCACGCATTGTCGAGCGCTTCAAGGCGGTCGAGCGGCAGTGTGACGTTGTCGTCGTGCTCGGCTCCGATTACACCGATGTCGGCAGCCCGACCGAGCTGTCGTACAACGCCCGCATCGCCGCCAACCTGGGCGCCCCCGTGCTTCTGGTGCTCGGCGGCCAGCACAGCGAGACGGGCGCCCGCAGCCCCGACGAGTTGCGCCAGGTGTTCGGCCTGGCCATGCAGGAGCTTGAGGGGGCTCACGCCCACCTGGTGGGGGTCATCGCGAATCGCTCCGATCCGGATGCGCTCGATCCGATCATCCGGGAGCTGACGGATGCCGCGGCGGGCGCCGTCCCCGTCTGGGCGATCCCCGAAGACGAGTTTCTGCTGGCCCCCAGTATGGAGTCGCTGCTGCACGCGGTCGACGGCACGCTGATCAAGGGCGACCGGGAGTTGCTGCACCGGGAGGCCCTCGGCGTGGTCATGGCCGGCATGTCGATGGAGAACTGTCTGACCCGTCTGATCGAGGGCTCCGTTGTTGTTGTCGCGGGTGACCGTTCCGATGTGTTGCTCGCCCTGCTCATGGCGAACGCGTCCGACACCTTCCCGTCGCTGGCGGGCATCATCCTGAACGGTGGTTTCGACCTGTTGCCGCAGATCGAGCGCCTCATCGATGGGCTCAGCTCACCGCTTCCGATCATCCGCACCGAGTACGGCACCTACGACACCGCCCGCCGGGTCACCAAGACGCGAGGTCGACTGGCCGCCGATTCGCCGCGCAAGTTCGACACGGCGATCGCCCTCTTCGAGCAGCATGTCGACGCGCGGCTGCTGCTGGGACGCCTCGAGGTGAGCCGTTCGGATGTCATCACGCCGCTCATGTTCGAGTACGACCTTCTCGACCGGGCGCGCTCCGTGCAGAAGCACATCGTGCTGCCGGAGGGTGGCGACGACCGCATCCTGCGTGCCGCGAGCACGCTGCTGCGGCGCGGGGTCGCGAAGCTCACCATCCTCGGCGACGAGACGGAGGTGCGGGCGCGTGCGACCGGTCTCGGCCTCGACATCGCAGCGGCGAGCATCCTGAGCCCCTTCGACCCGGAGCTGCGCGAGCGTTTCGCCGTCGAGTACGCGAAGCTGCGCGCGCACAAGGGTGTGACGATCGAGGATGCCCGCGAGACGGTCACCGATGTGTCGTATTTCGGCACCATGATGGTGCACCTGGGCCTCGCCGACGGCATGGTTTCGGGCGCCGCGCACACGACGGCCCACACCATCCGACCGGGCTTCGAGATCATCAAGACGAAGCCGGATGTCTCGGTCGTGTCGAGCGTGTTCCTCATGTGTCTCGAAGATCGCGTGCTCGTCTACGGTGACTGCGCCGTGAACCCCGACCCGAATGCGGAGCAGCTGGCCGACATCGCCATCTCGTCGGCGGCGACGGCCGAGGAGTTCGAGATCGAGCGGCGCATCGCCATGCTGTCGTATTCGACGGGGGAGTCCGGCACGGGCGCCGATGTCGACAAGGTGCGCGAGGCCACGGCGCTTGTGCGTTCGCGCCGCCCCGACCTCAAGGTGGACGGGCCGATCCAGTACGACGCGGCCGTCGACGCCTCCGTCGGCACCTCCAAGATGCCGGGCAGCGAGGTCGCGGGGCGGGCGACCGTGTTCATATTCCCTGATCTGAATACAGGCAACAACACCTACAAGGCGGTGCAGCGCAGTGCTGGCGCCGTCGCCATCGGGCCCGTGCTTCAGGGGCTCAACAAGCCCATCAACGATCTGTCGCGCGGCGCCCTCGTTCAGGACATCGTCAACACCGTCGCGATCACCGCCATCCAGGCCGCCAGTCAGGAGCCCCAGTGACCCAGGTATTCGTCGTCAACTCCGGCTCGTCGTCGATCAAGTACCAGTTGGTCGACCTCGACACCGAGAAGGCCGTCGTCAGCGGTCTCATCGAGCGCATCGGCGAGCCGGGCGGCGGCGCGGGCGATCACACCGAGGGTATGAGGCAGGTTCTGGATGCTCTGGGCCCCGATCGCGAGATCGTGGCCGTCGGTCACAGGGTCGTCCACGGGGGCCCGCGCTTCTCCTCCGCGACCCTCATCGACGACGACGTCGAGGCTGAGATCGATCGACTGTCTGCGCTCGCGCCGCTGCACAACCCCGCGAACGTCCTGGGCATCCGTGCTGCGCGTGCCGCCCTGCCGGATGTGCCTCACGTCGCCGTCTTCGACACCGCGTTCCACCAGACGCTGCCCCCGGAGGCGTACACCTACGCGATCGATGCGGAGGTGGCGGAGAAGTATGAGGTGCGCCGCTACGGCTTCCACGGAACCTCGCACGAGTATGTGTCGCGGCAGGCGGCCGTGTTCCTCGACCGGCCGCTGGAGTCGCTGAAGACGATCGTGCTGCATCTCGGCAATGGCGCATCCGTCACCGCTGTCGACGGGGGCCGCTCGGTCGACACCTCGATGGGATTGACCCCGCTGGAGGGCCTCGTCATGGGTACCCGCTCGGGCGACATCGACGCGGGCGTGCTGTTCCACCTCGCGCGGCAGGCGGGCATGGGCGTCGACGAACTCGACACGCTGCTCAACCGTCGCAGCGGACTGCTGGGACTCACCGGCACGGGCGACATGCGCGATGTGCAGGAGGCGGCCGCGCAGGGCGACGAGCAGGCACTCGCAGCGCTCGCCGTGTGGAGGCACCGCATCCGCCACTACATCGGCGCTTACATCGCCGGGCTCGGCGGGCTGGACGTGCTCGTCTTCACCGCCGGCATCGGCGAGAACAACGCGCTGCTGCGCCGCCGGGCGCTGGCCGGCCTCGAGTTCCTGGGAATCGAGATCGACGACGACCGCAACGAACTGTCGTCGCGGGTGGCGCGCTTCATCTCTCCGGAGGGCGCGCCCGTTGCCGTTCTTGTGGTCCCCACCAACGAGGAGCTCGAGATCGCCCGCCAGGCCGCCGCCTTCGCCTGACGCCCGCCCGCGCGCCACCTTCCGTCAACAGGAGATCTGGGGTGACGCGCGGTGTTTCAGTGCGCAATTCCGGGGTGTCGGCTCTTTTCTCCTGCAGAGCGAATCGCGCGGTGTGCTGAGGCGGCGGATGTTCACCCGCCAGTCAACATCCGCTCGCTCACCCGCCCCGCGCATCCGCCCGCCACTCTGCCCTGCCGGCCCCGGCATCCTCCCGCTCACCGCTCACCGCTCACCCTCCCTCCCTCCACCTTTCCGTCAACAGGAGATCTGGGGTGACACGCGGTGTTTCGGAGGGCTCCGCCGGGGCGTCGACTCTTTTCTCCTGCAGAGCGAGTCGCGCGGTTGCCTGAATAGGCGGATGCTCACCCCCGCACGATTGCGCGGCGTGCGGCCATGAGCATCCGCGCGTCGGCCACCTGCTGTCGAAGGGCCGCGAGAGCGAGTGGCCAGTCGGTGGGCGGCAGATGCTCTGGGCCGATCCGCACCACCGGTATGCCGTAGAGGAGGGATATGAGGGTGCGGGTGCGGTCCTTGCGGCGCTGGGTGTCGCTCGAGTGGTAGCGCTCACTGTCGACCTCGACGACGACGCACCCGTCCACGAGCATGTCGACGTCACCGATGCCGGGCATGGAGTGCTGCGGTTCGACCTTGAAGCCCGCCGCGATGATGCGCAGCCGCGCGATCGTTTCGTTGCCTGAACCGGCGCGAGCGTCCTTCTGCAGGTCGAGCGGTTTCAAGCGGTCGGGAAGGTGTTGCAGGATGCGCGACCAGGCGTCTTCGTCGATCGCGCCGCGGTTCAGCGCGGAGTCGATGCAGGCGACCGCGTGCTCGGAATCCTGGCAGCGTGCGGCCTGCAGGAGTGCATCCTCGACCGAGACGATCCAGTCCAGGGCGCCCGGAAATCGTTGCTCACTCCAATGCGTGATGGCTGGCGCGGGTGAGCAACTACGGACGGTGTCGAGTTCGTGCCCGTAGGCGTCGAGGATCGTCGGATGCGGCAGGGGAGCGGTGTTCGTCGGCGTCACCGAGACGGATGCGGCACCCAGGCGGGATGCGGTGGGCGCAGCGTGCAGGTGGAGCATGTCGTCGGGGCCGGACCAGACGCCCCAGCGTCGCAGCGCGCTGACGCATCCGATGCGAGCGCCTGTTGCGACGGCGCGAAGCTGATCGGAGTCGACATGACGGGTGGCGTACCACCCGCGCCGGGGGCGCCAGAGGTAGCCGCTGCGCAGTGCTTCGGCGAGTTCGGCGGGGGTGATGCCGAGGCCCAGGAGGGTGCGCCGCCGGGCGAGCTGCCCGACGAGGCGCATGGCGCGCCGGAGCGCCAACCGCGAGTGGTTTCGGGGAGGGAGCATCCTTCGATGCTCGTGGCTTCGCCCGTCTGCGGCAGCGATGCGCACTCAGGCTGTGGACAAGCGTGCGCTGCCGACCCTGTTAGGGAGCCGGGCCTGTTCGCCCGAACCGAGCCTCGCATCCGCTGTCTCAACAGGAGAACCTCGCCGACACGCTGGGATGGGGCATCTGCTGTCGGCGTGGCGGCGAGGTTCTCCTGCTGAGCGAAACGAGGCGCGGCGAGTCGAGCACGGCGGCTCGCGGGTGACGCACGCGGCGGCATTGCGGATGCTGTGGAGGGCACAGCCCAGCGTCACCGGCCACGACTACGATTGAGCCGTGGTTACCGCCCTATATCGCCGATACCGGCCAGAGACCTTCGCCGAGCTGATCGGCCAGTCGCAGGTGACGGAGCCGCTGATGACGGCGCTGCGCACCAATCGCGTCAATCACGCCTACCTGTTCAGCGGCCCGCGCGGCTGCGGCAAGACGACGAGTGCGCGCATCCTGGCCCGCTGCCTGAACTGCCACGAGGGCCCCACCGACACCCCCTGCGGTGTCTGCCCGAGTTGTGTGGAGCTGTCGCGCGATGGCGGCGGCTCGCTCGATGTGGTCGAGATCGACGCGGCCAGCCACAACGGTGTCGATGATGCCCGCGATCTGCGTGAGCGCGCCGTGTTCGCCCCCGCGCGCGATCGCTACAAGATCTTCATCCTCGATGAGGCGCACATGGTGACGCCGCAGGGCTTCAATGCGCTGCTCAAGATCGTCGAGGAGCCGCCGGAGCACGTCAAGTTCATCTTCGCCACGACGGAGCCCGACAAGGTCATCGGTACGATCCGTTCGCGCACGCACCACTACCCGTTCCGGCTGGTTCCGCCCGCCCAGATGCTCGACTATGTGGGGCAGTTGTGCGAGAGCGAGGGCGTCACCGTTGAGGCGGGCGTGCTGCCGCTCGTCGTGCGCGCCGGTGGCGGTTCCGTGCGTGACACGCTGTCGCTGCTCGACCAGCTCATCGCCGGCTCCGAGGGCACCGATGTCATCTACGAGCGGGCCGTTGCGCTGCTCGGTTACACCCACGGCGCGCTGCTGGGCGAGGTCGTCGACGCGTTGGGGGCGAAGGATGCCGCGGCGGCATTCGAGGCGGTCGACCGGGTCATCCAGACCGGCCAGGACCCGCGGCGTTTCGTCGAAGATCTGCTCGAGCGGCTGCGCGATCTCATCGTCGTCGCCGCGTTCCCGCCCGGCGGCCATCAGGGTGCCGCGGCTGTGCTGCGCGGCGTGCAGCAGGATGAGCTCGACCATATGGCTCAGCAGGCGTCCCGCTTCGGCCAGGCCGAGCTGAGTCGTACGGCGGATGTTGTGGGTGCGGCGCTCACAGAGATGACCGGCGCCACCTCCCCGCGACTGCATCTGGAGTTGATGATGGCGCGCGTGCTCGTGCCCGCATCCGATGACTCGCAGCGTGGCGCGCTGGCGCGGGTGGAGCGCCTCGAGCGACGTATCGGAGTGAGTGGGGCGGGTTCTTCGGGGGGTGCGGAGGCGGATGCCTCGGCGGTTCCGGCCGTGACTGCTCCTCAGGCTCGAGTCGCCGAGACTTCTGCCTCCACGTCGGGTGCTGCTTCGGCGGGGGCCGGTCTCGAGACGGTCGCCCCAGGGGGCGACCCCTCGACCAGCGGGCTACCGGAGGGTGGCCCCTCGACCAGCGGTTCTGTGCCGGCCGTCCCTGCGAAGGCTGCCGCTCCTGTCGGCCCGGTCACCGTGCAGCAGGTGCGGGATGCCTGGCCGGAGATCCTCGAGCATGTGCAGAATGCGAAGCGCACCGCCTGGATGGTGCTGTTCACCGCTCAGGTGCGCGAGCTGCGCGACAGCGAGGTTCTCGTGCTGTCGTTCCCCAGCCAGAAGGATGTGGAGGCGCTCAAGCAGGCCGCCGCTCCGGGTCAGGGCGTCGGCGACTACCTCAAGCAGGCCGTGTCGGCCGTGCTGGGGATCGTCCCGAAGCTCATCGCCCGCGTCGATTCGGAGAGCGCCGCGCCCGCCCGGCCGCAGGCGACACCCGCAGCGGAACCCGCCACCAAGCCTGCGGATGCGACACTCGCGGCTGCATCCGCTCCGCCCGTCACGCGTCCGGCGGAGAAGACGGCGGATCGAACTCCGGATGCCGCGGCGCCGGTCACAGGGTGGGCGGTGGCGCAGATCCCCGGTTCCGCCGACGCCGAGCCCTCGGCCGCCGAGCCCTCCGAGCCTGCCGACGACCCGCTGGTCGGGGGGCCGCCCTCCGACGACCCGCTGGTCGAGGGGTCGCCCTCTGGGGCGGCCGTCTCGAGACTGGCCCCCACGGAACCTCCCACCAAGGCATCCGCTCGAGCCGACGACGAACCCCCTTTCGATGATCAGCCGCCGTTCGACCCCGACTACGACTCGGTGCCGGAGGAGTCGGCGCAGGCGTCCCGCCCCGCGCGCCAGCCCAGGTCGGCACAGCCCGGGTCAGCACAGCCCGGGGCGACCCAACCCGGGTCAGCCCAGCCCGCGCAGGCCCAGCCCACGCAGCCCCAGCCCGCCCCGCAGAAGGCGGCAACGCCTCCGAAGAGGCAGCCCTCAGCATCCGCCCCCCGTGGTGCCGCGCAGTCGGGTGGCTCGCAGAAGTATGGCGAGTCGGTTGTGCGTCAGGTTCTGGGCGCCACCTTCATCGAGGAGCAGCCGCACAATCCGCGTCCGAATCCGGGGGTGAACTAGCCGATGTACGAGGGAATCGTTCAGGAGCTCATCGACGAGTTGGGTCGCCTGCCCGGCATCGGGCCCAAGTCGGCGCAGCGCATCGCCTTCCACATTCTGCAGACGGAGACCTTCGATGTCACCCGTCTGGCGGAGGTGCTCATGGAGGTCAAGGAGAAGGTGCGTTTCTGCGAGATCTGCGGCAATGTGAGCGAGCAGGAGACGTGCGGTATCTGCCGTGATCCGCGTCGCAGCCCGGCCACGATCTGTGTGGTGGAGGAGGCGAAGGATGTTGTCGCGATCGAGCGCACCCGCGAGTTCCGGGGTCTTTACCATGTGCTGGGTGGTGCGATCAGCCCCATCGATGGCATCGGCCCTGACGATCTGCGCATCCGGCAGCTGATGACGAGACTGGCCGATGGCACGGTCACGGAGGTCATCATCGCGACCGACCCGAACTTGGAGGGTGAGGCGACAGCGACGTATCTCTCCCGTCTGTTGGTGCAGCCGGGGCTGTCTGTCTCGCGCCTCGCATCCGGTCTGCCTGTCGGCGGCGATCTCGAATATGCCGATGAGGTTACATTGGGTAGGGCATTTGAGGGCCGGCGGCTGGTAGAGAACTAACGTCTGCCGCCCGGCGGTACACTGTACATTCCGGCACCGGTGATCGCTGCCGTTCAGCCCTCACCTTGACTCACTCCCGGGAGATTTTCGCGTGGCCTTGATCGTGCAGAAGTTCGGCGGTTCCTCTGTCGCGGATGCCGCCAGCATCACGCGCGTCGCGGAGCGCATCGCGGAGACCCACCGCGCCGGTAATGAGGTTGTCGTGGTGGTGTCTGCGATGGGCGACACGACCGATGAGCTGCTCGATCTGGCGCAGGCGGTCAGCGAGAATCCGTCGGGCCGCGAGCTCGACATGCTGCTCACGTCGGGTGAGCGCATCTCGATGGCGCTGCTGGCGATGGCGATCCGCAATCTCGGCGTCGAGGCGCGTTCTTACACGGGCAGCCAGGCGGGCATGGTCACTGACGAGAAGCATGGCAGTGCTCGCATTGTCGAGGTCAGCCCCAACCGTGTGCGTGCGGCTCTCGATGCGGGCGCGGTGGCGATTGTCGCCGGCTTCCAGGGTTTTAATCGGGGCACGGGTGACATCACGACTCTGGGTCGGGGCGGCTCTGATACGACTGCTGTGGCGCTGGCGGCTGCTCTCGGCGCGGATGTGTGTGAGATATATACGGATGTCGATGGCATCTTCACCGCGGATCCGCGCGTGGTGCCGTCGGCACGCAAGATCGACCGGGTCACGAGCGAGGAGATGTTGGAGCTGGCTGCGGCCGGGGCCAAGGTCCTCTATATTCGCGCTGTGGAATATGCGCGCAGGCACGGCGTTACCATTCACGTACGATCCTCATTCAGTCGCAATGAGGGCACCCTTGTGGTGAATCCGAAAGAGGGAGAGACCGTGGAAGAACCGATCATCACGGGTATTGCCGCTGACCTCAGCGAGGACAAGATCACGGTCGTGGGTGTTCCGGATGTTCCGGGCACCGCTGCACGGCTGTTCACGATCGTCGCGAACGCTGGTGCGAACATCGACATGATCGTGCAGAACACCTCGACCTCTGACACGGGTGTCGCCGACATCTCCTTCACCCTGCCCACGTCGCAGGCGAAGTCTGTGCTGGATGCGCTGGAGGCGCGCAGGGCCGACATCGGTTTCGAGTCTGTGCAGTATGACGACCAGATCGGCAAGATCGCGCTTGTCGGCGCCGGCATGCGCACCAACACGGGTGTCTCGGCGAAGTTCTTCACCGCTCTTTCGGATGCGGGCATCAACATCGAGATGATTTCGACGAGTGAGATCCGCATCAGTGTGGTCACGCGCGCCGACATCGTGAATGAGGCGGTGCGGGTCATCCACCACGCCTTCGATCTGGACGGCGAGTCTGAGGCCGTCGTCTATGGAGGAACGGGGCGATGAGCGTCATGGCAGAGCAGAGTTCGGCAGCGGGCGTCCGTATCGGCGTCGTCGGTGCGACGGGCCAGGTGGGCACGGTTGTGCGTCGCCTTCTGGAGGAGCGCGACTTCCCCATCGCCGAGCTGCGGTTCTTCGCGTCGGCGCGTTCGGCGGGCACGACCCTGCCGTTCCGGGGTGAGCAGATCGTGGTCGAGGATGCCGCCACCGCTGATCCTTCGGGCCTCGACATCGCGATCTTCTCGGCGGGTGCGACGACGTCGAAGGCTCAGGCCCCGCGTTTCGCGGCTGCCGGTGTGACTGTGGTCGACAACTCGTCTGGCTTCCGCATGGATCCGGATGTTCCTCTGGTCGTCAGCGAGGTGAACCCGCACGCGATCGACGAGGCCGTCAAGGGCATCATCGCGAACCCGAACTGCACGACGATGGCGGCAATGCCGGTTCTGAAGGTGTTGCACAGCGAAGCGGGGCTCGAGCGTCTCATCGTGAGCACGTACCAGGCGGTCTCGGGTGCGGGGCTGAAGGGTGGCGAGGAGCTTCTCGAGCAGGCGAAGGCCGCGCTGGAGCAGAACACCATCGATCTCGTTCACGACGGTTCCGCTGTGACGATGCCGGAGGCATCCGCGTTCCCGAAGCACATCGCGTTCGATGTGATCCCGCTGGCGGGCAGCATCGTCGACGACGGGCTCAACGAGACCGATGAGGAGAAGAAGCTCCGCAACGAGAGCCGCAAGATCCTGGAGATCCCGGAGCTGTTGGTGAGCGGCACGTGCGTGCGCGTTCCCGTGTTCACGGGTCATTCGCTGTCGATCAATGTGGAGTTCTCGAAGGCGATCTCGCCTGAGCGGGCCCGCGAGTTGTTGGCGGATGCCCCGGGCGTGCAGCTCGCGGAGGTTCCGACGCCGCTCGAGGCGGCCGGCAAGGATCCGAGTTTCGTGGGGCGCATCCGTCAGGATGAGGGCGTTCCCGGTGGTCGCGGTCTGGCGCTGTTCATCAGCAATGACAACCTTCGCAAGGGTGCGGCGCTCAACGCGGTGCAGATCGCGGAGCTTCTCGCGGCGAGGATCCTCGCCGCCTGAGGCCCGTTGCGGTAGTAAGAACCGCCGATTTTCACGTGGTCGTAAGACGTGATGGTGCTTAACGCGCTCTGGGGCGGGCGCTCGGCGTGGGCCGCGTAAACTGGAGCGTGTGAGTTCAGCAACGGTTTCCGCACAGCAGCCCCTCGATGTCGCCCTGATCGGGGGTGGCGTCATGAGCGCGACGCTCGGCGCGATCATCAAGCAGCTTCAGCCCGACTGGTCGATCGAGGTGTTCGAGGCGCTCTCTGATGTGGCGTTGGAGAGTTCGAACCCGTGGAACAACGCGGGCACCGGCCATGCGGCGCTCTGCGAGTTGAACTACACGAAGGAGCAGCCCGACGGCACGTTCGACATCTCGAGTGCCGTGAACGTCAACGAGCAGTTCCAGGTCTCCCGCCAGTTCTGGTCGTATCTGGTGGAGAAGGGGCTGCTGCCCGAGCCGCAGAACTTCATCAATCCTGTTCCGCACATGAGCTTCGTGTGGGGCGAGGAGAATGTCGACTACCTGCGCCGCCGTTTCGAGGCGCTCAAGGATCACCCGCTCTTCGACGGCATGGAGTTCAGCGATGACCCTGCCGTCATCCGCTCCTGGACTCCGCTGCTGCTTCCGGGCCGCGCCAAGTCGCAGCCGATCGCGGCGACGCGGGTGCCCAGCGGCACGGATGTCGACTTCGGTGCGCTCACCCGCAATCTGTTCTCCTATCTCACCGACAATGGTGCTGTGCTCACGACGGAGCGCAAGGTCACGGGTCTCAAGCGGCAGCGCGACGGGCTGTGGCGCATCACCAGCAGGCACACGGTCGGCGCGACGCCGGCGGTGGCGCGTGCGCGTTTCGTGTTCGTGGGTGCCGGCGGCGGGGCTCTCTCTCTGCTGCAGAAGTCGGGCATCCCTGAGGCGAAGGGCTTCGGCGGCTTCCCGATCAGCGGGCAGTTCCTGCGCACCGATGACCCTGCGATTGTGGCGCGCCATCAGGCGAAGGTCTACGGCAAGGCTTCGGTGGGCGCTCCGCCCATGTCTGTTCCGCATCTTGACACCCGCGTGGTGAACGGTGAGGCCAGCCTCATGTTCGGCCCCTATGCCGGTTTCTCGCCCAAGTTCCTCAAGTCGGGTTCGTGGTTCGATCTGCCGTTCTCGCTGCGCCCGAGCAACATCATCCCGATGCTGGCCGTCGGCAAGGACAATTTCGATCTGGTGCGCTATCTGGTGGGTGAGCTGCTCGCGAGTCGCACGAAGAAGCTGGAGGCTCTGCAGGCGTTCATGCCGGAGGCGAAGGATGCCGACTGGAAGCTGATCACGGCGGGCCAGCGCGTGCAGGTCATCAAGAAGGATGCGAAGAAGGGCGGGGTGCTGCAGTTCGGCACAGAGGTCGTCGCCTCCGCCGATGGCAGCATCGCGGGCCTCCTGGGCGCTTCGCCGGGGGCATCCACGGCTGTTCCGATCATGCTTTCGCTGCTGGAGCGGTGCTTCCCGTCCGAGTTCGAGGGTTGGCGTCCGCGGGTGCTGGAGATGGTTCCGAGTTTCGGTACGAAGCTGTCGGATGACCCGCAGGCGGCGGCTGAGACGATGGCGGCAACGGGCGAGCGTCTGGCGATCTCGCAGAAGGTCTGAGCATCCGTCTCTTTTCGCGGCAGCTCATCCCTTATATCGGGGCACAAAAACAAAGAATCACCCCCTGTTCACCCGGGTCTACCCCGTAAAACGGGGTACATTCACCCTCTCTTTGCTGGCATACTCAGGTGAGTTCCCATCGCAGGCGAAAGGGGGGAGTCCGCCATGTCATTGGGTCTGCCCTCCCATCTGGTTCCGAGGGCTCTCAGTCGTTCCCTGGCGAAGTCGGCGCACGCGATCGCCCTGGCGAGCCTGCTCTGCGGCACGCTCGCCGTCGTCGCCTTCTCGGCGGCCCGTATCGACCTGCTGATCTGGCCTGCCCTGGTGGCCCTCGCCTGCATGCTGGGGGCGCTCTACTGGGTCGACAGGTCGCGACGCCCAGTGGCGGCTTTCGGCTATCTCGCCGTCGGCGCGGTGAGCACCTACTGGTACGTGTTGGTCTTCACGACGCAGATGCAGACCCTTGTGGAGGGCAGCATCCTGTGGCTGGCGCTGCCGAAGGTCGCCCTCGTGATGGTCGCGGGGACCGGCGCGGGCATCATCCCGCCGCTGCTGTGGACGCTCTCCGGTTATCTGTTGGCGGAGTTCGCCGCCGCGGCCGCGCTGCTCCAGTCCGGGCTGTCCGTGCAGTTCGATCCGGTGACGCTCGCTGCGCTCCTGATCGCGTACAGCGTCTCCGTGCTCGGCTTCGTGTCGACGAGTCTGGCCCACAAGACGCAGCCACGCCTGCATCGTGCCGCCCGTGACGAACTGCTCGACGACATCCGGGCCCGCATGGAGCTTCGCGCGGCGGCCCTCATGCACGACACGATCCTCAGCCACCTGGCGGCGATCGCGTCGTCCACGAGCGACAGGCTCGATCCTGTGCAGAAGACGCAGATCGAGCACGATCTGCAGATCCTCATCGGGCAGGAGTGGCTGAACGAGGATCTGTCCTCCGCGACGGAGGAGGCGCTCGTCGACTGGCGCACGCTGCCGTTGAACTCGGCCATCCTGGAGGCGCGCAGGATGGGGCTCGACGTCATCGGCACGGGTGACATCGCCGCGATCACCCGGCTGGATCGCATCAGGAACACGGCCCTCGGCCTCGCCGTCAAGCAGTGCCTCGTCAACGTGGTCAAGCATTCGGGGGTCATGAAGGCCGAGGTGGCGGTCTATGGCGCCCCCGACGAGATCTCCGTCATGGTCATCGATGCGGGCAAGGGGTTCTCGGATGCTGTGATCGGCGCCGACAGGTTGGGCCTGAAGAACTCGGTGCGGCGTCGCATCGAGGCGGTCGGCGGCGTCGTGCAGATCTGGTCGACGCCGGGCAGCGGAACCTCGATCCTCCTCCAGCTGCCTGTCGCGCCGGGTGCTGTGCCGGCAATCGCCCCGGTCGCATCCGCCGCCCCTGCGGAGGCTGCCCGTGCGGAGGCCGCCCCTGCGAATGAACTGTCCGTGGCGGTCGAGTCGACGGGGGAGCCGGCATGACGCCACTCGAACGGACCCGCCAGCAGCTCGACCCGGTCGGGGCGTTCAGCAACCGCATCCTCACCCTCGCCGCCGCCCTCTCGGCGTTCCTGTTCGTCGCCGTCGTCGTCGTCTCGTCCATCGACACCATCGCGAACGGTCCGCTCGCGGTCATGGGGCTGATGGCCGTGGGTGGGGCGAGCGCCATCGTCGTCATCGCCACCGATCCCTATCGCGGGCCGGTGACCCGGAGCGCGCACCACTGGGTTGCCGTCCTGGGCGTGCTCGCGACCCTCCTGCTCTCCCTGTCCATGTGGTACACGGATGAGGCCTTCGGGCTGAGCTGGGCCGGCCCCGCCGCGCTCGGCCTGCTCTACATCGCCCTCACCCCATACCGGCCGGCCCGCGAGATCGTGGCGATCGGCGGCCTGGCGACGATCGCGGTGGGTTTCATCACGCTGCTCCAGGTGGCCCCGTTGAAGCTCGGCATCCCGTC
Source organism: Homoserinimonas aerilata (assembly GCF_006716125.1). Classification (NCBI taxonomy): domain Bacteria; kingdom Bacillati; phylum Actinomycetota; class Actinomycetes; order Micrococcales; family Microbacteriaceae; genus Homoserinimonas; species Homoserinimonas aerilata. The sequence continues at coordinate 1,963,194 of NZ_VFOM01000001.1, read as the reverse complement.
GGCCGCGGTCATCGCCGTCGTGGTTATGCCTCTGCTGGCGCTCAATCTGGCGTCGGCCGCGTTCTCGCTCAGCGCCATCCATTCGCTCGAACGCTGGCAGCGGCGTGCCCGCCGGGCGGCCAACCGCCTGTCGAGTGAGCGGGAGTCCGGCATCGCCCGCTCCGTGCAGCAGGATCGGGTCACGATCCTCAACCGCGAGGTCGTGCCGTTCCTCAGCGAGGTGCTGCGCGGCGAGACGATCGATGACGCCGACCGCGAGCGGGCCAGATTGATAGCGGATGCGATCCGTCGGGTCATGGTCGCAGAGGTCGACCGCACCTAGCTCGAGAATCTGGTGGAGGGCCTGCGCCTGCGGGTGCGCCGCGACGGCGACGAGCCGCCCACGGACCGCGCCGTGTTCGACGACGACAACGTCGCGAACCGTATGAGTTACGACCAGCGAACGGGCATCCGCGCCCTCGTGGTCGCCATCTTCGATCAGGCCGGCAACCGCCCGCAGCAGCTGGAGATCGAGCTCGCGCGGGCGGGCGAGCGCTGCCAGGGGCTCGTGTCGGCGCGGGTCGAGCTGAGCGAGAATGCGGTCAAGAATCGCTTCGGTCCGTACATCGCCGTGCTCCGGGTCGTGTTCGACGATCTGAGCGTCGAGTACCTGCAATCCGTGCTGACACTAAGATTCTCGTATGAGTAGCGTGACTCGGGGCGATGTTCTCGACGGCGGGGATGCCCAAGACCCGTCTCTGGTGGCTGCGGAGAGTGATGAGCGTCGCATCCGTCTCGCTCTCCTCGACGACCATGAGGTGCTCCTCGACAGCCTGAGCAGTTGGATCAACGCGAACGCGTCTGACTTCGATCTGGTGCTCAGCGCTCACACCTGGCTCGAGCTGGTGCACAGCGACCAGTTCCCGACCGATCTCGTCTTCATCGACTTCCAGTTGCGCGAGCCCGTGTCGATCGAGGCTCGCGTGCGCACCTGTCGTGCCGCGGGGGCGAAGGTCATCGTGCTGACCAGCCTCGACACCCGTGACGCCCGCGACAGGGCGCTCGCCGCAGGTGCCGCGGCGTTCCTGTCGAAGTCGCTGCCGATGAATGAGGTGATGGATGCCGCACGCCGCGTGATGGGCGTCGAGCGTCGCGATCAGCTTCAGAAGGACTGGCGGCCGCTGCCCACCGGCGCCACCAATCAGACCCGGCCCAAGCTCAGTCAGGGCGAGATCGACGCCCTCAAGCTGTACGTCACGGGCCACAGCACGACGGAGGTGGCCAACCGCATGAACGTGCAGTACGAGACGGCGAAGACCTACCTGCGGCGTGTGCGTGAGAAGTATGCGAAGGCGAACCGGCCAGCCAGCAAGAAGGCCGAACTCATCCGCCGTGCGGCGGAGGACGGGTACCTGCAGTAATGGCGAAGCTGTACTTCCGCTACGGGGCGATGAACAGCGGCAAGAGCACGGCGCTGCTGCAGGCCGCCTACAACTATGAGGAGCGCGGGCAGCAGGTGCTTCTGGCGAAGCCGCGCATCGACACGAAGGGCGACGACCAGATCGTGTCGCGTCTCGGCGTGACCCGCACGGTCGACTTCACGGTCGCGCCCGGCGAGGACATTTATTCGCTGTTCGAGTCGAATCGCGCCCGGGTGCTCCGCGACACGGGTCTCGATGTGAGCTGCCTGCTCGTCGATGAGGCGCAGTTTCTGGCCGAGTCACAGGTGGATGATCTGCTGCGCATCTCGATCCTTGAGGGTGTTCCGGTGCTGGCCTACGGCATCCGCACCGATTTTCAGACGGTCGCGTTCCCGGGCAGCCGCCGCCTGCTGGAGGTCGCGCATTCGCTTGAGGAGCTCAAGACGATCTGCCGCTGCGGGCGCAAGGCCGTGTTCAATGCGCGCAAGGTCGGCGACACGTTCATCTTCGCGGGCGACCAGGTGGCCATCGATGGTCTCGATGTGACCTACGAGTCGCTGTGCGGTTCGTGCTATCTGGAGGAGAGCAACGGGGTTCTCAGCAGTGGTCGCGGCCCCAAGATCGACTTCGTGTACGACAGTGCGCCCGACCCCGACTTCGCCTGAGCGACGGATGCCCGCCCACGGCGCTGCCCATAGGATTTGGGTGTGAAGATCCTCCTGACCGGCGGCGCCGGCTACATTGGAACGCATACGGCAGTCGCCCTCGTCGAGGCGGGGCACGACCCTGTCATCGTCGACGACCTCAGCAACAGCAGCGAGGAGGCTGTGCGCCGGGTGCGCGAGCTCACGGGGCGGCAGGTTCCGTTCCATGAGCTGGATCTGCGGCAGCAGGATGCGCTGACAGCGATCCTGCGCGAGGAGGGCATCGAGGCGGTCATCCATCTGGCGGGGCTGAAGGCGGTGGGGGAGTCGGTGGCGCAGCCGCTGCGCTACTACGGCACCAATCTGGAGTCGACGCTGAGCCTGTTGGAGGCGATGCGGGCATCCGGTGTCGAGCGGATCGTGTTCAGCTCGACGGCGACGGTCTATGGTGCGCATGCGACGCCGCCGTTCCGCGAGTCGGATCAGGCGGGGGTCGACGTGTCGCACCCCTACGGCAAGACGAAGTTCATGATCGAGCAGATTCTGGCGGATGCGGCGGCGGCCGACCCTGCGCTGCAGGCGACGGTGCTGCGGTATTTCAATCCGATCGGCGCGCATCCGAGCGGGCGCATCGGCGAGGACCCGGCCCAGATCCCCAACAATCTGGCGCCGTTCGTGCTGCAGGTTGCTGTGGGCAAGCTGCCGCTGGTGCGCGTCTTCGGCAACGATTACGACACGCCTGACGGCACGGGCCTGCGCGACTATCTGCACGTGATGGACCTCGCTGAGGGGCATGTTGCGGCGCTCGACCGTCTGGAGCCTGGTTCGCGCGTCTACAACCTGGGCAGCGGCACGGCGACGTCGGTGCTGGAGCTGATTGAGTCGTTCCGGCGGGCGAGCGGGCAGCCGATCCCGTACGAGGTGGTCGCGCGGCGGCCCGGAGACGACCCGGCGACGTTCGCGGATGCGTCTCTCGCGGCGCAGGAGCTCGGCTGGAGCGCGAAGAGGTCTATCGACGAGGCGTGCGCCGACTCGTGGCGCTGGCAGTCGCAGAACCCGCGCGGCTACGCCTCGTAGGAGCTCGAACTCCGTGACGGCTGTGGTTTGTCGCGACGGCTGCAGAACGTTCTGCAGCCGTCGCGACAAACCACAGCCGTCACCACGGTCACCCCGCTGCAGTGCCCGCGTGGATGTCGCAAAGTTGCGACACCGCTGCGACAGCCCCGCGACATCCACTCGATATTCTCGACACATGCCCCCCTTCGCCCTTCTCGCGCCTGTCGCGCTCGCCACGATTCTGCTGAGCGGATGCGCGAGCCCCGCACCAGAGGCGGCCCCGGCCTCGTCCAGCCCGTCAGCGAAGCCGAAGTCCGCGGGCGTGCCCGTTGTGCCCGGCTACGCTGTCGGCGACTTCCCGCCGGTGCCGCTCTTTCTGCTCCCCGATCTCGCGCTGCTCGATTCCTCCGCTTCGGCGTTCACGATCGAGGTCAGTGACAGTTTCGGCGACATCCCCGGGATGACGGTCGCGCCCGCGCACTGTGATGAGGCGGGCACGGTCATCTCGGGCCAGGGGAGCGCCCAGCTGTATGGCGATGGTTCCGGCAATTACACCGGCCCGGATGGTTCCATCCAGAACTATGGCGACGGTTCGGGCAATGCGACCATCAACGGCGTCACCATCCAGAACTACGGTGATGGTTCGGGCAACTACTCCGACGGCACCGTGTCGATCCAGAACTATGGCGATGGTTCCGGCAACTATTCGGGTGCGACGCTGTCCATCCAGATCTATGGTGACGGTTCGGGCAATTACACGGATGGCACGGTGTCGATCCAGAACTACGGTGACGGTTCCGGCAACTTCACCGATGGCACGGTGTCCATCCAGAACTACGGTGACGGATCAGGCAACTATTCGGATGGCACTCTTTCGATCCAGAACCGCGGCGACGGCACCGGCGAGGTGAACGGGGTTCCGGTCGAGGTCGACCCGATTCCGCCGGTGCCCGAGCTGGGTGTGTTCCCGCCGCTCACCGCGCTGTCGCCCATCGAATCCTGCGGCACGACGATCACCTTCAGCGATGCGGTTCTGTTCGACTTCGACAAGAGTGATGTGCGCGCCGACGCCGCAGCCACGCTGAGCACGGTCGCCGAGGTCCTCACCGCGGTGAAGGCGACGCAGGCCGTCGTCTCCGGCCACACCGACGCGATCGGCTCCTCCGACTACAACCAGACCCTGTCTGAGGCCCGGGCGCGGTCGGTCGTGAAGGCGCTGGAGGGTGCCGGCGTCGGCACCGCTCTCGTGGCCGAGGGCTTCGGCGAGTCCCGGCCGGTCGCCGCGAACGAGATCGGCGGGGTCGACAATCCTGCCGGGCGGCAGCTGAACCGTCGGGTCGAGATCTTCCTCCCGGCCACATTCTGATCCTCCTCACGAAAGAGACCTTCATGCGCACTTCTCGCATCCTGCTCACGGGCATCCTGACCGCCTCGCTCGCTGCTTCTCTCGTCGGCTGTTCTGTCGCCCTGACGGGCCCCGATGGGCCGCGTGGCTCGGGCACGTCTTCGCAGGGCTCGACGGGCGAACCGGCGCCGGATGCCGGCGAGACGGATTCGGGCGAGACCGGCACCGAACTTCCCGATTCGAATGCCGCGGATGCTGCCGCCGCGCGCGAGGAGGTGCGCAGCATCGCATCCACGACGGTGCGCTGTGACGGCGAGCTCGTGCTCGAGCAGGACGGCGCGGCCATCGTCATCGACGGCGACTGCGATCACCTTCTGGTGAACATGGATGCCGGCGCGGTGCTCGTCGGCAACGTCGGAACCCTTGAGGTCAGCGGCGTCGGCAACCTCGTCTACGCGGATGCTGTGGGCACGCTCACCGTGTCGGGTGACGCGAACGAGGTGCGCTGGTCGGGGGCGACGCCGGATGTCGATGATGGCGGCGTCGGCAACATCCTCATGGCAGGCTGAGCGCTGTGTCAGAGTCTCCCCGCCCCCGGCTGCTTCTCGTCGACGACGATGAGGCGATCACGACCGCGCTCGGCGCTTTTCTTGAGCGCTGCGGATTCGAGGTGCGGGTTGCATCCGACGGTCGGGCGGGCCTCGCCGAGGTCGAGCGGGAGGTTCCCGACATCGTGGTGTGCGATGTGGTGATGCCGCATCTGGACGGGCGGGAGTTCGTCCGTCGCGTGCGGGCGGGGCGGATGCGGCTTCCGATCATCCTGCTCACCCAGGTCGGCGAGTCGTGGGAGCGCAGTGCGGCGCTGGATGAGGGCGCCGACGACTACCTGAACAAGCCCTTCGACCCGCAGGAGCTGCTCTCGCGGGTGCGGGCGGTTCTCCGGCGTTCGGCGCAGGGAGGCGACGGACTGCAGTCGGCCACCCGGCTGCGCGCGCACGAGCTGCTGCTCGATCGCACGGCGCGTCGGGTGTGGCGCGGCGATCAGGAGCTGACGCTCACCCCCAAGGCGTTGACGTTGCTCGAGTATCTGATGGCGCACCCGCAGGAGGTCCACTCCCGCGAGCGTCTGCTTGCGACCCTGTGGGGTCTCGACTTCGCGTCGTCGAGCCGGGCCGTCGATCACCGCATCGCGGAGCTGCGCCGCGTGCTCGGCGACGATGCAACGGCACCCCGTTTCGTCGACACCGAGCAGGGTTTCGGCTACCGCTTCGTCGCGAAGGTCGAGACGGCATGAGCCGCGTGGGTCGCCGTGTGGTCGCGGGTGCGGTCGTGTGTGCGCCGCTGGTGCTCGGGCTGGTGATAGCCGGGGTGCTGTTCTTGTTGGGGGAGCGCCGGATGCTTCAGCTCGGCATCGCACTCCCCGCTGTGTTCCTCGTCGGCGGAGTGCTCCTGAGTACCGCCTGTGGGCTGGTCATGGCGGTGCGCAGCCGGCGCCGGCACGACGTCGCTCGCCTCGATGCTGCCCGCAGCGACGGCTTCGACGCCGGAACGGAGCAGGAGCGCAGCAACCACCGTCGCTTCCTGGCCCGCCTCGACCATGAGCTGAAGAACCCGCTCACGGCCATCCGGGCGACCGCTGCGGCCAGCGGCGAGGATTCCGCGCCATGGCAGGCCGTCGACGCCCAGGCGCGCAAGCTCAGCGTTCTGGTGCGCGATCTGCGCAAACTCGCAGAGCTCGAGACTCGGCCGCTCGAGCGGGAGCAGGTCGATCTTGAGAACGTGCTCGCCGAGGCGATCGCCGCGCTCGGGCAGCAGGATGCTGCGGCGGGGGCGCGCATGAGTCTCGCCGTCACCCGGGTTCCGTGGCCGGTGCCGCTGGTCTCCGCCGACCTCGATCTGCTCTCCATCGCGGTCGACAATGTGCTCGGCAATGCGGCGAAGTACTCTTCGGACGGCCCGATCGAGGTGCGACTGCGCGAACAGGACGGGTGGGCGGTCATCGAGGTGGCCGACGCCGGGCGCGGTGTGCCGGCATCCGATCTTCCTGCCGTCTTCGATGAGCTCGCCCGCGCACAGAACGCGCGCGACGTCTCGGGTTCGGGCCTCGGGCTCACCCTGGTCGCCACGGTGCTCGCGCGCCACGGCGGCGATGTTGTGCTGCGCTCGGTCGAGGGCTCCGGAAGCGTGGCAACCCTTCGCCTGCCGCTGCGGTGAGTTCAGGGCGGTGAACAAGAAAGGGACCCCCGTGGGGGTCCCTTTCTCATTTGGTCGGGGTAACAGGATTTGAACCTGCGACCTCTTCGTCCCGAACGAAGCGCGCTACCAAGCTGCGCCATACCCCGAGCTGCCTCCGCTCGACCAAGGTCTAGCGGAACCTCATCAAGAATAGCCGATATCCGTGCCCGTCAATGTCACGAGCACCGCCTCCGGCCTGCAGGCGAAACGAACCGGGGCGTAGATGGACGTGCCGATGCCCGCGGAGACGTTCAGGAACGCCGACCCGAGCGCGTGCCGCCACAGGCTGAGCCCGCTCGCCTTGTCGCGCGGCAGGTCGCAGTTCGTGACCAGCGCGCCGATACCGGGCACGCAGACCTGGCCGCCGTGCGTGTGGCCGGCGAAGATGACCTCGGTGCCGTGCGTGACGAAGGAGTCGAGCACGCGCTGGTAGGGGGCGTGGGTGACGCCGATCGTCACGGCCTCGCGGTCGGCCGGGCCATCCGTCGGCTCCGCCTGCTCGCGCAGCTCGTCGAGCGCGCCGGGCAGCAGCTCGAGGCGATCCCAGCCTCGGTGGGCGTCGCCCGTTCCGATGAACTCCAGCGGCGAGCCCTTCACGGTGGCGCCGAACGCCGCATTGTTCAGATCGGTCCAGCCGAGCGAGTCGAAGAACGACTCCAGGCCGGCCGTGTCGAGGTGCGCGGGCTGCCCCCCGTGGCCCGACGGCCCACCCAGATAGCTGAGCGGGTTCTTCAGGGTCGGGCCGAAGTAGTCGTTCGACCCGTGCACGAAGACGCCCGGGATGCCCGCGAGCGGCTCGAGCGCGTATTCGATCGCCTCGAGCGCATCGACATGACCGAAGCAGTCGCCCGTGCTCACGACGAAGTCGGGGGAGAGGCGGGCGAGGCTGCGCACCCACTCCTGCTTGGCACGCTGCCACGGTGCCATGTGCATGTCGCTCAGGTGCAGCATCCGGATGGGCGAGGCTCCCGGGTCTAGCACCGGCAGGGTCTCGTGGCGCACGGTGAAGCTGTTGCGCTCGACGAGCGAACCCCAGGCGAACGCCGCCGCTCCTGTCGCGGCCAGCGCGCCGAGAGCCGCGCCGACTGCCCTACCGGATGTCGTGGAGGCTCCCATGCTCAGCCGTTACCGCCGGGCGCTTTGTCCTTGCCCGGGCCCTTGTCGGTGTCGGCCAGCTTGCCGACGCCGAGGGTGACCTCGTTCTCGGGCGCGACATCGCTTCCGGGAGCAGGGTTCGACGAGATGACGGTGCCGACCTTGCTCGGGTCTGTTGTCATCTCATCGGCCTTCTTCACGTTCGTGTAGCTCCCGCCCAGCTGTCTCTTCGCCTCTTCGAAGTCGTACCCCTTGTTCGTCACATCGGGCATCGTGACCACGTTGCCGAGGCTCGTGTACACGCTGATGGTGCTGCCACGCGGGAGAGTGCTGCCGGGGCCCGGGTCGGTGCCGCCGACGGCTCCCTTCGGGTAGCGCGAGCTGACCTCACCGGCGATGGAGAACTCGAAGCCGAGACCCTCGATCACGCTCTTCGCCTGCTCCGGCGACTGCCCCGTCACATCGGGCACGATCGCACCCTGACCGGAGAGCAGCTGGGCGGGCGGGTCCGCGTACGGCGCGCCGCCGAACTGTCCGTCGAGCGCCTGGATGATGGGCTTGAAGATGCGGTGCCGGGCCGTGTCGCCTCGGCCGCCGGCGAAGTAGATCCTGTTCAGGTTCGTCTTGCCGTTGATGTTTCCGACCCACACGGCGAGCCCGTTGGTGGAGGTGGCGCCGATCATCCAGGTGTCCTCTGCGCCATCGGTTGTTCCCGTCTTGCCGGCGACCTCAATGCCGTCATGGGGGTTCGAGGCGGAGCCCGAACCGTTGGTGACCACTCGCTTCAGGGCGTAGGCGACAGCAGAGCTGATCTCAGGGCTGAGTGCCTGCGTGCACTCGCGCTTCTGGCCGCCGAGATCTGTGCCACTCGCATCCACGATCTTGTCGATGGCGGTCGGCTTGCAGTAGAGGCCTCCCGCGCCGATCGTCGCCACGGCCGCAGCCATCGTCAGGGGCGCGATCTCGTTGGTTCCGAGGATGGTTGCCGGGTTGTACTGGAGGTCGCCGTTGTCGGCGCGGTGAACTCCCATCGACTCTGCAGTGTCGCGGATCTCGCACTGGTCGAGCTTCTCCGCCATGGCGATGAAGGCGATGTTGTAGGAGTTCGCGGTCGCCTGCAGCACCGTGCTGGTGCCGCCGCCGCCACCACCGTAGTTCGGCGGGTCGTAGGTTCCCGCGAAGGGATCACCGCAGCTGACCTTGAAGTTCGACTGCTGGAAGATTCGTCGTGACCCGTTCACGACCTCGTTGAGGCCATGGCCCGACTTCAGCCACGTGGCAAGCGTGAAGATCTTGTAGGTCGATCCGGGCTGGAAGCCTGTCGATCCGCCGTACTGGACATCCGTGCTGAAGTTGACGGCTGTCGCCACCGCGCCGCCGCCGTCGAGGGAGTTGTTGAAGGTCTTGTTCTGGGCCATCACCCGAATGCGGCCGGTGCCCGGCTCGACGACATTGGCGGCCGCACCGAGCTCCATGCGGCTCTCGTTATTGGGAGCCTGCTGCTCGAGAACTGCCTGAGCATGGTTCTGCTGGTCGACCACGAGCGAGGTGTAGACGGAGTAGCCGCCGCGCTTCCAGTTCGCCTGGCGCTCCTCCGCGGTGGAGCCGAGCATCGTCAGCTCAGGCACCAGCTTGGTGATGTAGTCGCAGAAGAACGGGCCGGTGGCCGCATACATGCAGCCGTTGCTCGGCGCGCTGTAGGCGACCGTGATGGGGGTTGCGACCGCCTCGTCGTACTGGGCCTTGTCGATGTAGCCGAGCTCGAACATGTTCTTGAGCACGACATTGTCGCGACGCGACTTGTTGCGCTCGAAGTTCTCCTCGCTGTTGAGGCTCATATAGCTCGGCGTCTGCACGGTCGCGATCAGGCTGGCCGCCTGCGCGAGGGTGAGATCCTTCGCAGACACGGAGAAGTACTCCTGCGCGGCCGCCTGCACGCCGTAGGTGTTGCCACCGAAGCCGGCGATGTTGAGGTAGGCGAGCAGGATCTCGTCCTTCGTGTACTTCTTCTCGAGGCCGATCGCGAGCTTCGCCTCCTGCAGCTTGCGCTGGATGGACTGCTCCTGGGCCTCCGCATACTTCGCGTCGCGCAGCGCCTTCGTCGGCTCATTCAACGCAGCCTGGATCTTGATGTTCTTGACCAGCTGCATCGTCAGCGTCGACGCACCACTCTCGATGCCACCGCCGATGATGTTGCCGATGCCGGCACGGATGATCGACGCCATGTCGACGCCGCCGTGCTCGTAGAAGCGGCGGTCCTCGCCGGCGACCAGCGCATCCTTCAGGAACTGCGACACCTCATCGGAGGAGACCTCCTGGCGGTTCTGGTCGTAGATCTGGGCGATCGGAACGCTCTCACCGGCGCCGTTGAGGCCGAAGATGGTGTTGCGCTGGGACAGCTGGTTCAGTTCGAGGAACTCGGGCAGGCTGTTGAAGACGTCGACTCCGCCCTTGGCGGCCATTCCCGTCACCGCCAGAGCCGGAGTGACGAGCGCGGTGACGAGGACACCGGCGAGCACGCTCAGTCCAAGGAATCCTGCGAGGGCGCCGAAGGCACCCGAACGCTTCGATGTGGGGGCAGACATAGCCTCTAGGGTAGGGGATGGAAACCTGTCAAACCCTGAACGGATGCCGAAATGCAAGCATGGGAGTACCTCACCACGCCGCTGATGATTCACAACACGGCCGCGATTCTCAACAACTGGGGTTCTGAGGGCTGGGAGCTCGTGCAGGTCGTCACCGGCCCGGAGGGCGGCCTCGTCGCCTACATGAAGCGCCCGATCCAGCCCGCAGAATGACAATCGAAGGATGAGCACGATGTCGATCGAGAACCGCCTCGCCGAGCTGGGAATCACCCTGCCCGAGGTCACCAAGCCCGTCGCCGCCTACGTACCGGCGGTCGTCAGCGGCAACCAGGTCTTCACCTCGGGGCAGCTGCCGTTCGTCTCCGGCGCACTGCCCGCGACGGGCAAGGTCGGCGACGGCCACGGGCTCGTGCCCGCGGACGACGCCAAAGGCTACGCCCGCCAGTGCGCACTCAACGCGCTCGCCGCAGCAGAGTCGGTCATCGGCTCGCTCGACCGCGTGACGCGCGTCGTCAAGGTCGTCGGCTTCGTCGCATCCGACCCCGCATTCACCGGCCAGCCCGGAGTCATCAATGGGGCATCCGAAGTGCTCGGCGAGATCTTCGGCGAAGCAGGCCAGCACGCCCGCAGTGCCGTCGGCGTCGCCGTGCTGCCGCTCGACTCGCCCGTGGAGGTCGAACTCATCCTCGAGTTCGCCTGACGGGCACTCGCGGGCTGGTCTCGAGACTGTCGCGCTGGGGCGCGACGCCTCGACCAGCGAGAGATCCCGCCGCTTGAGCGCGGGAGCCCCCACTCAGCCCTTCGACACGCCTCCTGTGAGCTTGTCGCTGATGATCTGCATGACCGACGTGTCGGCGAGCGTCGTCGTGTCGCCGACGGTGCGCCCCTCCGCGACGTCGCGCAGAAGGCGGCGCATGATCTTGCCCGATCGCGTCTTCGGCAGCTCCGTGACGATGTAGACGTGCCGTGGCCGGGCGATCGCGCCGATCTGTTCGGCGACGTGCGCGCGCAGGATGCCGTTCGCCTCCTCCGGCGTCTGCGCATCCTCCTGATCCGATCTGAGGATCACGAAGGCGACGACCGCCTGACCTGTGGCCTCGTCGGTGGCGCCGACGACGGCCGCCTCCGCGACGATCGGATGCGACACCAGCGCCGATTCGATCTCGGCCGTCGAGAGGCGGTGGCCTGAGACGTTCATGACGTCGTCGACGCGGCCGAGCAGCCAGATGTCTCCGTCGTCGTCGAGCCGTGCGCCGTCGCCGGCGAAGTACATGCGCCGATTCTTGGTGCCGGGGGTGTCGAACTTCTCCCAGTAGGTTTCGATGAAGCGCTCCGGGTCTCCCCAGATGCCGCGCAGCATCGCCGGCCACGGCCTGCTCACGACGAGCAGCCCGCCGTTGCCGTTTCCGACGTGCTCACCGGAGTCGCTGAGCACGTCGACCGAGATGCCGGGCACGGCGACCTGCGCCGAGCCGGGCTTCGTGGTGGTGACGCCGGCGAGGGCGGAGACCATGATGGCGCCCGTCTCCGTCTGCCACCAGGTGTCGACGATGGGGGCGGTGCCGGCGCCGATGACGTCGCGGTACCAGACCCACGCCTCCGGGTTGATGGGCTCGCCCACGGAGCCGAGCACGCGGATGCTCGACAGGTCGAAGCCGTCGGGCACCTGCCGCCCCACCTTCATGAATGAGCGGATGGCGGTCGGCGCCGTGTAGAAGATGCTGACCTTGTACTTCTCGATGAGTTCCCACCAGCGTCCCGGGTGGGGCGTGTCGGGCGTGCCCTCGTAGAGCACCTGGGTGGCGCCGTTGGCGAGCGGGCCGTAGACCACATAGCTGTGGCCGGTGACCCAGCCCACGTCTGCGGTGCACCAGAAGACATCCGTCTCCGGTTTCAGGTCGAAGACGTAGCGGTGGGTGAATGCCGCCTGGGTGAGGTAGCCGCCGCTGGTGTGCAGGATGCCCTTCGGCTTTCCGGTGGTGCCGGAGGTGTAGAGGATGTAGAGCGGCTGCTCGGCCTCGAACGGCTGAGCGGTGTGCTCGGCGTCGGCCTTCGCCATCTCGTCGTGCCACCAGCGGTCGCGGCCGTCGACCCAGTCGATCTCGTTCTCGCCGCGCCTGACGACGAGTACCGTGCCGACGGAGTGCTCGCCCTCTTTGGCGAGGGCGGCGTCGACCGTGGGCTTGAGCGGGGCCACCCTGCCCTTGCGCCAGCCGCCGTCGGCGGTGATGATGAGCTTCGCGTCGGCGTCGTCGACGCGGGAGCGGATGCTGTCGGCGCTGAATCCGCCGAAGATGACGGAGTGCACGGCACCGATTCTGGCGACGGCGAGCATCGTCACGACGGCCTCGGGGATCATGGGCAGGTAGACGGCCACGCGGTCGCCGGACCGGATGCCGAGATCCGTGAGCATGTTGGCGGCACGCTTGACCTCGGCGGTCAGCTCCGCGTAGGTGATGGTGCGGGAGTCCCCGGGCTCGCCCTCCCAGTGGAAGGCGACGCGCTCGCCGTTGCCGGCTTCGACGTGGCGGTCGAGGCAGTTGTAGGCGACGTTGAGCCGGCCGTCGGCGAACCACTTGGCGAAGGGGGCGTTCGTCCAGTCGAGGGTGCGGGTGAAGTCCGTGTCCCAGTGCAGGAGTTCGCGCGCCTGCTCCGCCCAGAAGGCCTCCGGGTCGGCGGATGCTCGGGCGTAGAGCTCGGGCGTCGCGAGCGCCTGGGCGGCGAACTCCGGGCTCGGCGGGAATCGTCGGATCTCGTGCTGCAGATTGTCGATGTGCTCACTCATAGGGTTTTCGTCGCTCCTTTGCGTGCGAATTGCGGCCCACGATTGGCGTAACCAGAACGAGACTAGTGGATTCCCAGTTTTCCCTCTTGTGCGCAAAGCTTGGTGGGGTACACTCAAGGAACCGGATGTCAATTCGGCTTGCGGCGCACAATGATTCCCCCCAATCATGCGCCGCTGTGGCGGCGCCAGTTCCCCCCAACGGGCGCCGCCCCTCTTCTTTTAACCGGCACCTTTCGTGGCGCGGCTTCGCGCTTGAGTGGGGCATCCGTCTCGATTGCGTCGATTGCCCCGTATTCACGGGGAAGTCTCAGGCATTTGTTGAATGTTTGCACGGGTCGTTTGGCAATCGGATGCCCGGCCTGCCGGGGGCGTTCTCGTGGTGCCGCGGTTGGCGGGCTCCGTTTCGTCTCATGTGACGTCATCCGTCACGGCAGTAACATCCGGCGCAGTGCCCCCTTTCTGCGATGAGGGGAGATTGCACAAACGGGGTACATCGACTGTCCCCCATTTGAGGGGTGTCACGCAATCTGCTGGCAGCAGGAGTGGGTCTTGCTCAGATCCGGGGGACGAGCTCGTGATCTGCTGCAGCTTCTCCTCCCCAACCACCTGCTCGCACGGGCCATCCCCTGATCCGGTGACAGGCCGTCGGAGGGCAGGCCGCAGTTCGTAACGTCGGGGGATGACCGCCTTCGTACCCGAGCGCCCCGCACCCACCGACCGCCGCGACTCCGCGGAGAGGGTGCCCGCAATGGCGGCCCGCTTCGTTCCGCACCGCGACCCGGACGGGGCAGACGGAGGCGGGGCCGAGGTCCCGCGGGTCGGCCGCAGCAGGGGAGGCCTCGACGCGTTCGGCCCGCTCACCCGGCTGCTCGCCGAGGACGCCGTCACCGACCTCTTCGTCAACGGCCACCGCGCCGTCTGGGTCGACAGGGGCCGCGGGCCCGAGCGGTGCGAGCACCCCTTTCGCGACGAACAGGAGCTGCGCGAGCTTGTGGTGAAGATCATCGCCGCAGGGGGCCGCCATATCGATGAGGCCGCACCCTGCGTCGATGTGCGCCTCGGCGGCGGCATCCGCGTGCACGCCGTGCTGCCGCCCGTCGCCACCGGTGGCAGCCTGCTCTCGGTGCGGCTGCCCAGGGTGGAACGGCTGGGGGTGACCGAGCTCGAGACGCACGGCTTCTTCGACACCGTACCCATCGCATCCGTCGCCTCGCTCGTCGAAGGCCGCAGCAACCTGCTCATCACGGGCGCCGGCGGCAGCGGCAAGACGACCCTGCTGTCGGCGCTGCTCGCCCTCGCGCCCGCGAATGAGCGCATCGTCACCATCGAGGACGTCGCCGAGCTGCGCATCGAACACCCGCACGTCGTCGCGTTGGAGGCCCGGCAGGCGAACCTGGAAGGGGCAGGCGAGATCGGCCTCGAACGGCTCGTTCGCGAAGCGCTGCGGATGCGACCCGACAGGCTCGTGCTCGGCGAATGCCGCGGCGCGGAGGTGCGCGAACTGCTCGCCGCGCTCAATACCGGCCACGACGGAGGGGCCGGCACGCTGCACGCGAACTCGCTGGCCGACGTTCCTGCCCGGCTCGAGGCACTCGGCGCGCTCGCCGGAATGAGCCCGACCGCGGTCGCCCGGCAGGCGGTCAGCGCCATCGGCGCCGTGCTGCATGTCGTGCGCGAGGGCGGTAGGCGCAGGCTCGCCAACGTCGGCCGCTTCGAACTCGACGCGCGCGACCGTCTCGCCGTCGTCGAACGGTGAGCCGGATGCGCCGGGCGCGGCCCGCAGACGACCGCATCGCCGCCGTCGTGCAGCGTCTGGGAGTGCTGCTCTCGGCCGGCGTCACGCCCGCCTCCGCATGGGCCCACCTCGCCGAGACCGCGGGCGCGCCCGAGGGCGTCGTGCGTGTTGCGGAGGCCGTCTCGGAGGGGGAGACGATCCCGGATGCGGTGCTCGCCCGGGCGGAGACAGCGGTCGCGGCCCGGCCAGCGCCACCCGACGCGGAACTGTGGCGGGGCCTCGCCGCCGCCTGGATGGTTGCCACCGAGACCGGGGCGCCGCTCGCCTCGACCCTCGACGCGCTCGCCGGATCGCTCCGCGACATGGCGCAGACCCGCCGCGCCCGCGAGACAGCGCTCGCCGCTCCCGTCGCCACGGCGCGACTCGTGCTCGCCCTCCCCACCGTCGGCATCCTCTTCGGCCTCGCCCTGGGCTTCGACACCGTCGGCACACTCCTCACCACGCCCATCGGGCTCGTGTGCCTCGTCGCCGGCGTCGCACTCATGGTCGCCGCCCGCGCCTGGAACCGCCGCCTCATGGCGGGCGCGGAACCCACCAAGCACAACCCCGGCATCGCCCTGGATCTCGTCGCGGTCGCCGTCTCCGGCGGCGCAGCCCTCGACCGGGCGCTCGCCACCGTCGAACGCGCCCTCGAACGCTGCGGCCTCGGCGGCGGAACGGCCGAGGCCGACGAGGTGCTCGAGCTGTCGCGCAGGGCAGGGGTGCCGGCGGCGGCGCTCCTGCGAGCCCAGGCGGAGGAGGCGCGCCGCAGCGCCCGCGCAGACGGAGAACGCAGCGCAGCCACCCTCTCGGTGACGCTCATGCTGCCGCTCGGGCTGTGCATCCTGCCGGCCTTCATGCTGCTTGGCGTTGCCCCGCTCATGGTGTCCGTCGTCACGACGACCGTTGGCGGCCTGTGAGCAGTGGCCCCAGCAACCTCGCCCGGGTGAGGCATGCTACGCGCGCAGCACGGCAATACCTTGTGTGATCTCGCTCGAGAAGTGGGTGATCTCCGCACTGCGGAGGCCGGTGGTGCTCGCCGTGTCACGCCATAGCTCCAGCACATCAGCGATGCGATCAAGTTCTTCGCGCATCCGGGCCGGGCTCAGTCGGCAGGTTCGGGCAAGCTCCACAAGACCACCCGCTTCGTAGTCGACGACGCTGGCGCCGGCGATCGTTGTCTGGCGGTGCTTCGGATCGGACTCCCGGTTCACATCAAAGACAGGATTCAATACTCAGCCGCCCTCGTCGCGAAGGAAGCCGTGGTTACGCAGGTGGTCGTCGGTGTTGTGGAGCGCGACGCGTACGGCGACAGGTCGAAACAGCTCAGCGAGGTCCTTCTTGACCTCCCTCCCCATCGGTCCTTTCGATCGCCTCGGCGATTTCGATATAGTCACCGACTGCACCATCGCGGCATTCGAGGAGGGCCATCGCACTCATGTAGCCGATGCGCTGGCTGCTTGTGGCTTCCCGCGCCATCACGTTCCGGCCACCCTCGGCGTGGGGTCAACCCGTTGAGTGCCTTCGGATCGGAGGCCGCGTTGGCCTACTCAGGATCTAACGGCCGTAGATCATGCGTATCCATGGCCACGATCACAGACGTAGCTGGCTTCGGGCAACCCTCGGATACTGCCGCCGTTATCGAACGTCTAGAGGTTTCATGTTTCACGATTCGCGAACTCAACGTTCACGGCTGAGAGCAGTCTGCCGCGCGGGAGCGCTATGGTTTGGGCGAGCCTCGCGATGCCACAATGCTCTTGGGCCATAGGGAGAGTGTGAATGCCGTACGTAGAGTATCCGATCGAGCCGGTCGATGTTAGCGACCTTCATCTCGACATCAACAACTTCCGGTTCGCCGACGAACAGCCAACCGAGACCGCCGCAATGAACTATCTGTGGGCAGAGGAGAACGTCAAGGAAGTCGCGACACTGATCCTGCGGGACCAGTACGTGGACAATGAGTTGCCGCTCGTAGTTCGCGAAGATGGCAAGCTGATTCTCCTGGAAGGTAACAGGCGGGTATCTGCGCTTCTCGCGCTGCTCAAACCCTCGCTCGCTCCGGCACACCAGGGTGAGATCGAGCGGCTACTGAAGCGGTACGCCATCGAGGCAGAGGGTCTACCGCGCCGCATTCGCGCCATGGTGCTTCCGGACCGTCAGACCGCTGCACCCATCCTCGCAAGACTCCACATCGGACAGTCCAAAAAGGCTTGGAGTCTCGACGAGCAAGCCAAGTTCGTTCTGGCTCAGCTAACCGGCTCCACGACCTTGGATCAGTTGAGGGGGCAACTCCCAGCCATCAAGGACCTGCCGCGTGTCGTCCGTATGGGACGAGTGCGCCAGCAGCTACGCAGAACCGCATTCTCGAACCCCCAGTTGTCCGCATACATCTCCGGTCCGAAGCTCACGATGTCGGCTTTCGAATACGCCTACCGCAACGCAACGATCCAAGAGTTGATCGGGCTGAAGTTCGACGCTCAATCACGCGTAGTCAGCTGGGCCACGACCCCCGAACAACTAGCTGCGCTTGAGCGGCTACTCACCGGGTTCATGACCAACGAGGTGAACACGCGTCGGGGACTGAAAGCCGGTACGAGGGAGTATGAAAAACTGATGCGCGGAATGCGCGGACTCCCTGAAGAAGAGCAGTCCAATGCCGAGGAGGGGACGCCGGAGGGCGGACCCGCCGCCCCTGACGGGGACAGCACGAGTGATGGGGACGGCGATCGCAACGATCCGGACGAAACCGACTCCGACACTGAGCCGAGCCACGACTCGCCGCCAGCAAAGGACTGTGCGGACGGCAGCGAGACGACAGGCGATGCGCCCGAAACGGACGATCCAGGATCTCGGGACGATGACGCTCCGACAGGGTCGGATCAAGGCGATGCCGAATCGGACGATCAGGAAGGCGAGGAGTCCGCGGATAAGCCTCGTGGACGGGGACCCTCCCTCCCAGAACTTCGGGTGTACTTGAACACACAGGGCGTGGACGAGCGGAATCTACCAACGACGCTCCAGCATCGCTGGCGCGAACTGCGGTTGATTAACGTCCGAGACTTTCCTGCCGCCGCCACAATGCTCATGCGATCGCTCATCGAGGCCTCGATCAAAGAGCATTTTGGACTTGGCAACGGCGTCGAGCTGACAGGGATGCTCGGTCAGGTGATGGCTCGAGTGACGAAGGATTATAAGGAGAACGGACAGCTCGCGTACGCCATCTCAACGCTCAACCGGGTGAAGCGGGATGCCAGCACTGTTCCCGGTTCTGGCCAATGGTTCAATCTCGTGTCCCATAGCGTCAACGTGGATGTGACCGGCCGAGAGGTGCATCAGGCCTGGACGGTAGTGTTCCCGCTCGTGCGATTCATGCTGACCGAGCAGCGGTCACCCGCGCCAGTGCGGCCTCAACCGGCGGGGACGCAATCATGAGTTCGAAAGCGCGACCGGGATGCCTCGCTGAGTAGTTCAACTCGTAACGGCACAGGAAGAATTCGGCGTACAACTCCTCGATCAGCGGCGACTCGTCGTAGGTCATGAACCAGTTACCGCCAGCGTCGGACACGACCGCCGCGAGGTCTGAGTGATCTCGTACGTCGAAGGCGTTTAAGTACAGCTGTGAACCAGCCCGTACGTACGGTGGGTCGATATAGAGGAACGCCTTCGGGTCAGTTGCATAGTCCAAGATGACCGTCCGTCCGTCGTCGTCGCGGACAGTGATCTGGTCCGCAAGTTTCCCAAGAGCAGCCACCCTCTCCTTCAGGGTCTCTCTGTTGAATCGAGCATCGATCTTGTAGTTGCCCGTTTGGTTCAGGCCACCGATCACTCCTCCACTCAGTACCCCAGATCGGTTGGTGCGGTTGAGATAGAAGAATGCGAACCCAAGTTTGAGAGGGTCGTTTGCATCAGCGCTCCGGTAAATCTCCCGCTGTCGCCGCCACTCCTCGATGTTGAGGGGGGTCTTCTCCAGCATTAGAACGAACTCAGCGTTGTCGTGCACGACGCTGCGCCAGAACGAGTAAACAGCGGGGTCAAAATCATTGACCACGAGTTCCTGAATTAGCCCTTCACGAAGAAGCGCAACACCGGCACCGGCACCGCCCGCATATGGCTCGACGTACTTGGCGTCGTCGAGTCCCAGTTCTGAAATCAGATCAGCGAACAACCCTGCAAGAGCGGCCTTGCCGCCGGGATATCGCAAGGGAGAATGTGTTCCGTAGCGGCGCGTCGCCGGGATCGACAGAGTAGCTGGCACGCCTCGGCATCTCCTTTTGGATTGATACGGGTCTGACGAGTCTGCGACTCGTTGATCCACTCTAGAGCGAACGCACGGTCAAACCCTCCTGAGCGCCTTCGCCGTTTCACTACTGACGATGGGACCCCTGAAATCCTGACAACGAGATGTCAGACCGCAGCGTGAGCAGGTTCAGATAATCGCGACAACTGGTCGTATCGTCGGTCAACGGGCACGGCGGCGAGACGCCGCGAACGCTCCCGATAGCACGATGAATCGACTACAACTTGGACGTGACTCGCTCCGCGAAACTGTGTCATGCCCGGCCGGATCTCTACCATGCCGACTTAGTTCAGCAGGCTGCGGCCGCCCGCCATGTCTCTTCTACTCGAGTCAAGAAGGCCTCGCCACTGAGCCCCGGGCCGATTGACGCCACGGAGTAGGCGACTAGGACGGCGCCTTCTGCTCGGCTGTCGTTCAGCAAGCCCAGATGGTCCAGGACATCGACGTACGGAACCGGGAGCGGCGCGTGTCGCGAGACCAATATCTGCAGGCAATACTCCATCACTACGGCCCGTCGAGACCCGCTGCCGGAATCGATTTTCAACCTTCCCTCAACTTGACGGACGAACCAGCCCTGCTTACTCGGCGAGTAATAAAGTCCAAGATCCTCGATCACACTGATCATGATTGCGGAGACATCGGTCGACGAGACATCGCTCCAGTCTCGTCTCGCCGTGGCATCTCTTGCGACCAGTACGGCGTTGTGGGCCAGTCCGTCCAGCGCCTTCCCCAGAAGGGCAACCAAGGCATCCGCGGACGCCTGGGGGGTGGCAGCCTCAGACAACCATTGCTCGTAGTAGAGCGTTGCGACCGAATTTGTCGAGTGGTGTGCGCCTGTCCTGAGCTTATGGATCGCTGAATCGAACTCCTCGGCGCTTGGACTGCGTCGAAACTTACGCAGGAAGTCAATATCGGCCGATAGTTCTTCTCGGTACAGCTGGTAGTAGTTCGAGACGAGCGCGGCGAAGTCTGCATCGCTGTCACAGACAGGCTGCCAATCGACGGTCACTGGCTTCAGCCCGACTCCGGTGCTTGCACGCTTCGCCTGGTCGATGGTCGAGAGCGCGGCGGTCACGCGTGAGACCTCGATCGATAGATCGAGCGTGGCTCAGCGACGGGGCCTCGGGATAGCTTGAAGCCCACCAAGAACGCCGGGAGCTGCTGGCTCCGGGCGAAGTCGCCAGTCGCAGAGAACAGACGCGGCTCAAACTTGATCCGGGTGCCGAGCTCATTGACCCACACTTCGCCCGAGCGCGCATCTGCAAACTCCACTCGGCCGGTGAAGACTCGAGGTACTTGATTCTCGTCCGCAAGGAAGTACGACGTGTAGATGCGCTTCGAGAGTTGACGGGTGAGGTCGCCAACCTCGCGGAAAAGCTTTCCGCTTTCGGCATAGTTGCCTTTTGAGAACTGAGCGACGGCTTGGATGAAGCGAAGGCGGTAGAGATCCGGGAGTTCCGCGCCTTGCAGGTCAGCAGAAAGCGAGGCGATCTGGGCGAGGTCCGCTGGACTGAGGTGCAACGGAAGTCTTTCCCCGCTGAGGAGGCGCGCCCCGGCGATGTCCCTCCAAGTGAGGTCGACGAGGAGCTGAGCGCACCGCCAATCCTTCCTAGTCTGCGCCGGCGCGGCGCGGAGACGACTGAGGGCCTGTCGCTCGCCGTTGGGAACGTTCTTCGCTTCAGACTGCGCAAGGAAGTAAGTAGCTGCTGGGGATGTGTTCGTCTCGAGGTTCTGAAGGTACGACCACACCGCTGCATCATCCGCGAGCGCCTTGTTGAGTGAAACGCCACGGCTGTCAAGCTTCGCCAGTTGTGCTTCCGACAGCGTGCTTCGGTCCAATGATTCCAGCGTTGCCACAGCGTAGGCGAGACGATCGAGGCGTTCATCAGGTCGCATTGCGCCAGTGCCGATGGCCTCTAGCGTTGACCATGCCAGGACGTCAACGGGGTAGGTGTTGCCTGGATCGACAGCACGAGCATCGAGAACCGCTCCGAGCACATCGTCCAGACGCCCAGCAAGACCCTCGATGGTCTCGCCGTTCTCGCCGTGCGAATACTCATAGATTATTGCGCCTAGGGTCGACGCGAGCTCGACGGACAGCGAAAGCCGGATCAAACCCTTGGTGCTCGCGCTCGATAGCACCTCATCCAAGAGTTCTGCGTTGTATTCGAGTGCTGACACTCGAGACGCCAGCGACCCCTCGTGCGCATCTTGCTGCCACTGTACGTAACCGCGCACGAAGTTGGACTCCTGAAGCGCAAGACGTGGCCGGGGCGAACCGAGTTCGTGGCGCCGTTCTCTAAGCGCATCGGCAATCTCGCCGAAATGCATCCGATATCTCGGAAGATCAGCTGCAGGGCCGATGCGCTCGAACAGTGAAACGAGGAACTGAACCTCGTCGGCACCGCCGCCAAACCCGTCCAGGATTCGAATGTTCCGGATGGCTTCGGCAATGACTTCAATCTCGACTGTTACCGGCACCTCGTGCTGAGCAAGCAGTTCTGCTTCCAGATGCGACCTTGCCGCTAGGAATATTTCTCCGTTGTCGTCGTTGATTTCCCGGATGATGTCCGAGGAGTTGAGAGCGTCTCTGACGCTCTGCGAACCCTCGCGTCCCAGAACCCTGAGCGCAAGATCGATCGGTACGGGAACGCCGTGTTTCCCTGCGACGAGAACGAGAGCGGTAATACGTTGCAAGGGCGCGCGTTCGGCGAAGGACTGCGCGGCGACTGGCTTATCCGAGTTGCTCTGCGGTAGGAGTTCTTCCAAGTCGATGCCCGCTGCTTGGAGCGCTGCCTGCATCGCGGTGAGGCGTTGTTGCGATGATGGCTTTTCGTTCTGCTCGCGAGCAAGCTCGGAGATCGCCAACTCGGCGGCTCGCATCTCGCGCGCTAGACCGCTTCGAAGTTGACGCTCGGTCTCAGGAAGGGTGTAGTAGAGAAACGCAAGGAAGCTCGTATCCAGTGCGTTTTTTGGCCGGCGAATTTCCACGCCGAAGGAAGTGAGGAGGTCGATCAGGCGCGAAACTTCACCGGGGCTCAGCTCTGCCGCTGCGGTGAAAATTGTGGATGACGGCGCGGCCTGTTTCTTGTAGGTGGTTCCGATGATCAGCACTCGCCGGCCGCGGGCGCGCAGCTGTCGTGAAAGCGCTTCGTACTCGGCGGGGTTGGTCATCCCGTCCCACACCAGCACCGTGGCCTCGGCTCCGTGGTCTTCGGCCCAAGCCGCGTACATGTCCACGTCCTCGACGGCGGGACGAACCGTTCGGCGGGCTTGATGGAGGACGGCGACTCGGCCCGATCTCGAGAGTTCTAATGCAATTGATGCAAGCCCGATACTCTTACCGGTTGCCGTCTGCCCCTCCACGACGATGGGTGCGGGAAGCTCCCTGCTTTGCACCTGCTTCAACGCGTGGTCAAGAACCTCCGCCTCGAAGTCTCGCCGCAAGTGCATTCTAGCGGCGAGCCCAGACCACCGGGGGGCACCTTCAGTTGCGCCGACAAAGTTGCGAAACTCCTGATACTTCGCGGCGGTTGAGCTAAATACGGGGGGTGTGAGAAGCTCCAAGTCGACCGGACGGGCCGAGCGGCGTATCTGATTCCAGGTATTCACGTCGACGCTGACGAAGCCGTCTCCAAGCGCTATTACGTGGTCTGCGCCGGGCGAAGCGTCATCCGACCTGAGCGCACCGGCTTCCGCGAGGTCGCGGAGTACGTCATCAAGTGGTGCTTCGTGCAATACGAGCAGGCCGTCATCGACGAGGCTCACGATGAATGGGTCCGCGCGCCAGTCGCCGGCTGAGAAGAGATGCGACTGCCTCTTGCCGAGCAGGCTGAGCGTCGGACCAAGGGTCGCTACATCGAGTTTATCGTGAGGCTTCCAGCCATCGATAAGAAGCACGCCTCGTGGCGTGATCGTTTCCGAGACGAACCGCGTCAACTCTTGGACGCTGCGAAGGCTGGCTTTCGCAACCTCGACTTGATTAGAAGCGGGCCGATCGGGCTCGGGGAGGTGCTCCGCACCGAAAAGGTAACGAACCTCAAGATCCGTTCGGCTACGTGATGGTGCGCGTCCCATCGCACCGTGCGATGCGCTCGCGCGCCAGTTAGCACGAAATCTATCTGCAACGTCTCGTGACCCCATGCTTGTGTAGACGCCGCTCCATGGTTGGGCTCGAACGGCTTCTCCGATTCGCGTTGCACCATCTTGACCCAGCAGGAGGAATGCTGGCCCCCCTGCGAGCTGACCAGCCAGACCGCGATACTCCTCGGATAGGTTGCCCATGCGTTCCCCTCTGCGACACGAACTCTGAAGACCAAAGTCTGATGGACAGCGTACTGACAAGAGAGGGTGAGGATGTGGCAGCGTCGTCATTCAATCTTTTCGACGTTAGGCGACCGCTCCCGTAAGCGTCGCGCATATCGGACGTTACGTAAACCATGGAAGGGAGTGCTCTGCACCGAGAATCGAGACAGGGACAAGCTACCCGCAGTGATGGCCTGTGAGCGACAAGTCCCTCACAGGCACGATATTCGCCGACCGTCCACCGATCTGCTGCTCGCCCGCATCCGCCCCTCCGCGGCTCGGAACACTGGAGGAAGCGGTGTCGGCCGGCACCACAGAACCGCCCCCAAGGGGCAGGAAGAAGGAGAACGATGAGGAGAATCATGGCGCGCCTGCGCCAGGAGAACGAGCGGGGCGCCGCCACCGCCGAATACGCGATCGTCATCATGGCGGCCGTCGGATTCGCGGGTCTGCTGGTTGTCATCATGCGCAGCGAGCAGGTGCGCACCGTGTTGACCGATCTTGTGCAGAGTGCGCTCACCGTCGGCGGCTGATCGACGGCAGCGCGGCAGTGTCACCGCAGAGTTCGCGGTGACGCTGCCCGCCGTTGCCATCGTGCTCACCGTCTGCCTCGCCTCGGTGCAGTTGGGCGGGCAGCAGATGAGGCTGCAGGATGCTGCGGGCGGCGCCGCAAGATCCATCGCGCGAGGCGAATCGCACGCGGATGCCCGGGCCCGCTTCTCCTCACTGCTGCCGGGCGCCCACTTCGATGTTCGGTGGCAGGGCGAGCTTGTCTGCGTCGATGCGGGAGCATCCGGAAGCGGTCTTCTCGCAGCGCTCACCGTGACGGCGGGCGCCTGCTCACTCGCGGGCGGTGGATGATGGCCAGCCGCCTGCGCAGCGGCCTGCGGCACGGGGTGGCGGATGCCCGCGGTGCCGGGTCCGTGCTCGTCGTCGCGATCATCTCCGCCGTGCTGCTGCTCATGCTCGCGAGTGCACCCCTATATAGAGGGCTCATGCTGAAGGGGCTGGCGGCGACGGCGGCGGATGCGGCGGCGCTCGCCGCAGCGGACGTTGCCATCGGAATCGTGCCCGGCATCGCCTGCGACTCCGCGGCATCCGTCGCCTCAGCCAACGGCGCCGTGCTGCAGGAGTGTTCTCTCGACGGGCTTGTCGCGACGGTCTCCGTCACCGTGTCGGCGGGTGGGCTCGGGGCCGCCGCAACGGCCACGGCGGGCCCCCCGTCGGCCAGATGATCGCGAGATGATCGCATCCGGTCACTCAGCGGATGTCCAGCCGCCGATTAACAGGCACCAAGGAATGGTTGTGTATGGTTCTCGTTGTCGGCCCCAATCAGTCAGGGGTTCGAGAGTCGCCGCGTAGCGTTGCTGCCCGACTTGCATCACATCTACGAGGAGTCCGGTGTCCGGAACGAAGAAACTCGTCATCGTCGAGTCGCCGGCGAAGGCCAAGACCATTGCCCAGTACCTGGGTGACGGCTACGAAGTGCAGGCCTCAGTCGGCCACATCCGCGACCTCATCGAGCCCAAGAACCTGCCGGCTGAGCTCAAGAAGGGTTCCCTCGGCAAGTTCTCGATCGACGTCGAGAACAACTTCCAGCCGTACTACGTCGTGTCGGAGCAGAAGAAGAAGACCGTCGCCGATCTGAAGCGCGCCCTCAAGGACGCCGACGAGCTCTACCTCGCAACTGATGAGGACCGCGAAGGGGAGGCCATCGCCTGGCACCTGCTCGAGGTTCTGAAGCCGAAAGTGCCCGTGAAGCGCATGGTGTTTCACGAGATCACCCAGGAGGCGATCCAGCGCGCGCAGGAGAACCCCCGCGAGCTCGACACGGCACTCGTCGACGCGCAGGAGACCCGGCGCATCCTCGACCGCCTCTACGGTTTCGAGATATCACCCGTTCTGTGGCGCAAGGTCGGCCCCGGCCTGTCGGCGGGCCGCGTGCAGTCCGCCGCCACCCGACTCATCGTCGACCGCGAGCGTGAACGGCTCGCGTTTATCGCCGCGTCCTACTGGGATCTCACCGCGCAGCTCGCCCCCGAAGATGGGCGCCCGTTCGAGGCGCGCCTCGTTCGCGTCGACGGTGAGCGCATCGCCACGGGCCGAGACTTCGACGACAAGGGAGTGCTGAAGGCTGGCGTTCGCGCCCTCGACGAGGCCACGGCAACGAAGCTGGCGGATGCCCTGCGCGATTCGTCCGCAGATGTCACCGTCGCATCCGTCGAGTCGAAGCCGTACACGCGTCGACCGGCCGCCCCGTTCAGCACCTCCACGCTGCAGCAGGAGGCCGCGCGCAAGCTGCGCTTCTCGGCGAAGCAGACGATGAGCATCGCGCAGAGCCTGTACGAGAACGGCTACATCACGTACATGCGTACGGACTCGCTCAACCTCTCGCAGCAGGCCGTTGGTGCGGCCCGCTCGCAGGCGGCGTCGCTGTACGGGGCCGACACTGTGCCGGAGAAGCCGCGCAGTTACGCGAGCAAGAGCAAGAACGCGCAGGAGGCGCACGAGGCGATCCGGCCGGCCGGTGACACGTTCCGCACGCCGAGCCAACTCGAGGGAACCCTGCGCGGCAACGACTGGAAGCTGTACGACCTGATCTGGAAGCGCACCGTCGCATCCCAGATGGCCGACGCGAAGGGTATGACCGCGACTGTCGGCATCACCGCGAAGGTCGCCGATGGCACTGTTGCCGAGCTCACCGCATCCGGCACTGTCATCACCTTCCGCGGCTTCCTGCAGGCCTACGAGGAGGGCCGTGACGAAGACCAGGCCGACACGGGCGAGGCCAAGGAGGCGAAGCTACCGCCGCTGAGCGAAGGCCAGAACCTGGGCGTCGCCGAGGTGGAGCCGAAGGGCCACGAGACCAGCCCGCCGCCGCGCTACACGGAGGCGAGCCTCGTCAAGAAGCTCGAAGAGCTCGGCATCGGGCGGCCGTCGACCTACGCCGCCATCATCTCCACGATCGTCGACCGCGGGTATGTCACCCCGCGCGGCCAGGCGCTCATTCCTGGGTGGGTTGCGTTCTCCGTTGTGCGACTCCTCGAGCAGTTCTTCGGCGATCTTGTCGAGTACGACTTCACGGCCGCCATGGAAAACGACCTCGACCGTATCGCCGGTGGTGAGCAGGACCGAGTCGAGTGGCTGCAGAGCTTCTATTTCGGCGACGAGAAGCACCGCGGCCTGCGCACCGTCATCGACAACCTCGGTGAGATCGACGCGCGCGAGATCAACTCGACGGCGGTGACGGATGCGATCACGCTGCGCATCGGCCGTTATGGTCCCTATCTCGAGGTGGCCGCCGATGAGGGCGAGACGCCGCGCAGGGTGAACCTTCCTGAGGGTCTTGCGCCCGATGAGCTCACGCCCCAGAAGGCGCAGGAGCTCGTGGATGCTCCGGTCGTCACCGACCGTGTCATCGGCGTGAACCCCGACACCGGCAAGAACGTCGTCGCCAAGGACGGCCGCTTCGGCCCCTACGTGACCGAGGTCGACCCTGAGCCTGAGACCGAGATCGTGGCAGACCAGGCCACGGGCGAGGTGGCGGATGCGCCCAAGAAGCCGAAGAAGAAGGTGGCCGCACCGAAGCCGCGCACCGCATCCCTCTTCAAGTCGATGGATCTGGCCACCATCGATCTCGAGACTGCACTGCGCCTGCTCGATCTGCCGCGTGTTGTCGGGACAGACCCGGAGACCGGCGAGGAGATCACCTCCCAGAATGGCCGGTACGGGGCCTACCTGAAGAAGGGCACCGACACCCGCTCGCTCACGAGCGAAGACGCCATCTTCGACATCGACCTGGCCGGAGCCCTCGAGCTGTTCGCGCTGCCCAAGTACGGCAACCAGCGGGCCTCGAGCGCGCTCAAGGAGTTTGAGCCCGACCCGGAGAGCGGCAAGCCGATCAAGATCAAGGACGGCCGCTTCGGCGCCTACGTGACCGATGGCGTCACCAACGCGACCATCCCCCGCGGGGAGACCGTCGAGGATGTCGACTTCGATCGCGCCGTTCAGCTGCTCGCCGACAAGCGCGCCAAGGGGCCCGCTGTGAAGAAGGCGGCCGCGAAGAAGCCTGCCGCGAAGAAGGCTGCGGTGAAGAAGCCGGCAGCCAAGAAGCCCGCCGCTAAAAAGCCGGCTGCGGCGAAGGCGACGACGACCGTCAGGAAGGCTCCCGCGCGCAAGCCCGCCGCGAAGGACGGCCTGCCCACCACAACCCCGAAGGAGTAGCGGTGGCTGGGCTGTTCATCACATTCGAGGGCGGCGACGGCTCGGGCAAGACCACGCAGGCGCAGCTGCTCTCCGACTGGCTCGCCGGCGAAGGTCGCACCGTCGTGCGTACGCGCGAGCCGGGCGGCACCGAGCTCGGGCTGGAGTTGCGCGAGATCGTGCTGCACAGCCGCGGGCACATCTCGCCGCGGGCCGAGGCGCTGCTCTACGCTGCCGACCGCGCCCACAACATCGCCACGGTGGTGCGGCCCGCCGTCGACCGTGGTGACATCGTCATCCAGGACCGCTACATCGACAGTTCCGTCGCCTACCAGGGTGCCGGGCGGGTGCTCGACGGTGACGAGATCCGCGGCATCTCGCTGTGGGCGAGCGAGGGCATGCTGCCGCAGCTGACCGTGCTGCTCGACCTCGACGAGACCGTCGGTCGAGCCCGCCTCGACAGCGCCCGCACCCGCTTCGACAGACTCGAGGCCGAGAAGCAGGAGTTCCACGCCCGCGTGCGCGCCGCCTATCTGGCGCTCGCCGAGGCAGAGCCGGGGCGTTTCCTCGTGCTCGACGCGGCCGAGCCGGTCGACGCGCTTGCGGAGAGCATCCGCGAGCGGGTTTCGGCGCTGCTGTAGGGCATCCGCGGTTCTGTTCGTCGTCGCGTCGTCGTCATCGGCTCACGCTCAGCAGGAGATTCTCGCCGACACGCCGTCGAGCGGGCTGCCCCCGCGGCGCGCCGGTCAGAAACTCCTGCAGAGCGACATCCGGATGCCTGTCCACAGGCGGTGAGCGACATCCGGATGCCTGTCCACAGGCGGCGGGCAGCGTCGTGGGCGCGCCGTAGGCTGGTCGGGTGACCGTATGGGATGAGCTGACCGGCCAGGATGAGGCGATCGAGGTGTTCCGTGCTGCCGCGGCGTCGTCGGCGGTGGGCGCCGACCCGGCCGCCAACTCGATGACGCATTCCTGGCTCATCACGGGCCCTCCCGGCTCCGGTCGCTCCAATCTCGCGTTCGCCTTCGCGACGGCGCTGTTGAGCCCCGGCACGCCTGACGGCGATGAGGCGACGCGGCGTCAGGTGGCCGCCCGCACGCATCCGGATCTTGCGGTGCTCACGACCGAGCGCGTCATCATCACCATCGATGAGGTGCGCACGCTCGTCTCCAGCTCGCAGTTCTCGCCCTCGGTGTCGCGCTTCCGCGTGATGGTGATCGAAGACGCCGACCGGATGACGGAGCGCACGTCGAATCTGCTGCTGAAAGCTCTCGAGGAGCCGCCGCCCCGCACAGTCTGGATCCTGTGCGCGCCCAGTGAGGCCGACCTGATCCCCACGATTCGTTCACGCGTGCGCTCGGTGCGTCTGCGCATCCCCGCGATCGCCGATGTCGCGCGCCTGCTGGAGAGCCGTGACGGGGTTCCGGCCGATATCGCGCTGCAGGCCGCCCGCGAGGCGCAGAGCCACATCGGCATGGCGCACAGGCTCGCCACCAACGACGATGCGCGCCGCCGACGTGAGCAGACGCTGCGGGCGGCCCTGGGCATCCGCACCGTCTCCGACGCCGTGCTCGCCGCCGCCACCCTCATGGAGCTGGCGGGCGAGGATGCGAAGGCGATCACGACCGAGCGGGATGCGGAGGAGCGCGAGAGCGCGCTGCGATCGCTCGGCATCGAGCCGGGCGGCACCATCCCGCCGGCGCTGCGAGCCCAGCTGCGCACGATGGAGGAGGACCAGAAGCGGCGGGCCACGCGCAGCCTGCGCGACGGCATCGACCGTATCGCGGTCGACCTGCTGTCGCTGTTTCGCGACGTTCTCATGCTGCAGCTCGGCGCCGACGTCGAGCCGGTCAATCTGAGCATCATCGACGGGGTGAGGGAGGCGGCCGAGCGTTCGCGCCCCGAGCAGACGCTGGCGGTCATGGATGCCATCTCGACGGCGCGCAGACGCATCGAGGGCAATGTCGCGCCCGCCCTGGCGTTGGAGGCGATGCTCGTGGTGGTCGCCCGCAGTGGCGCCCCGCGCAGCGCTGCCGCGAGAGGCGGAACCCTGTGAGGCGTCGTGTCGTCGCGGCGGTCGGCGTGCTCGCGGCAGCCGTGCTGCTGCTCTCCGGATGCTTCTTTGCCGGCGCGCAGGCCACCCACGATTCGACGCCCACGGGCGAGGACGTGCCCGAGCAGATCGCAGAGTTCTACCACCAGGTGTTGGTGTGGTCGCCGTGCGGCGATCTCGAGTGCGCCACCGCATCCGCACCCCTCGACTGGTCGGATCCCGGCCGTGACACCATCGAGTTGGCGCTGATCCGCTCGACGGCGGGCGGCGAGGCCAAGGGCTCGCTGCTGGTGAACCCGGGCGGGCCGGGCGGTTCGGGCGTCGACTTCGTGCGCAGCAGCCTCGAATATGCGACCTCCGATCGGCTGCGTGGCGAGTACGACATCGTCGGTTTCGACCCGCGCGGGGTGGGGGAGTCGTCGGCGGTGGACTGCTACGACGACCCGCAGGAGCTGAGCGACTACATCTACGAACTGCCCGTGAACAAGCGCGGCAGCGACGGCTGGCTCGACGAGATGACGAAGAGCACCGCCGACTTCGGGCAGGCCTGTCTGCAGCACACGGGCGAGCTGCTCGGCTTCGTCGACACGGAGAGTGCCGCCCGCGACCTCGACATGCTGCGGGCCGCCCTCGGTGACGAGAAGCTCAACTATCTCGGCTACTCGTACGGCACCTTCCTGGGTGCCACCTACGCCGAGCTGTTCCCCGGCCGCACAGGGCATCTGGTGCTCGACGGCGCGATCGACCCGGCGACGAGCGAGTTCGAGGTGACCGCGACGCAGGCGGCCGGCTTCGAGAGCGCCATGCGCGCCTACCTCGCCGACTGTCTCAGCGGCAGTGACTGCCCGTTCCGGGGCACCGTCGACGAGGCGATGGCATCCGTCGCGACGCTGTTCGGGAGGCTGGATGCGAGCCCGCTGCGGGCGGCGGATGGTCGCCTTCTCGGCAGCAGCACCATGTTCACGGCGATCATCTACCCCCTCTACAGTGCGAGCTCGTGGCCGTACCTCACCCAGCTGCTCGATGAGGTGCTCTCGGGGCGGGCGGAGACGGCGTTCCAGCTCGCCGACGGCTACAACGGCCGCAACGCCGACGGCAGCTACCTCGACAACTCGACGGAGGCGTTCACCGCCATCAACTGTCTCGACTACCCGGTGACGAGCACGCGTGAGTCGCTGCAGTCGGAGGCGGAGGAGCTGGCGAGGCTGGCACCAGTCTTCGGCCCGATGATGTCGTACGGCGGCACCGCCTGTGCGGCGTGGCCGTTCGAGTCGACCCGCGTGCGCGAGCAGATCACGGCATCCGGGTCGGCCCCCATCCTTGTGGTGGGCACCACGAACGACCCGGCGACCCCCTACTCGTGGGCCGTGTCGTTGGCGGAGCAGCTCGAGAACGGTCACCTGGTGAGCTACGAGGGCGAGGGGCACACCGCCTACAACAAGTCGAACTCGTGCGTGAACGACGCGGTGGACGGGTTCTTCATCGACGATGTGGTGCCGGCGAGCGATCCGCGCTGCTGAGCGGGGCATCCGCGATACCACACGGTTCCGGATGCTGTGCACATTTGCAGTTGGTGCAAGAATAGAAGCATGTCTGTTGATGTGGACGAACTCGGCCTGCGCGAACGCAAGCGACTGGCGACCCGCCGCGCCATCCAACTGGCGGCGCTGGAGCTGGTCGACGAGCACGGCCTCGACGTGACGGTGGAGGAGATCAGCCGCAGGGCGGACGTGTCTCCCCGCACCTTTTTCAACTATTTCGCCTCAAAGGAGATCGCGTTGGTCGGCTCCGGGCCGACATTGCCGTCGGGTGAGGCGCGCCAACGTTTCGTGGAGGCTGGCCCCGACGAGCCACTGTTCGTCGGGATCGGCCGAATGATGGCCGAGACGGCGGATGTCACCACCAGTGACCCTGAAGTCTTCAAGCTTCGTCGCCGGCTCGTGAAGGAGCATCCGAGGCTAGCCGCCCGGCGCATGGAGACCACCCACGAGTTCGAGCAGGCTCTCGCGGAGTTGGTGGTGGAGCGCATGCTCGCTGACGACCCGACATTGGCGGATGCTCGGGCCGCAACCGAGGAGAAGGCGTGGCTGGTCACCATGGTTTCGTTCGGCATCCTGCGCCATGCCTGGAAGCAGTGGATCGACCACAGCACGTCGAGCATGCTGCGGCACTACGTGCTCGCGTCCTTCGCGGAGGCGAAGGGCCTCTTCGGTTAAAAACTTCTCCCCGGATCAGCTAAGCTTTCTTGCTGTGCCCGTGGCTTCTGCCGCAGCACGCCGCCTTAGCTCAGTCG
This sequence comes from Homoserinimonas aerilata, assembly GCF_006716125.1. Taxonomy (NCBI): domain Bacteria; kingdom Bacillati; phylum Actinomycetota; class Actinomycetes; order Micrococcales; family Microbacteriaceae; genus Homoserinimonas; species Homoserinimonas aerilata. The sequence goes on along the minus strand of NZ_VFOM01000001.1, from coordinate 1,931,124 downwards.
GTAGAGCATCTCACTCGTAATGAGAAGGTCGTCAGTTCGATTCTGACAGGCGGCTCCACGAAAACCCCCGCACCATCATGCGAGGGCCCACGTCTAGACGCGTGCGGCTACGGGGAACCACCACTCTATGCAAATCAGGTAGCAGGTTTCCGCATCGTACGGCCCGCCGTCCGGGCAGAACCAAATGCAGATCTTGCCGCTGAAAGGAAACGGCCAGCCTTTTCCTGCAGTGCGTGCGCTGGAGACCGCGGGGCGCTCGCCGTGGGTGATGCTGACGGATGTGACGACTTGCTGCGCGTCCAGCCCTGCAGCGATCGCTTGTTGGTGCGCCACTTCGAGCACCGAATCGATTACCGACTCTGCACGTTTTGCCGCATCCGGATTCTCCGCCGCAATCGCCGCGAAAACCAGTTCGTGTGTCGCTCCCCGCACAATCTTGCTCATGCCAATCCACTCCTCAATGGGGGAGGCGCGCGATTGGTGGCGACGGCGTGCGCCTCGTGTGTGACGTGGCTTCGGCAATGTCGCCGGTCGTCGAGGCGTTTTCGATCATAGACCTGCGTTCGGCCTCTGTCACTGAAGAGTTGCCGACACGGGAACGAGGTCGAATCCTCGCCGTTGCGTACTTTAACGTTCACTCATATCCTAGGAATCCTTCGTTCCCATGGATAGACATTCACGCTTGTTGAGGGTGACATGAGGGTTCCGGATGACGCCTCGACCTGGACGGTCGCGCGCCGAATGAAATACCTGCTCTGGGAGCCGTGGTGGCGTGGGGCTTGGATCATCGCCGCAATCGTCTTCTGCATCGCCGTCAACGTGGCTTGGCTGGCCCAGCCGGGTCTGCTTGAGAACTTCGGGTTCGTCTCGGTAATTCCGCTCTTCGCATTCCTTGTGGATGTGACCGTCCGAGAGCGCAGGATCGCGAGAATGAAGCCGAAGGGCTAAGTTGACCGCGGCAGTAGCGCTAGGTCGCATTGGGGTACAAAACTAGTTGTCTGTCCTCATCCGGAGACCCCCGAATGTGGGGTACAGATACCCCAGTTTGTGGCACAATTCAGCGCTTTGTACCCCAAATTTGTTGTGCCCGTACCCCAAGTTGCCTAAGCTCGCCGCAAGTGGTCTTTCGGGGTACAGATCAAGGGTTGGGGCGGGTGATGAAGCGATCAGCAATCGTGGTGGCCATCTTCAGCGCTGTGCTCACTCTCGTTCTTCCGTTCGTCGGAGGAAGCGGGCCCTCCCTCTTCGCGGCGCCAGCATCCGCCACCGCCCGTGAGGCCGCGCAGCCGATCTTCGCAACCCACGTCGTCGACGCCGACGAGCTCGAGGCGGGCCGTACCGTCATCGACGTGGCCACCGCCGACCGTCTCGCCACCCAGATCGCCGATGACGCCGAACTGCGTGCCGAGCGCCAGGCCGAGCTCACCGTCGACACCGAGCACCTCGCACAGCGGCCCGTTCCGGTACCTGTGGTCGTGCCGGAGCAGCAGGCCCAGCAGCAGGACGCATCCGGCGCATCCGATCGTCGCGCGGCGGCCGAAGCGGTCGGCATGAGCTGCCCCGGATCCATCGGTGGTGTCACCGGCGGCGCGCCGGCCCGCAGCGCAGGCGGTGGTCTTATCACCGGCACCACGGCGGGCGACCTGGCCGCCTTCGCCTCCCAGTACAACGCCATCCGCGTCGCCAACTGCCTGCAGCCGGTGCCTGTGGAGAACATCCGCTACGACGGATGCATGGAGGACCGCCTGATCTGGATGGCGGAGGACCCCAGCGATGACCCGCTCAGCGCGTGGGGCCACATCGGTTCGGCCCGCAGCGACGGTGCGCCGAGCGTCGGATGCGACGGCAACCTGGCCGGCGGCAATGGCGACACCGGGGCATCCGTCGCCGGCAAATGGTGGGATTCGGCCGCGCACCGCGCCTCCCTCTACAAGCCGGACTACGCCGGCGCGACGGCGGGTGTCTGCATCTACTTCGCCGCCACCCACGGGGGAGTCGGCACGTCCGTCAACGAGCCCGCCAGCTTCGTTCGCGCCGCGGCCCGCTGGGGCGGCTGCTGAGCCGCGCCGTCACTCGCTAGTGTTGTGGCGACGGGCCGACGGCGGCCCACGGAGGACACGCAATGACTCTTCGCTGGGGAATCCTCGGCCCGGGCGGCATCGCCCGCGCCCAGACGCACGACCTGATCGCGGCAGGCATCGAGGTGACGGCGGTCGGCTCGCGCCGGCAGGAGTCGGCTGACGCCTTCGCCGCTGAGTTCGGCATCGCGCGTGCGCACGGCAGCTACGAGGCCCTGGTCGCGGATGACGAGGTCGACGTCGTGTACATCGCCACCCCGCATCCGTTCCATGCGGCCGGCGCGATTCTGGCGCTGAACGCGGGCAAGCATGTGCTCGTGGAGAAGTCGTTCACGCTGAACGCGGCGGAGGCGCTGCAGGTGGTCGAGCTGGCCGAGCAGCGCGGGCTCGTCGTGCTGGAGGCCATGTGGACGCGGTTCCTGCCGCACATGCTGCGCATCCGCGAGCTCGTGGCCGCGGGCGCCATCGGTGACGTTCACACCCTCATCGCCGACCACACGCAGAAGCTGCCCGCCGACCCTGCGCACCGGCTGCAGGATCCGGCCCTCGGTGGCGGCGCGCTGCTCGATCTCGGCATCTACCCGGTCTCGTTCGCGCACGACCTGTTCGGCGAGCCCACCGGTGTGCAGGCGAGCGCGACGTTCACCGCCACGGGTGTCGACCAGCAGACGGCCATGATCCTGGAGTTCGGCGACAGGCGCGCCGTGCTGCACACCGCCCTCGACACCCAGGGCCCCAACACGGCGTCGATCATCGGCACCGGCGGCTACATCGCGATCGACGGGGTCTGGTACACGCCCACATCCTTCACCCTGTACGACAGTGCGGATGCGGTGGTCGAGCGATACGAGAGCCCCGCCTCCGAGAGCCGCGGAATGCAGTTCCAGGCCCTCGAACTGGAGCGTCTCGTCGCCGAGGGGGCGACCGCGGGCACCATTCTGCCGCCGCGCGAATCCGTGGCCATAATGCGCACGATGGACGACATCCGCAGCGCCATCGGGCTTGTCTACCCCTCCGAGCGTCTCTGACGGGCATTTTGCGTTTTCGGCGACAGGACTACTATGTAGCGGGTGACTGAGCCCGGGCAGCCGTTGACGCGGCGGGCTGCACGCGACGCCGCGGCAGCTCGTGCCGATCGACCCCTGCCCGAAGGCCTGTCGGCGGATGCCACGCAGCCGTATCTGCAGCAGCCGCCAGCCCCCGAGGCCCAGCTTCTGGCCACGCTGGCAGCGCCGGCCCAGCCGCCGACCCAACTCCTCCCGCCGTCGAGCATCCCGCCGGCCGCGCCGCTGGCCCAGGCGCCGGCGCAGACTTCGCGCGGTCTCGGCGACCGCCTGCGCGGCTGGGCTGTCGCTCACCGCCGCACGCTGCTCGCATCCGGTGCCAGCATTGTGGTGGCGGCGCTCTGTTGCGGGGCCGTCGCGGTGGGGGCAGCCTCTGCTGCCCGACCCGAGGCATCCGGGGCGGTTGCGGCCATGGGCGCCGTCTCGGCGCGCACTGTGCCGACGGACTCGCTGCAGCCGACGCGGGCCAGGTCGTGCGGCGTCGACGTGCGCGACCCCGCCTACGCCACCCTGGGCGTCTCCGTCGTGAATGTCGCCAGCGGGGAGCAGCTTCTCGCCCTCGGTGGCGGTGCCGCCGTTCCGACGACGAATCTGCAGAAGGTGCTCACCGCCGTCACCGCGCTCAAGGTGCTCGGCCCAGACACCCGCATCGCCACCCGCGTCTACGAGGGCAGCATGCCGGGCAGCATCGTGCTCGTCGGAGGAGGCGACCCCACGCTCAGCGCGCTGCCCGCCGGCACGGAGAGCGTGTATGCGGGCGCCCCGCGGATGTCGGAGCTCGCCGCGCAGACGACCGCTTCGCTCGCGAAGCTGTACCCGCAGGAGGCCGCCAAAGACAAGGGCAAGGCCGACGACAAGCCGGACAAGGACAAAGACCCGCTCACCGAGAAGATCGACGAGCTCAAGGCAGGGCTGCAGCCGAGCCCCTCCGCGACGCCCACCGCGCCCACGGCGCCGCCAGCGTCCGTGACGCCGGCCGTGACCCAGCTCATCGTCGACACGACCCTCTGGCCGTACGGCGACAGCTGGGACACCGGATGGTCGGATGCGGCACGCACGACGGGCACGCAGGCACCCATCACCCCGCTGATGGTGGACGGCGACCGGGCCGACCCGACGGCGGCGACCAGTCCGCGCGGAACCGACCCCATCGCATCCGCCACCGCAGCCTTCATCGATGCCCTCGGCCAGTCGACGGCGCCGACGATCGGCTCGGGCGAGGTCGTCGACGGCCGCCCCCTCCTCGCCGAGGTGTTCTCTCAGCCGGTGAGCGTGCTCGTGCAGCAGATGCTGCAGGCCGACGACAACACCCTGGCAGACATGCTGGCGCGCCTCGTGTCGACGACGCTCGGCTCGGGCGGCTCGGCCGCGTCCCTCGATCAGGTGTTCCGTTCGGTGCTCTCCGGCTACGAGATGCCCATCGACGGGCTCGTCGTGCGCGACGGCTCGGGCCTGAATGCGGCGACCGTTGCGAGCCCCGAACTCGTCGCCCGGATGTTCGCCACGCTCGACGCCGGTGGCGCCGAACTGCAGACCATCCCGGCGGCGCTGCCCGTTGCGGGGCAGAGCGGCTCACTCGCCGATCGTTTCAGCGGCCAGCTGGCGTCGGTGAAATCCGCCTTCTCCGGGGTCGGAGGGACCACCGACCGGGCCGCCACACTCGGCGGGCTGCTCACAGCATCCGACGGCACCCGGCTCGCGGTGTCATTGCAGGCGAGCGGCGAGGTGAAGCCAGAGACGAGCCTCGCGCTCGAGACACTGCTCGCCGACATCCAGAGTTGCGGCGACAACCTCGCTGGCATCCTGCAGTAGCGGCAGGCGGCATCCGACCTGCCTACAATGGCGGCATGACTCGTGCGCTCCTCATCATCGACGTACAGAATGACTTCACCGAGGGCGGCGCGCTCGGTGTCGACGGCGGCCATGCGGTCGCCACGGGCGTCTCGCAGTACCTGGCGGAGCATCCGGGCCGCTACGCCGAGGTGTTCGCCTCGCGCGACTGGCATGACGCGACGGGCGACAACGGCGGTCACTTCGCCCGGGATGCCGCCCCCGATTTCGTCGACACCTGGCCGGTTCACTGCGTGGCCGGCACGGAGGGTGCCGAGTACGACGCGCGCCTCGACACCTCGGCCGTGACCGCGCATGTGCGCAAGGGCCAGGGCCGGCCCGCCTATTCGATCTTCGAGGGCGACGTCGACGGGGTTCCGTTCGCGCAGCTGCTCTCGGAGCGCGGCGTGACCGAGGTCGACGTCGTCGGCATCGCGACCGACCACTGCGTGCTCGCCTCCGCGCGCGACGCCCTGACGGCCGGCCTGTCGGTGTCGGTGCTGGGCGACCTGGTGGCGGGGGTCGCGCCGATGCCGAGCGCTGCCGCGCTTGACGAGCTCGCCCGGCTGGGGGCGCGCATCCGCTCGTCTGGGGCGGCTGGCTGAGCGCCTCTGGAAGCATCCGCTTCTGTCGCTTCACGTCTCGGGTACCGCTGCTGCGCTCCTCTCGCGCCGGGGCACATCCGCGAGTTGCCCACTTTCGCCCCCAAAACTCGTGAAATAGGGGCGAAAGCGGGCAACTCGACGCCGTGGGCATCCGCGCTTGCATAGACCGGATGAACCGGGAAGTGAGATCGCCGCAGCCGTGAGCCGGGTTTCCGATGTCGGGCGCGATGACGAGGCTGTACGTGTAGTGGTCGCCCCAGCAGCGCAGGTGAGCCTTGCCGTCGCGGCGTTCGACCGCATTCAGGCCGAGGTGCCCCTCGTAGAACTTCACCGAGGCCTCCGCGTCGGGCGTGGTGATCTCGAGGTGGCCGACGTGTGCGAGCAGATGTGTCATTGCCGCGACCTTCGTTTCGTGGTCCGCCGCAGCGGAACGTCGTCGTCTGCTGCGTATGCCACCAGCATCCGGGGTATCGCGGAAGGTGAAAGTGTTGATGGCGGCAGTCGAGCCGCCTGATGGGCTCGCTCGTCGGCTGCGCGTGTCCCGCGAGACTGCACGTATTGCACGTTTTCGCGTCGGAACCGTGCGCTTTGCGTACTCTCGGCGAGCATCCGCCCTGCCCGTACTCTCTTCTCTTCGCCGAGACTGCGCGTATTGCACGGTTTCGCGCCCATACCGTGCACTTTGCGTACTCTCGGCGAAGCGGCGGGAGTGATCCCCGGACAACGTCTCCGTCAGTCGGATGCTTCGGATGCTTCGGGCTTGTCGGTGCGGCGCGGTCGCCCGCGGCGGGGCGGGTCGATGTCGAAGGCGACCTCGAGGGCTGTGCCGGTGGCGCAGGCCGTGCGGATGCGCTGCTCGACGTGGTCGAGCCAGCGCAGCTCCGTCTCGGCCTCGAACAGGATGGCGTCGGCGACGAGGCGCGGTCCGAGCCCGGGCCCCTCTGTGGGCGTCTCGCGGGTGAGCCGGTGTAGGCGGGCGAGCGCCGCCTGCCTCTGGGCCTGCAGCATCCTTTCGATGTCGACGCCCGGCAGGGTGGATGCGACGGCGACCTTGACGGCGAGATCGCTGCGGCTGGGCGTGCTCGTCTCCTCGGCGGTGGTGAGCCATTCGGCGACGGCAGCGTGGCCGGCGGCGGTGGCCTCGTAGAAGACGTGGCCGTCGGCATCCGTCTGCTCGCTTCTGGTGACGAGGCCGTCGCGTTCGAGCGTGTCGAGGGTCTTGTAGACCTGGCCGACGTTGAGGGGTGAGGTCGCGCCCGTGCGGCGGTCGAATTCGGCGCGCAGCAGGTAGCCGTAGCCGGGGTGGCGCGACACCATCGCCAGGATGCTCATTCGTACCGACATCCGCACTCCTCTAATGCATACCCAACATGTATATACAGACGCTAGCAGAGCGCCCGCCGAAAACGAAGGAGATTCATCGAGAAACGACCGTAGGGGTGCCGGATGCGGCAGAAACGAAGAGGGTGTCCTTCGTTTTCGGCGGGGCAGTGGTGGGGTGGCGGCGGTCCACGGCTGGCCGCCACCACCGCGTTCCCGTGCTGTCTCGCGGCCACTCCGCCGAGACTGCACGAAGTGCACGGTATTCGCGCTCAAACGGTCGATTTGCGTACTCTCGGCGGCCCGCACGCGGCCCGCACGCGGCCCGCACGCGGCCCGCACGCGGCTCGAGCGAGCCCCGCCCACCCGCCCCGCGCCTGTGCATCGTGTGCGAAGCCTGTCGGAGCGGGCGCTGCCGTGCTTACACTGGCGCATGTGACCCCGTCGATCATTGCGCTCGAGACTGTTGTGCCGCCCACCGTGCTCCTGCAGCACGATGTGCGTGATGTGTTCGCCGCCCAGCCTGGCTTGAGTCGGCTCGCGCAGAGGCTGGTGCCCGCCACGTTCGATGCGGCGGCGATCGAGACGCGGCACTCTGCGATCGCCGAGCTGTCCTGGGAGAGTGGGGCGGAGCATCCGCTGTTCTTCTTGCCTGCGAGTGGCCTGCTGCTGTCGCCGTCGACGCGCGTGCGCAACGAGTTGTATACCGAGCAGGCCGGCCAGCTTTACGTGGAGGCGGCGAAGAAAGCCTGCGCGAGCCTCGACACCGACCGCATCACCCATGTGATCACGGTCTCATGCACGGGTTTCTTCGCGCCCGGCCCGGACTTCCTGGTGGCCCGCGAGCTGGGCCTGCGCCCGGGCGTGCAGCGCTTCCATCTCGGCTTCATGGGCTGCTATGCGTCGATGCCAGCACTGCGGTTGGCCCGGCAGCTTGTTCTGGCTGACCCTGCCGCGGTCGTGCTGGTTGTCAGCGTCGAGCTGTGCACGCTGCATGTGCGCTCCTCTAGTGACCCTGACCAGATCATTGCAGCATCGATCTTCGCTGATGGTGCTGCCGCGGCTGTTGTCGCAGCGGATGCGGTTGAGGGGTTCGGATGTTCGCTGGACGCCTTCGAGAGTGTCGTCACCCCGGTCGGCGAGGCCGACATGGCGTGGACGATTGGCGATGAGGGCTTCGAGATGGTGCTCAGCAGTTATGTGCCGAAGATCATCGACGAATACATCGAGGGGGCGCTGGAGCCGCTTCTGCAGGGGCGCGCGGGTGAGGTCGAGCGTTGGGCGATCCACCCGGGCGGGCGCAGCATCCTCGACCGCGTGCAGTCGACGTTGAAGCTGAGTGACGAGCAGCTCACGCCGTCGCGGGAGACGCTGCGCGATTTCGGCAACATGAGCAGCGCGACGGTGCTGTTCGTGCTGAAGAACATTCTGGCGACGGCGACGCCGGGGGAGCGCATCTGTGCGATGGCGTTCGGGCCTGGGCTCACCGTTGAGTCCGGCCTGATGACGGCGAACTGACGGCGGCGAGTCGATGCGCAGGCAGCCGCATCTGCGGGAGCTGATGGACGGCCCTGATTGCGATCCGGATGCCCTCCGCCGTACATATGCCGGTTTCGGAATCCTCAACCCGGTGGTGTCTGGTTGGGGTGCGACCTACCGCCGCCTTCTGAGGCCGCTGCTCAGCGCATCCGTGCCACGTACCCTGCTCGATGTTGGTTCGGGTGGCGGCGATCTTGCCCGCCGGTTGGCGCGGCTGGCCAGGCGTGACGGGCTTCTGCTCGAGGTGACGGGCGTTGATCCCGATGCCCGCGCGCACGCCTACGCGAGCGCGCACCCGGCGCCGGGGGTGCGATTTGTGCGGGCGACCGCAGCGCAGCTCGATGAACGTTTCGATTTCGTTGTGTCGAATCATGTGTTGCATCATCTGAGCGATGTGCCCGGCTTCCTGGTGGAGACCTCGCGTCTGGCGCGGGTGATGACGGTGCACAGCGATATCTCCCGCAGCCGTTTCGCCTCTGTGGCGTTCGGCGCGGCGACGGCACCGTTCTTTCCGGGCCCGGCGTGTGGCGGTTCGTTCATCAGGCCTGACGGGCTGGTGTCGATCAGGCGCAGCTTCACCCCGGCCGAGCTGCGGGAGCTGGCCGGACCCGACTGGAGGGTCATCGCCCTGAACCCGACGCGCCTGCTCGCGGTGTCGACCGGCCGTGGCTGAAGGGGCCGCGGGCAGCACTGAGACTGGTGCCACTGCCGGGCCCGGCGCGCATCCGGTCGTTCATGATGTCGCGATTGTGGGGGCCGGCCCCGTCGGAATGCTGCTGGCTGTTCTCCTCGCTCAGGGCGGCCGCGATGTGGTCGTCGTCGATGCCCGCAGCGAGATCTCGTCACGGCCGCGCGCGATCGGCATCCACCCCTCTGGGGCGTCTGCGCTGGCGGCTGCCGGAGTCGATGTCTCCCTCCAGGCGGCGCAGATCCGGGGCGGTGTCGCCCGGGCCGATGGCCGCATCCTCGGCCGCATGGAATTCGGCAGCCCCGTGTTCTCCCTGCCGCAGCAGGAGGTGGAGCGGATGCTTCGCGACCGTTTCGAAGGCATCCGTCCGGGCTCCCTGTGGTTGGGGAGACGTGTGACTGGTCTTGCGCACACCGCGCGCGGGGTTGAGCTGCTCGGCACCGGAATCGTCGCCCGTCTCGTCGTGGGGGCGGACGGGGTGGACAGCGTTGTGCGTCGCGCGGCCGGTGTGCATTTTCGTTCGCGCTTCGGTCGCGCCCACTATCTGATGGCCGACCTTCCGGCTGGCGGGTCCGATGAGGATGGCGCGGTGCTCTTCTTCGAGCGCGGCGGTGTGGTGGAGTCGTTCCCGCTGGTGGGGGGCGGGCGCCGCTGGGTGGCGTTGACGCCCTCGCCGGTTGGTGCCGATGGGGTGACTCTCGCCAGCATTGTGGAGGACCGCACAGGGGCGGTGATCCCGACGGAGGGCGGCTCCAGTTCTTTCACAGCCCGGCAACGTCTGGCCGAGTCGATGGTGGCCGACGGTGTGGTGTTGATTGGTGACGCGGCCCACGAGATCAGTCCGATCGGCGGGCAGGGGCTGAACCTGGGGTGGCTGGATGCTCGGGCGCTGGCGGTTCTGTTGCTGCGGGAGGCGCATCCGTCGTCTGCGTCGTGGCGTCGTTTCGACCGCATCCGCCGCCGTTCTGCTCGTCGGGCGGCGGGGCTTGCCGCGTTCAACATGCTGGTGGGGCGCCCGCTGCCGGGCTGGGTGCACGCGCTGCGCACCTTCGGGATTCGGGTGCTGGCGTCGCCCCCGTTTCGTCGTTCACTCGCGGATGCCTTCACGATGCGTCGCCGCTGACGCGCCCACCCGCGGTTCCCTGCCGCCGAGACTGCACGAATCGTACGTTTTTCGCCAGATACCGTGCGTTTTCCGTACGGTCGGCGATCATAGCGCAGCCCGCGGATGCCTCCCCTTCGCCGAGACTGCACGAATCGCACGTTTTTCGCCAGAAAACGTACGATTCGTGCAGTCTCGACGCGGGGTGGAGGTGTGGAGGTGCGGAGACCCGGATGTGCGGACGCGCGCCGCCCGCATCTGCCGGGGCTACACCAGCAGCTGGTGTTTCGCGAGTTCGCGGTAGAGCGGCGTGGAGTCGACGAGTTCGGAGTGGGTTCCGCTGCCGATGACCTGCCCGTTGTCGAGCACGATGATGCGGTCGCTGTCGACGACGGTCGACAGGCGGTGCGCGATGACGATGAGTGTGCGGTCGGTGGCGACGGCGTCGATGGCTTCGCGCAGCAGCTGCTCGTTGAGCCCGTCGAGTGACGACGTCGATTCGTCGAGCAGCAGGATGGGCGGTGCCGAGAGCAGCGTGCGGGCGATGGCGAGCCGCTGGCGTTCGCCGCCGGAGAGCATGACGCCGTCTTCGCCGACCTGCGCGTCGAGGCCGGCCGGGTCGCGGTCGAGCACGCCGAGCAGGTTGACGGCGCGGAGCACGTCGACGCAGTCGTCGTCGGATGCGTCGGGCGCGCCGAGCGTGAGGTTGGCGCGAAGCGAGCCGGCGAGCACGGGGGCGTCCTGTTCGACGTAGCCGATCTGGGCGCGCAGCGCGGCGCGGTCGAGCGAGCGGATGTCGACGCCGTCGAGCCGCACGACGCCGGCGGTGGGGTCGTAGAAGCGTTCGATGAGGGAGAGGATTGTGGATTTGCCGGCACCGGATGGCCCGACGAGGGCGATGCGCTGCCCGCGCGGCACCGAGAACGACACCCCACGAAGCACGGTGCGGTCGCGCGGCGCGTCCAGGCCGAGCTCGGCGGCGAGCAGCTTCTCGGCCTCCGACTTGTGTGCGGCCTCGGGGTAGCTGAACTCGACGCCCTCGAAGGCGATCGCGCCGGATGAGGTGACGGGCGCGGCGACCGTCGTGGCGACATCCGCTTCGTCCTCGCTGGGCAGGTCGATGATCTCCTGGATGCGGCCGAGCGCGCCGAGCGCCTGACTGGTCGACGTGATGGCGCCGAAGGCGAGGCCGAGCGGGCTGATCATCATGAACAGGAACATGACGAAGGTGACGAGGGATGCGATGGTGATGCTGCCGTCGGCGACGCGGTATCCGCCGACGCCGAGCACGGTCAGAAGCGACACCTGCAGGGCGATTCCGGCGATGGGAACGACGAGAGCAGAGACGCGCGCGACCTGCAGACCCTTGTCGTAGGCGCCGCGGGCTTCGCCGTCGATGACGTCGTTCTCACGCTCGGTGGCGCCGGCGGCGCGCACGGTGCGGATGGCGCTGAGCGCACGTTCGACGGATGCTGCGAGGTCGCCGACCTTCTCCTGTTGCGCCTGGCTTGCCTTGCGGATGCGCCCCGACAGTCCGACGACGATGATGAGGGATGCGGCGACGACGAGCAGGGTGAGGCCGAGGAGCGCGGCGTCGATGACGAGCATGCCGATGAGCGCGCCGACGAAGACGAGCGCGCCGCCGACGGCGTCGACGAGGCCCTGCGTGATGACGGCGTACAGGAGGGTTGTGTCGCTGCCGACGCGGGAGACGAGGTCGCCGGTGCGGCGCTGGTCGAACTCGCTGATGGGCAGGCGCAGCATGCGGCTGACGAGGCGCCGGCGGGCGGAGAGCACGACGCCGGTTCCGGTGCGCTGCAGCAGGTAGTGCTGGAAGCCGCTGATGAGCCCCGCGACGACGACGAGCGTGACAAGCACCCAGACGAGGGTGTCGAGCGTCTGCCCGGCCTCGACCCGGGTGATGACCTGGCTGACGAGCAACGGCTGGGCGAGGGATGCGGCCGCGCCGATGACGCTGAGCACGATGACGACCGCGAGCACCTTCTTGTGTTCGAGCAGGTACGGCAGCAGCTGGCTGAACTTCGCGCGCGGTCCCTCGCTGGGCTTGCGTCCGAACATTCCGCGGCGTGCAGGGGTGCTCGTGCTCATGCTGTCCTTCTGTCGACGGGGCGAACCACTGACGTAGTCTACGTACCCCGGATGAGCGACCCCTCGACCAGCGGGTGGTCCCGCCGGTTGAGGGGCACGGAGTGCCGTCTCGAAACCGGGTTGTGCGGACGTGCGCTTTCGAGAAGGCGCCGGGGCGCCTCCTCAACCCGCGAGTCCCTGAGAGAATGGTCGGATGCGACACGACTCCCAGACGACCGCCCGCGGCGTGATCGCATCCGTCGTGGCGTCTGCCCTGTTTGGTGCCGTCTATTTCATTCCCGCCCAGCTGACGGAGCTCACCGAGTGGGAGGTCGTTTCGTGGCGCATCCTGTTGACGGTTCCGTTCATGGTTGTTCTGCTGCTTGCCATCCGTTCGTGGGGTGAGGTGGCGGATGCGCTGCGCAGGCTGCGGAGGCGGCCGGTTCTCATTCTGTTGCTGTTGGTGAACTCGGGCCTGCTCTGGCTGCAGTTGTGGCTGTTCGCCTGGGCGCCGAAGTCGGGCCACGGGCTCGATGTGGCGCTCGGTTATCTGCTGATGCCGCTGGTGCTGGTGCTGGTGGGTGTGCTGCTGCACCGGGAGAGTTTGGGCCGCGTGCGCACGGCGGCCGTGATTGCGGCTGCGCTGGGTGTCGCGGCCGCGTTCTTCGCCGCGTCTGGCCTGTCGTGGGCGACGTTCGCGGTGGCGCTGGGCTACCCGATCTATTTCACGCTGCGCCGGGCCGCAGGTGTCGACACTCCGGGCGCGCTGTGGTTGGAGCTGGTGGTGCTTGTGCCGTTCGCGGCGTGGTTCGCTTTCGGCCCGGGCACGCTTGTGGCGGAGGGCGGTACTCCGCCGTGGGGGCTGCTGCTCGTGTTCGGTGTGATCAGCGCGCTCGCGCTGACGTTATACATCGTGGCCAGCCGGTTGCTCAGTTTCAGCCTGTTCGGTCTGCTCAGCTATGTGGAGCCGATAATCCTGGTGCTCGTATCGCTTGTGCTGTTGCATGAGGCCATCGAACCGGATGAGTACTTCACCTATGCGGGTATCGGGCTGGCGGTGCTGCTGCTCATCGTGGAGGGCATCCGCTCGCAACGTTCGCGCCGTGGGCGGCGCACACCCTGACGATTGGTTAGATCCAGCTGCTACTTGAAGAACACGGTGTAGGCGAAGCCGACCGCGAGCACCACCGCGACGACGACGACCGCCCAGATCCAGAACGTGACTGCGCCGCGCGCACCATTTCGTGAAGTCATGTCTCGATCCTACTTTCCCGCCCCCATGTTCAGACTTAGGTAAGGCATGCCATACTTGTTCCGGACTTCTCGACGACGACGCCCTGCGGCCGTCGCACGGGCTCCCGCCGACCGGCCACCCCCTGCACCCCCACCGAAGGGAAACCATGCGAACCACCACCCGAAGCCGAGTCACGGCCCTCATCGCCACAGCGGCCGCGGCCGCCCTGATGCTGAGCGGATGCGCGACCGGCGATGACAGCGCGATGCCGGATGTCGCATCCGACGGCACCTTCCCCGTCACGATCGAGAGCGCCATCGGCGACGCCGTCATCCCCTCCGAGCCGAAGCGCGTCGTCACGCTCGGCTGGGGCACCGGAGACACCGTCGTCGCGCTCGGCGTGACGCCGGTCGGCATGGAGAACGTCACCTGGGGCGGCGACGACGACGGCTACTACCCGTGGGTGCGCGACGCCATCGAGGAGAGCGGCGACGAACTGCCCGCCACCTTCGACGTCTACCCCGAGATCGACGTCGACGCGATCCTGCAGCTCGAGCCCGACCTTATCCTCGCGCCGCAGTCCGGCCTCACCGCCGACGACCACGCGACACTGTCGGCGATCGCGCCCACCGTCGGATACCCCGACGCGGCGTGGGGCACCCCCTGGAGGCAGCAGATCGAGATCATCGGCGAGGCGCTCGGCAAGAGCGACCAGGCCGCAGGACTGATCTCCGATCTGGAGGGCACGCTCGCCGACGCGGCGGCCGAGCATCCGGAGTTCGACGGCGTCACCTTCTCCTACATCTATGCGGCCCAGGCCGGCGCCCTGTCGTTCTACCAGAAGGGCGACCCCCGCGTCGATGTGCTCACGGCACTCGGCCTCGTCGTAGACCCGGTGACCGCGGCGCTTCCGCTGACCGACGGCACCTTCACGACCGATGTGGGCCTCGAGCGGGCCGACCTGCTCGACGGCTCCGACGTCGTCTTCACCTGGTTCAACGATGAGGCGAACCAGAAGGAGATGGAGGCGCAGCCGCTCTTCGCGCAGATCCCCGCCGTGAAGCGCGGATCGTATGTGCCGAGCGTCGACAACCAGCTCGGCATGGCATCCACCGTCATCACGCCCCTGAGCGTGCCGTGGGCGCTTGACAAGCTCGTGCCGCAGATCGTCGACGCCGTGTCGAAGGTCGGCTAGGCGCAACCGGCGAACAGAGCATCCGCGACACGAGAGACGTGACGACGACAGCAGCCCGAACGGGGGCCGGAGCGACAAGCCTCGGCCCCCGTCGGCGCGCTCGCCGCAGGCTTCTCGGCTTCGTTCTCGCGTTCGCAGTGCTCGTGCTCATCGGCCTCCTCAGTCTGGCCGTCGGCACCAAGTACATTCCGCTGCCCGAGGTCTGGACTGCCCTCTTCGCCCCCACCGGCAGCTACTCCGACACGGTCATCGCGAGCCGTGTGCCGCGCACGATCCTCGGCCTGCTGGTGGGCGCGGCGCTCGCCGTCGCCGGCGCTGTCATGCAGGGCGTGACGCGCAATGTGCTGGCCGATCCGGGCATCCTCGGCGTCAATGTGGGCGCGGCTGCGGCGGTCGTCACGGGCATCGCCTTCTTCGGTGTCGGCGCGGGCGTCGGCAGCGTGTGGGTTGCGCTCCCCGGGGCGTTCATCGCGGTGCTGGTCGTGTACGTGCTCGGGTCGGCGGGCGGCCGCGCCACCCCCGTTCGGCTGGTGCTCGCGGGCGTCGTGGTGTCGGCTGTCGTCGCGACCTACATCCAGGCGCTCGCACTCAGCCTGCCCGAGGTGTTCAACGCCTACCGTTTCTGGGTGGTGGGCTCTCTCGCGGGCCGTGACCCGCAGCTGATCTTCGACATCCTGCCGTTCATCGTGCTCGGCCTCGTGCTGTCGCTGGGCATCGCCTCGCCCCTCAACGCTCTCGCGCTCGGCGAGGACACGGCCCGGGCGCTGGGCAGCAGTGTCGGCCGCACCCGCATCCTGGGCGCCCTTGCGACGACGGTGCTTGCCGCCGCGGCGACGGCCGGGGTCGGCCCGATCGCGTTCGTGGGGCTCGCCGTTCCGCACATCGTGCGGGCGTTCACCGGCAACGATCACCGCTGGCTGATCCCCGGATGCATCGTGCTCGGCCCCGCACTTCTGCTCGCCGCCGACCTCGTGGGCCGTGTCATCGTGAGCCCCAACGAACTCATGGTGGGCGTCGTGACCGCATTCGTGGGCGGGCCCATGCTGCTGCTTGTCGTGCGCCGGATGCGGGGGGCCGCATGACCGCGACAGTGCTGAGATCAGGTTCCCGGCTGAGCATGCGGGTGCGGCGGCGCAGCGTCGTCGTGGTCACTGCGGCGCTGCTCGCGGTCGTCGTGGTGGGCGTTCTGGCGCTCACGCTCGGTACCACGGGCATTGCGCCCGCCCGCCTCCTGCCGGTGATGTTCGGCGCGGGGGAGGGGCGCGAGACGATCGTCTACGGGGTGCTGCGCGGTCCGCGCCTGTTCGTGGGCATCGCCGCGGGTGCGGCGTTCGGTGTCGCGGGCGCGCTGCTGCAGACGGTGACGCGCAACCCGCTCGGCAGCCCCGACGTGATCGGCCTCACGGGGGGTGCCTCTGCGGGTGCCGCCGCCGTCGCGCTGGTCTGGCCGGGCGTCCTGCCGGTTCCGCTCGGCGCGCTCCTCGGCGCTCTCGTGGCTGTTGGTCTGGTGTGGCTGGGCAGCGGCAGGGGTTTTGCGTCGCCGTCGCGCATGCTGATCGTCGGAATCGGCGTCGCGGCGATGTCGCTCGCGTTCGTGCAGTACGCGCTGACGCAGGCTCGCGTCGAGGCGGCCACCATTCTGGCCACGTATCTCAACGGCAGCCTCCAGTCGCGTTCCTGGGATCATGCCGCGATCATCTGGGTCGCTATCGCGGTGCTTCTCCCTCTGACGCTGCTGCTGAGCCGCAGACTGCAGCTGCTCGAGATGGGCGACGAGCTGGCGGATGCCCTGGGCGCGCGGTCGACGCAGGCGCGCAGCTGGGCGGTGCTCGCGTCGATCGCCCTGTGCACGGCCGCGGTGAGTGTCGTGGGGCCTGTCGCGTTCATCGCGTTGACGGCGCCGCAGATCGCCCGCCGCCTCACCCGCGCGGCCGGCCCGAATCTGGTGGCCTCCGCCGCTCTGGGCGCCGTGCTGCTCGTGCTCGCCGATCTGCTCACGCAGCAGCTGCCGATCGGTGTGCAGCTGCCTGTCGGCATCATGACGGCCGCAATCGGCGGGATCTACCTGGGCTGGCTGCTCGTCCTGGAATGGAAGAAGGGAACCCTCTGATGGAGGATTCGCACGTCTCGCCCCTCGCCGCGAGCGGCCTCACCCTCGCCTACGACGGCCGCACGATCGTCGACGGCCTCGACATCGAGGTGCCGCGCGGCGGCTTCACGATCATCGTCGGCCCGAACGGTTGCGGCAAGTCGACCCTCCTGAAGGCCCTGTCGCGCACTCTCAAGCCTGTGGCGGGTTCCGTGCTGCTGGAGGGTTCACCCATCGACGGCATGCGCAGCAAGGCTGTCGCGCGGCGCCTCGCGATGCTGCCGCAGAGCCCCATCGCGCCCGACGGCATCACCGTGCGCGATCTGGTGGGCCGTGGTCGCTACCCACACCAGGGCATCTTCCGGCAGTGGTCCGTCGAAGATTCGGATGCGGTGAACGCCGCACTCGCCTCGACCGGCATCGAGGAACTCGGCGAGCGGTACATGTCCGAACTGTCGGGCGGCCAGCGGCAGAAGGCGTGGATCGCGATGGTGCTCGCGCAGCGCACCGAGCTGATGCTGCTCGACGAGCCGACCACCTTTCTCGACATCGCCCACCAGTACGAGGTGCTGCAGTTGTGCGCCCGGCTGCACGGCGAGGGCCGCACGCTCGTGGCCGTGCTCCATGACCTGAACCAGGCGGCGCGCTACGCCACCAACCTGGTCGTCATGAAGGAGGGCACGATCGTCGCCCAGGGCGAGCCGGCCGCCACACTCACGGCCGATCTCGTCGAGGACGTCTTCGGGCTGCCGTGTGCGATCATCCGTGACCCGGAATCCGGTTCGCCGATGGTCATCCCGCGCCTGACGCCCGTGACTCCCTGACGGTCGGCATCAGCGGTCGATGTCGATGTCCTTCGTCTCCTTGCCGAGGAGCAGGGCGATGAGGGTCAACACCGCCATCGCCGAGAGGTAGATGCCCACGAGGAAGGGGCTGCCGTCGGCGAGCGTCCACAGCCAGACGGCGATGAACGGGGCGACCGCGGCGCCCAGGATCGAGCTGACGTTGTACGAGACACCCGAGCCCGTGTAGCGCACATTCGTCGGGAACAGCTCGGGCAGCAGCGCGCCCATCGGCCCGAACGTGATGCCCATCAGCGTGAAGCCCACGATGAGCCACGCCATGACGCCCACGAAGCCGGAGCCGAGCAGCGGCACCCACAGCAGCCCGAACACGATGATCGCCAGGGTCACCCAGATGAGCGTCCTGCGGCGACCGAACCTGTCGGCCCACGGCCCGGACAGCAGCGTGAAGATGCCGAAGAAGACGACGCCCACGATCATCATGAGCACGAAGTCGTTGTAGCCGTAGCCGAGGCCGGGCAGCTGCGTAGGGCTCTCCGGCGAGACGGGCGCGCGGCCGTAGCTGAGCGAGAACGTCGTCATCAGGTAGAACAGCACATAGGTGGCGAGCATGAAGAAGGTGCCCAGCACGAGCTCACGCCAGTGGCCGCGGATGACCGTGCCGAGCGGCAGCTTGACGACCCGGCCGGTGCTCACCGTCTTCGAGAATGCGGTGCTCTCGACGAGGCGCAGACGCACCCACAGGCCGACGATGACCATGACGGCCGAGAACAGGAACGGGATGCGCCAACCCCAGCTGAGGAACGCCTCCGACGGCATCGACGGGTCATCGGAGGGGAGCGCGACGGCGATCAGCAGGAACAGCCCGTTCGCGATGATGAAGCCGATCGGGGCGCCCAGCTGCGGGAAGGTGCCGTACCAGGCGCGCTTGCCTGCCGGCGCATTCTCGGTCGCCACGAGCGCGGCGCCGCTCCACTCGCCGCCGAGCGCGAAGCCCTGGGCGAGGCGCAGGATGACCAGCAGCAGCGGGGCGAACCAGCCGACGACCGCGTAGGTGGGCAGCACGCCGATGAGGAATGTCGCGATTCCCATCGTCAGGAGCGCCGCGACGAGCGTGGTCTTGCGGCCCACCTTGTCGCCGAGGTGGCCGAAGAACACGGCACCGACCGGGCGTGCCACCATGGCGGCGCCGAAGATCGCGAACGACGACAGCAGCGCCGTCGTCTCATTGCCCGTCGGGAAGAACAGGTGCGGGAACACCAGCACCGCCGCCGTCGCATACACGTAGAAGTCGTAGAACTCGATCGTCGTGCCGACGAGGCTGGCCAGGATGACCCGCGAGCGCGGATTGGCGGGCGCGGATGCGGATGGTGCGGATGCTGGAGCGGGGGAGGTCATGGATCGGCTTTCGCTGGCGGCGGATAACCGAACAATCCTACGCCCGGCGCAGCTCCCCGAGCACCCTCGCGGTGGCCAACGCCGCCTCCGCAGCCTCCGCTCCCTTGTCCTCCTTCGAGCCGGGCAGGCCGGCCCGGTCGAGCCCCTGCTGCTCGTCATCGAGGGTGAGCAGGCCGAAGCCGACGGGCTTGCCCGTGTCGAGGGCGACCCGGGTGAGGCCGTCGGTGGCCGCAGCCGACACGTACTCGAAGTGGGGTGTTCCTCCGCGGATGATCACGCCCAGCGCGACCACAGCATCCGCACCGCCGTCGAGCGCCGCCTTGGCGACGACGGGCAACTCGAAGCTGCCCGGCACGTGCACCTCGGAGACGGATGCCCCGGATGCGGCGAGCACGCGTCGCGCGCCGGCCAGCAGCCCGGCCGTGATCTCCTCGTGCCACCGGCCCGCCACGATGGTGACCTTCAGGCCGGTCCCGTCGGTGCTGATGGTGGGTGCTCCTGCTCCGCTCACAGTGCCTGCTCCTTCTGGCTCTGACGGGCCTGCTCGGCCTCGTCGATGGTCACATCCGTGTGCGCGAGGTGCTGGGGCAGGATGTGCCCCATCCGGTCGCGCTTGGTCTCGAGGTAACCCTCGTTGGCGTCGCCGACTCCGACGACGATCGGCACCTGCTCGGTCACGGTCACGCCGCGATCGGTGAGCTGCTTGATCTTGTCGGGGTTGTTGGTGATGAGTCGCACGGTGCGCACCCCCAGCTGGTCGAGGATGGCGACGGCCGCCCCGTAGTCGCGGCCGTCGGCGGGCAGCCCGAGCGCGGTGTTCGCGTCGACCGTGTCGAGGCCGTCCTCCTGCAGACGGTATGCCTTCAGCTTGTTGATGAGGCCGATGCCGCGCCCCTCATGCCCGCGCATGTAGATGACGGCGCCGCCATCACACTGGATGGCCTGCAGCGCCGACTCCAGCTGCGGGCCGCACTCGCATTTGAGCGAGCCGAAGACCTCGCCGGTGAGGCACTCGGAGTGCATGCGCAGCAGCATCCCCTCGTGTGGTTCGCCCGACAGGATCGCCACATGGTCGGCCCCGGTCATGCGATCGCGGTAGGCCCGCACGGTGAATGTGCCGAACAGGGTCGGCAGCTCCGTCTCGACCTCGAAGATGACGCGAGAGGTCTCCGCGACGGCATCGCTCGGTACGGGCTTGGCGTCGTCGTCGAGTGCGTCGAGATAGACGATGAGGTCGGCGATGGTGATGACCACCACCCCGTGCTCATCGCCGAGCGCGATCAGGCCGGGCAGCCGCATCATCTCGCCGCTGTCCTCCACGATCTCGGCGATCGCGCCCACCGGCGGCAGGCCGGCCAGTGTGAGCAGCTCGACGGTCGCCTCCGTGTGGCCCGCCCTCTGCCGCACCCCTCCGGGCACGGCGCGGAGCGGCAGAACGTGTCCGGGCCGAACGAGGCTCGCCGGCGTCGAGGCGGGGTTGGCCAGCGCGCGCAGCGTGTGGGCACGATCGGATGCGCTGATGCCGGTCGTCACCCCTTCTGCGGCGTCGACCGACACCGTGTACGCGGTGCCCCGAACATCCTGGCTGTCGGGCACCATGACGGGCAGATCGAGCCGGTCGGCGACAGGCGCGGGCATGGGTGCGCACACATAGCCGGAGGTGTGGCGCACCATCCAGCCGAGCCACTCGGGGGTCGCCAGCGATGCGGCGAGGATGACGTCGCCCTCGTTCTCGCGCCCCTCGTCGTCGACGACGATGATGGGTCGGCCCGCGCGCAACTCTGCGAGGGCGGCGGGGATGTCGGCGAGGCTCATGAGTGGCTCCCCACTGTTGTTGTGGCTGGTGAAGGTGTGGTCGTGGGTGATGCGGCTTCGTACTGGCCGAGCCGAAGCATCCGCTGCACATGGCGGGCCAGGATGTCGGTCTCGATGTTGACGAGATCGCCGACGGTGCGCTCGCCGAGGGTCGTCGCGGTGAGGGTCTCGGGGATGAGCGACACCTCGAACCAGTCGTCGCCGACAGCGCTGACGGTGAGCGAGATGCCGTCGACCGCGATCGAGCCCTTGTCGACGACGAGGGCGGCGACATCGGCGGCGAGGCTGAAGCGCAGTACGCGCCACGCCTCGCCCTCGGTCACCGTCAGGAGTGTGGCCGTTCCATCGATGTGGCCCTGCACGATGTGACCGCCGAGCCGGTCGCCCACGCGGGCGGCCCTCTCGAGGTTGACGCGGCTGCCGGGTGCCGGGTCGCGCAGCGCGCTCACGGCGATGGTCTGCGCCATCACATCGGCGGTGAACCAGTCGTCGCCCTGCTCTACGACGGTGAGGCACACGCCGCTCACCGAGATGGAGTCGCCGTGCGCGGCGTCACTCACGGCGAGCGGGCCGCGCACCGTGATGCGGGCGGCGTCGGCCGTTCTGTCCCAGGCGAGAACCTCGCCGAGCTCTTCGATGATTCCGGTGAACACTAGTCCTCGTCTCGTTCTCGTGCCACGATCAGCACATCCTCGCCCAGCACCTCTACGTCATGCACTCGCAGTCGCCGGGCCTCGCCGATCGTGCCGACGCCGATGCCTGTCACTGCGGGGCGACCGCCGCCGAGCAGCACCGCCCCTTGAAAGATCGCGTACTCATCGACCAGCCCTGCCGCGATGAACGCGCTCGCGAGCGTCGGCCCGCCCTCCACATACAGGCTGCGGATGCCGCGGGCGAACAGCCCCGAAAGCACGGCGTTCAGGTCGCGGCTGTGCGTCACAATCGCCGGCTGCGGATGCTGCAGCACCCGCGCATCCGCCGGAATCCGTCGTGTGCCGATGACCACCGGAACAGGCTGGTGCGGCATCAGCTCGCCGCCGTCGCCGCGTGCCGTCAGCGCCGGGTCGTCGCTGAGCACCGTGCCCGTGCCGACCGCGATCGCGTCGCTGGCCGCACGCTGCTCGTGCACGCGCTGCCGGGCGGCGGCGCCCGTGATCCACTGGCTGGTGCCGTCGGCGGCGCTCGCGCGACCGTCGAGGCTCGACGCCCACTTCACGGTCACATAGGGTCTGCCGTTGCGCACCGTCGTGAGCCACGGATGCATGGCCTCCTCCGCCTCAGGCGCGAGAACCCCGCCGGTCACGGCGATGCCCGCCTCCCGCAGCCTCGCGGCACCCCCGCCGGATTCGGCGCCCGGGTCGCCCACCGCATACACGACCCGCGTCACGCCCGCGGCGATGAGCGCCTCCGAGCAGGGGCCCGTGCGGCCGGTGTGATTGCAGGGCTCGAGGGTGACGACGGCGGTCGCGCCGCGCGCCTGGCCGGGCTGCAGACTGCCCAGCGCGTCGACCTCAGCATGGGCGGTGCCCGTGCCGCGGTGCCAGCCCTCCGCGATCCTGTTGCCGTCGGAGTCGAGGATGACGCAGCCGACCTGCGGGTTCACGCCCCAGGCGGGGCCGTGGGCGGCGAGTGACAGGGCGTGCCTCATCGCGGAGGCGATCGTGTCGCCTGCGGTGTTCGCCGTGTCGGTCATCCGGTCCTCGTGTGGTCTTCTCCATCACGGGCCCCGGGGGTTCGTCGTCGGCGACGACGGGGTTCGCTCGCGCGAACCTCCTGTGCTTCCTCTCATCCGGACTGAGGGAACAGCTTTCGCATTCCCATTACCGTCGGTACCGGAATTCCACCGGTTCAACCGCTTCACTGCCCGGATGTTTCATCCTGGTAGATCTGCGGGTCGCGGACTATAACCGCCGGTTCGGATTTTCACCGACCCCGGAGCACGTTCTTCTCAACAGTCTACTCAACGCGCCCCCACCGCCCGTATTCCCGCCCCCACCTGTCGGGTACGCCATTCGGCTCTTCCTGGAGTGCGCGAGCATCCCTTTGCCGTACTCGAGTGCCTCTCGTATTCCCGCCCCCACCTGTCAAGTACGCCATTCGGCTCTTCCTGGAGTGCGCGAGCATCCCTTTGCCGTACTCGAGTGAGTGACTCGCCGGTTGAGTTGCTCGCTGGTTGAGGAGCGAGCGCTAGCGAGTGTCTCGAAACCTCACCCGCGAGCATCCCCGGATCCGCTTTCCCTACGGCCAGCCGGGCTTCGGGCCGTGGTCTTCTCCGGCGAGCAGTTCGCCGTGCCAGTTCTCCTGCGGGCTGCCGTCGCGTGCCGTGTGCGCGCCCGTCTCGGCCCCTGTGAAGCGGAAGCCCGCCTTGCGCGCGACCGTCGCCGACGCGTGGTTTCCTGCGACGCAGCGCCACAGCATCCGGGTCACTCCGTTGTCGAACGCCCAGTCGCCTACGGCGCGCAGCGCTTCGGTCATGAGCCCGCTGCCGCGGTGGGGGCCACCCAGCCAGTAGCCGACGTCCCACTCGCCGGGTGCCTCGTGCGCGCGCATTCCGATCACGCCCAGAAGCGGCGTGCCCCCGGCTGCGCGCAGTGCCCAGGTGTACTCGCGGTCTGTCTCCCAGCCGGCGGGCACGTGTTCGCCGATGAACCATTCGGCGTCCCGGCGCGCGTACGGCCAGGGCGTCTCCATGAGGTGTTCGAACAGCGGGTCGTTGCAGTATTCGGCCATCAGTTCGGCATCGGATGCTGTGGGCTGGTCGAGCAGCAGGCGGTGCGTCTGCAGCGTGAACGGCTTCATTGCTGCGATGTCATCCGCGCGGCAGCAGGCCGATGCGGTCGTAGACGGCCTTGAGGGTGACGTCGGCGACTTCGGCGGCGCGGTCGGCGTTGGCGGCGAGCACGCGGTCGAGTTCGGCGGGGTCGTCGAGTAGTTCGAGGGCGCGGGCGCGCACCGGTTCGAAGGCGGCGACGACGGCGTCGGCGACGTCTTTCTTGAGGTCTCCGTAGCCGCGGCCGACGTATTGCTCTTCGAGTGCGGGCATGGCTGTTCCGGTGAACGACGACAGGATGGTGAGCAGGTTGGAGACGCCGGGTTTCGCGCCGCGATCGAAGCGGATCTCGCGCTCAGCATCCGTCACCGCGGTTTTGAACTTCTTGGCCGTCTTGGCGGGCTCGTCGAGCAGCCAGACGACGCCGTTCTCGGAGGCGGCCGATTTGCTCATCTTCGATTCGGGGTTCTGCAGGTCGTAGATGCGCGCCGTCTCTGTGAGGATGATCGGTTCGGGCACCACGAAGGTTTCGCCGAAGCGCGAGTTGAAGCGGTTCGCGAGGTCACGGGTCAGCTCGACGTGCTGCTTCTGGTCGTCGCCGACGGGAACCGCCTCCGCGCCGTACAGCAGGATGTCTGCCGCCATGAGCGTCGGGTAGGCGAAGAGCCCCAGCGTGGTCGCGTCGGCGCCGTACCTGCTCGATTTGTCTTTGAACTGGGTCATGCGGCTCGCCTCGCCGAAGCCGGTGATGGTGTTCAGCACCCATGCAAGCTGCGAGTGCGCGGGCACGTGCGACTGCACGTAGAGCGTCGACTTGGCGGGGTCGATTCCGGCGGCGATGTACTGGGCGGCGGTGCGTCGGGTCTGCTCGCGCAGCGCGGCCGGGTCCTGCGGCACGGTGATCGCGTGCAGGTCGACGACGCAGAAGAAGGCGTCGTAGGCGTCCTGCATGTCCCGCCACTGCTGCAGCGCGCCGACGTAGTTCCCGATGTGGAGGGACTGGGCGGATGGCTGCATGCCGGAGAAGAGGCGGGGCTTCGAGGTCATGTCCCCAATTCTTTCAGGGTTTCGGCCGTGTGAGAGACGGCGGGACGGTCAGAGCGCGTAGTCGACGACGACGGGCGCGTGGTCTGACCAGCGCGCGTCGTAGGACGGGTAGCGGTCGACCTTGTAGTCGACGACCTTGTCTGCGAGCGCGGGCGTGACCAGGTGGTAGTCGATGCGCCATCCGGTGTCGTTGTCGAAGGCCTGGCCCCTGTTCGACCACCAGCTGTATGGCCCTTCGACATCGCCCGCGAAGCGGCGGCCCACGTCGACCCAGCCGAGGCCGGTGCGTGTCGTGCCGTCCTGGCATTCGATGGCCTCGCCGGCTGCCCCCATGAAGCCGTCGAAATAGGCGCGCTCCTGCGGTAGGAACCCGGCCTTCTTGACGTTGCCGCGCCAGTTCTTGATGTCGAGCTTCGTGTGGCCGACGTTGAGGTCGCCCAGCACGACCGCGTATTTCGAGTGCTCGGCGAGCTCGGGCAGGCGCTGCGTCATCGCATCCAGAAATTTGTACTTCTCGACCTGCTTGGGGGTGTCGACCTCGCCGGAGTGCACATAGGTGCTGACGACGGTGACGATCTGGTCGCCCACCTCGAAGTCGGCCTCGAGCCAGCGGCCGGCGCTGTCGAACTCGACGTCGCCGAGCTCGACCCTGTGGATCGACGCCTTGCTGCGTGAGGCGAGCGCGACCCCGGCGCGGCCCTTCGCGGTGGCCGCGTCGTGCAGCACATCCCACTCGTCACCGAGCAGCCCGACCACATCGTCGGTGGAGGCGCGCACCTCCTGGATCGCGAGGATGTCGATGTCGCGCGCGGCAAGCCAGTCGCCCATGCCCTTGCGGTAGGCGGCGCGGATGCCATTGGTGTTGATGGATGCGATGCGAAGCGGTTTGGCCATGCGGCAAGCCTAGCGACGGTCGCCGACATCGCGCCCGGCCGTTTTCGCATCGTCGGCACTCGTCTTGTCGCCGTGGCCGAACATCCGTTTCAGCCATCCCCAGCGACGTTCACGCTTGACTGCGGCGGCGCGCTTCGCGGCCTCCTCGCGGATGGCCGCTTCCTGCTCAGCGGCGCGCTGTTCCTTCTCGCGGCGGGCCTGCTCGACCCTGGGGTCGGCGATGAGGCCGACGTCGGACATGCCGACGGAGATCCAGGATGCGGCGACGAGGATGACCTGGCAGATGAGGTTGAACCAGATGAGCAGGCCGAGGATCACGGCGAAGGATGCCAGCAGCGGGTTCCTCGTCGCGCCGCCGAGGAGTGCGGTGCCGAGCACCTTGAGCAGGCCGAGGCCGGCCGCGCCGAGCAGCGCGCCGACGAGGAGCCGGCGGAGCGGAATGGTCAGGCCCGAGAGGGCGCGGAACAGCGCCGCGAGCACCACCGTGTCGAGCGCGAACATGAGTGCGAGGCCGACGACGCGGCCGACGAGGAGACTCGCCGCGGAGTCGCGGTCGAGGCCCACGAAGTCCATGGCCGCACCCAGCGCCTGCGTGCTGAACACGAGCAGCGCGGATGACAGGAGCAGCGCGACGCCGAACGCGAGGCCGAGGCCGATGTCCTTAAGCTTCAGCAGTACGAAGTTGGTGAGCTCCCCGGGCAGCCCGAAGATGGTGCGCACCGCGTCGCGGCAGGATGCGAGCCAGCCGAGCGCGGTGAACAGCAGGCCGCCCAGGGCGATGATGCCCGACCAGGTGAGCGCCTGCGATTCGAGCAGCTGCTCGGGGTCGATGATGCCCTCGCCGCCGTCTGAGGCGATGAGTCCGGGAACGGAACTGTTCAGAAGCGTCAGGAAGGCGTCACGCAGCTCGACGTTCGCCTGCAGAACGAGGCCGGCGACAGAGAAGCCGACCCAGATGGCGGCGAATACGGCGAAGATCGCCTGATAGGAGAGGCCCGCCGAGAGGATGGGGCCGCGGCTGGCAGAGTAATGCTGCAAGACCCTGACAGGCCGTGACGCCATGACTTTCGCGAAGAGGTCTTTGATCGTCGCCACGTCTCCACCCTATGCGGGCATCGTGGAGGGGAGGATGTGCCGCGTCAGTCGGCGTCGAGTTCAGAGCCGATGAGCGCCGCGAGGGCGTCTGCCGTGGCATCCGCGTCGTCGCCGTCGACGGTGAGGAGGAGCTCGTCACCGTGGTTGACGCCCATGGCGAGCAGCAGCAGCACGCTGGCCGCGTTCGCCTTCTTGCCGTTGGCGGCTTCGAGGGTGACGGCGTGGCCGCTGTCGGCTGCGGCTTTGGCGATGGTCGACGCGGGCCGGGCGTGGAGCCCGACGGTCGAGCCAAAGGTGACGGTGCGCTGGGTTTCAGACATGGTGGTGTTCCTCCCGGTCGTTGGGGTTCATGCTACTGCGGGCTGCCCTGCGGAGCCTGCGATGACTACTTCGGGCCCTGCGGCCTCGACTTCGAGCACGAGTTCGTGGTTGACGCCGATGTCGGTGATGATCGTGTCGATGGCGGCCAGTGGTGCGACGCGGCCGAACTCCTCGCGGCCGAACTTGCTGTGGTCGGCGAGCACGATACTGCGGCGGGATGCCTTGATGATGGCAGATTTGACGGCAGCTTCGGCGATGTTGACGGTCGTGAGGCCGCGCTCCGGCGTGATGCCGTTGATGCTGAGGAATGCGATGTCGACGTTGACCATGCTGACCATCTGGTGGGTCCAGGTGCCGACGGATGCCCGCGACGAGGAGCGCACGAGGCCCCCGAGCACATGCAGTTCGATGTTGTCCCGGTCGGCGAGTGCCATGGCGACGGGCAGCGAGTGGGTGACGACGGTGAGCCGGCGGTCGACGGGCAGCAGTTCGGCCAGCTTGATGGTGGTGGTGCCGGCGTCGATGATGACGGATCCGCCGTCGGGCAGCTCTTCGAGGGCGGCGGTGGCGATGGCCATCTTCTCTGCGACGAGGATCTCGTGGCGGTCGGAGACGGCGGAGCCGACGACGCTGCGTTCCACCGGGATGGCGCCGCCGTGCGCGCGCCGAACGAGCCCGCGCCGTTCGAGGCTGGTGAGGTCCCGGCGAATGGTCTCGGGGGTCACGGCGAGCAGTTCTGCGAGTTCGCGTACCTCGACCCGCCCGTTGGCTCTGGCCTGTTCGAGGATGGCCTGGTGTCGCTCAGGTGCGTACATCGCTGACCTCGCTGTCGCTATAGTCTCGGTAAAACATCACAAACAAATGTCTGCTTGATTAGTTTTATCTTTGAATTTGTTTGTTTGTCAACCGACTTGGGAGTACTCTCAGGGGCAGATCATTGCTCGTGAGCACGATGAAGGAGTCCTGTAATGCGAGAACTTCGGGGAATCGGAGTGGGTCGAGGCGTTGCATCCGGGCCGGTCCTGCGCATGCCAGACCCTCTGCCCGAGCCGGCCACGACGCCGCGGACCACGGATGCCCAGGTCGAGCGCGACGCCGTCACGGCAGCGCTGAAAGAGGTCGCCGCAGAGCTCGCCGCCCGCGGGCGGCAGGCCGGCGGTGAAGCTCAGGCCGTGCTCGACGCGCAGGCCATGATGGCGCAGGACCCCGGTCTCGTCGACGACGTCACCGCCCGCATCGAGTCGGGCAGCACGGGCGAGCGGGCCGTGTTCGAGGCCTTCGCCTCCTTCCAGCAGATGCTCACCGACATGGGCGGCTACATGGCCGAGCGGGCTGCGGACCTCGGCGATGTGTCGCAGCGCATCATCGCGAAACTCCGCGGCGTGCCCGCGCCCGGCGTGCCGACATCCGACGCTCCCTTCGTGCTCGTCGCCCACGACCTCGCCCCCGCAGACACGGCCCTGCTCGATCTCGACAAGGTCGTCGCGCTCGTCACCCGTGACGGCGGCCCGACCTCGCACACCGCGATCCTGGCCCGCTCCAAGTCGATCACCGCGATCGTCGGCGTCACGGGCGCCGACGAACTGGCCGACGGCGATGTCGTCATCGTCGACGCGGGCGCCGGAACGGTGACGGTCGACCCGAGCACCGGCGAGCTGGCCGCGGCCGAGACCCGCACGGCAGAGCTCAAGGCCATCGTCAACGCGCCCATCACCGACGGGGCGCTCGCCGACGGCGAGAAGGTGCCGCTGCTCGCCAACCTGGGCAGCCCCAAGGATGCCGCGGCGGCCGTCGCGCTGGGAGCCGAAGGTGTCGGGCTGTTCCGCACGGAGTTCCTGTTCCTCGACTCGAAGACGGCGCCCACCGTCGAGCAGCAGCAGGCCGACTACACGGCCGTGCTGGCCGCGTTCCCCGGCAAGAAGGTCGTCGTGCGCTGCCTCGACGCCGGAGCCGACAAGCCCCTGAGCTTCCTCAACGACGCCGAGGAGGAGAACCCGGCGCTCGGCCTTCGCGGCCTTCGCGCCCTCCGCGCCAACGAGGAGATCCTGCGCGGCCAGCTGACGGCGCTCGCCGGAGCGCAGGCCGCGACGGAGGCCGAGCTGTGGGTGATGGCACCCATGGTCGCCGACGTCGAGGAGACCGACTATTTCGTCACCCTCGCCAAGGAGCTGGGCATCCGCGTCGCCGGAGTCATGGCCGAGATCCCCTCGCTCGCGCTCATGGCCGATCAGGTGGTCGGCTCGGCCGACTTCGTCAGCATCGGCACCAACGACCTCACCCAGTACACGATGGCGGCCGACCGGATGCTCGGAAGCGTCGCCGCATATCAGGACCCGTGGCATCCTGCCGTGCTCAGGCTCGTCAAGATGCTCGGCGACGCCGGGCGCAGCAACTCGACGCCCGTCGGCGTCTGCGGCGAGGCCGCAGCCGACCCGCTGCTCGCCGTCGTGCTCGTAGGACTGGGGGCGACATCGCTGTCGATGACGCCCGCCGCATTCGCCGAAGTGCGGGCCGAGCTGGCCCGCCACACGCGCGCGGATGCCGAGAGACTCGCCGCGGCCGCCCTGGCCGCGCCGACCGCCACAGCCGCAAGAGAAGCGGCCGAGGCGGGCCCCGTTGGTTGAGGAGCGACGTAGGAGCGTCTCGAAACCGACAACCCGACTCACATCATCACCGAACACCACCACCAATGAACCAGGAGAAAAGGAAGAACTCATGACGACGGAGTCAACCGCAACCCGCGCCGCCGGTGGCGCCCGCGTGGGTGTGCAGAGATTCGGCACATTCCTCAGCGGAATGATCATGCCGAACATCGCAGCATTCATCGCCTGGGGCCTCATCACGGCCCTCTTCATCCCCACGGGCTGGACCCCCAACGAGACCCTGGCGACTCTTGTCGGGCCGATGATCACCTTCCTCCTCCCGCTTCTCATAGCGAACATGGGCGGCCGGATGATCTATGACACCCGCGGAGGCGTCGTCGCGACGATCGCCACCATGGGCGTCATCGTCGGCACCGACATCCCCATGTTCCTGGGTGCGATGATCGTCGGGCCGCTCTCGGCCTGGATCATGAAGCAGGTCGACAAGCTGTGGGCTGGCAAGATCAAGGCCGGCTTCGAGATGCTCGTCGACAACTTCTCGGCGGGGATCCTCGGTGCGATCCTCGCGGTCGGTGCATTCTTCGGAATCGCGCCACTCGTGACGGGGCTGAGCAGCGCGCTCGAGGCGGTCGTCGACTGGCTGGTCAACCTCGGCCTGCTGCCGCTGTTGTCGATCTTCGTGGAGCCCGGCAAGGTCCTGTTCCTCAACAACGCCATCAACCACGGCGTGTTCACGCCGGTCGGCACGGCGCAGGCCACGGAGACGGGCAAATCGCTGCTGTTCCTCGTCGAGGCGAACCCCGGCCCCGGTCTTGGTCTGCTGCTCGCCTTCATGTTCTTCGGCGTTGGGGCGGCCCGCACGAGCGCCCCCGGCGCAGTGATCATCCAGTTCCTCGGTGGAATCCACGAGATCTACTTCCCGTACGTGCTCATGAAGCCGCTGCTGGTTCTCTCGGTCATCGGTGGCGGCATGACCGGAGTGCTCACCAATGTGATCTTCCAGTCGGGCCTGATCGCCCCTGCCTCCCCGGGAAGCATCTTCGCGGTGCTCGCCATGACGGAGAAGGGCAGCTACCTCGGGGTGATCCTCTCGGTGATCCTCGCCGCAGCGGTGTCATTCGCGATCGCCGCAGTGATCCTGCTGGCCAGCCGCAAGCGCGACCTCGCCGCCGGTGGCGCCGGCGACCTGGGGGCGGCTGTCGCCGCGACCGAGGCCAACAAGGGCAAGAGCTCCAGCGTCCTCGGCAACCTGGGCGGGGCATCCGCGACCGCCACGCAGACGAAGATCCAGAATGTCGTCTTCGCCTGCGACGCCGGCATGGGATCGAGCGCGATGGGCGCATCAGTCTTGCGCAACAAGGTCAAGAAGGCTGGAATTGACGGAGTGACGGTCACCAACAAGGCGATCGCCAACCTGGACGGCAGTGAGGACCTCGTGATCACTCACCAGGACCTCACCGACCGTGCGAAGCAGAAGACGCCCGGCGCGGTCCACGTGTCGGTCGACAACTTCATGAACAGCCCGAAGTACGACGAGGTCGTCGACCTGCTGAACCAGCAGGCCAGCGAGTAGTCGCACAGTAACCGACGAGACAGGGAGTTCCCCATGACGGCACAGGTTCTGCAGCTCAGCCAGATTCGCACGGAAGGCGAGGCGACCACCAAGACGGAGGCGATGCGCGAGGCGCACAGCATCCTGATGGAGGCCGGGGCGGTCACCGCCGCCTACCTTCCGGCGATGCTGGAACGCGAAGAATCGGTCTCGACCTACATGGGGAACTTCCTGGCCATCCCGCATGGCACGAACGAGAGCAAGGAGGCGATCCTCAGCTCTGCGCTCTCGTTCGTGCGGTACAGCCAGCCCATCGACTGGGATGGCAACCCGGTGCATTTCGTTGTCGGCATCGCCGGCATCGAGAACCAGCACCTCGACATCCTCTCCAAGATCGCCATCGTCTTCTCCGATGAGGATGAGGTCGATGCGCTTCTCAAGGCGGCCAGCGCGGAGGAGATCCTCGACATCCTGTCCGAGGTGAACGCCTGATGAAGGCGGTGCACTTCGGTGCAGGCAACATCGGTCGCGGCTTCGTCGGACTGCTGCTGCACGAGGCCGACTACGAGGTGGTCTACTCGGATGTCAACGCCGAGCTGATCGCCGCCCTCGACGCCGCAGACACCTTCACGGTGCACGAGGTGGGGGAGGGCGCGCGCGATCACGAGGTGTCGAACTTCCGCGCCTTCGACAGCACGCAGAAGATGAAGGAGATCGTCGCCGAGATCGCCTCTGCGGAGCTCGTGACGACCGCTGTCGGCCCGAACATCCTTCGTTTTGTGGCGCCCGCGATCGCCGACGGCCTGCGCGCTCGCGGCGATGACGCCCCGCCGCTCGCCGTCATGGCGTGCGAGAACGCCATCAACGCGACCGACATCCTGCGGGCCGAGGTCGAGAAGCTGATGACGGATGCCGAGGGCCAGGCGGCCCTGAACCGTGCCGTCTTCGCGAACACGGCCGTCGACCGCATCGTGCCAGCGCAGGCCGCAGGCGCCGGCCTCGACGTCACCGTCGAGACGTACTACGAGTGGGCCATCGACCGCACGCCCTTCGGCGGCACCGAGCCCGTCATCCCGGGCGCGACCTTCGTCGACGACCTGGCCCCCTACATCGAGCGCAAGCTCTTCACCGTCAACACGGGGCATGCCACGATCGCCTACTACGGCTTCTCTGCGGGTGCCCATGCGATATCGGATGCTCTGGGTCGCCCAGAAGTGGAGCTGGCCGTTCGCGCCGTGCTCGACGAGACGAAGCAGCTCCTCGTGGACAAGCACGGCCTCGACGCTGCCGCCCAGCAGGCCTACATCGAGAAGATCCTGGTGCGCTTCGCGAACCCGCACCTTCCCGACACGGTCGACCGGGTGGGCAGGCAGCCGCTGCGCAAACTGAGCCGCCACGAGCGTTTCATCGGCCCGGCCGCGGAGCTGGCGGAGCGCGGCACGACGCCCGTCGCGCTCATCGATGCGGTCGTCACGGCGCTTCGTTTCGACGTTCCCGACGATGAGCAGAGCGTGGAGCTGCAGCAGAAGCTCGGGGCCCTCTCGGCTGATGACTTCGTGCGCGAGGTCTGCGGTCTCAGCCCGGAGCATCCGCTCTTCGCCCCGCTCACGGCAGCCATCGCCAATACCGCTGGCTAATTACCGCTGGTTGAGGGATCGTGCTCTAGCCAATACCGCTGGTTGAGGTGCTGAGGTACGAAGCAGTCTCGAAACCCGCCCACGAGCTACCCCGGGGCAGGTCTCGAGACTGGCGCGATAGACCGCACCACCTCGACCGGCAGGTAAAGGTGCTGTTACGCCTTGCCGCGCATGATGGCCTGCTTGA
Source organism: Homoserinimonas aerilata (assembly GCF_006716125.1). Lineage (NCBI taxonomy): Bacteria > Bacillati > Actinomycetota > Actinomycetes > Micrococcales > Microbacteriaceae > Homoserinimonas > Homoserinimonas aerilata. Next base: position 1,898,170 of record NZ_VFOM01000001.1, on the reverse strand, counting down.
CCTCGGCGATGGCCTGGGTCACCTGGATGCCGCGCGGGCATGCCTCGGTGCAGTTGAAGGTGGTGCGGCAGCGCCACACCCCTTCTTTGTCGTTGAGGATGTCGAGGCGTGTCTCCGAGCCTTCGTCGCGCGAGTCGAAGATGAAGCGGTGCGCGTTGACGATCGCGGCCGGGCCGAAGTACTGGCCGTCGGTCCAGAACACGGGGCACGAGGAGGTGCAGGCGGCGCACAGGATGCACTTGGTCGTGTCGTCGAAGCGGGCGCGCTCGGCGATGGACTGGGTGCGCTCCTTGCCCTTCTCGGGCTTGCTGTTGGCGATGAGGAACGGCTGCACGTCTTTGAAGGAGTCGAAGAACGGCTCCATGTCGACGATGAGGTCCTTCTCCAGCGGCAGGCCCTTGATGGCTTCGACGTAGATGGGCTTCGAGATGTCGAGGTCCTTGATCAGCGTCTTGCAGGCGAGGCGGTTGCGTCCGTTGATGCGCATGGCATCCGAACCGCAGATGCCGTGCGCGCACGAGCGACGGAACGTGAGCGAGCCGTCCTGCTCCCACTTGACCTTGTGGAGCGCGTCGAGCACTCGGTCGGTCGGGTACATCTCCACGTCGAAGTCCTGCCAGCGCGGCTCGGCGTCGACCTCGGGGTCGAACCGGCGGATGATGAACGTGACGGTGAATGACTGGATGGGCGCCTCCGGGGTGGGGGCGGGCGCGTCGAGCGTTGCCGTGGACATCAGTACTTCCTCTCCATGGGCTGGTAGTTCGTGATGACGACGGGCTTCCAGTCGAGCTTGATGTGGTCTGCGGCGTCGGCTGAGTGGGGGTCGCCCGTCAGGTACGCCATGGTGTGCTTCATGTAGGTTGCGTCGTCGCGGTCCGGGTAGTCGTCGCGCATGTGTCCGCCGCGGCTCTCCTTGCGGTTGCGTGCGGAGAAGACGACGACCTCGGCGAGGTCGAGCAGGAATCCGAGCTCGATCGCTTCGAGCAGGTCTGTGTTGAAGCGCTTGCCCTTGTCCTGCACGGCGATGTTCTTGTAGCGCTCGCGCAGGCGGTGGATGGTGCCGGTCACCTTGGCGAGCGATTCGTCGGTGCGGAAGACCTGCGCGTTGCGGTCCATCTCCTCCTGGAGCTCCTTGCGGATGGAGGCGATGCTCTCGGTTCCGGTGGAGGAGCGGAGCATGTCGATGAGCCCGCGGATCTCGGCGGTGGGGTCTTCGGGCAGCGGCGCGAACTCTGCTGTCTTCACGTACTCGACCGCGTTGCGGCCGGCACGCTTGCCGAAGACGTTGATGTCGAGCAGCGAGTTGGTGCCGAGGCGGTTGGATCCGTGCACGGAGACGCAGGCGCATTCGCCGGCGGCGTACAGGCCGGGCACGACGGTGGTGTTGTCGCTGAGTACTTCGGCGTTGTTGTTGGTGGGGATGCCACCCATCGCGTAGTGCGCGGTCGGCATGACCGGAACCGGTTCGAACACGGGGTCGACGCCGAGGTAGGTGCGGGCGAACTCGGTGATGTCGGGCAGCTTGGTCTCGAGCACCTCGGCACCCAGGTGGGTGCAGTCGAGGTAGACGTAGTCCTTGTGCGGCCCGGCGCCGCGGCCTTCCGCGACCTCCTGCACCATGCAGCGCGAGACGATGTCGCGCGGTGCGAGGTCCTTGATGGTGGGGGCGTAGCGCTCCATGAAGCGCTCACCTGAGGCGTTGCGCAGGATGGCGCCCTCTCCGCGGGCTCCCTCGGTGAGCAGGATGCCCAGGCCGGCCAGTCCGGTCGGGTGGAACTGGAAGAACTCCATGTCCTCGAGCGGCAGGCCCTTGCGCCAGATGATGCCGACGCCGTCGCCGGTGAGGGTGTGGGCGTTGGACGTGGTCTTGTAGACCTTGCCGAAGCCACCCGTGGCGAAGATGACGGCCTTGCCGCGGAACACGTGCAGGTCTCCGGTCGCGAGCTCGTATGCGACGACGCCGGCGGGTGTCTGCTTGCCGTCGATCTCGCTCATGATGAGGTCGAGCACGTAGAACTCGTTGAAGAAGTTGATGCCGTGCTTGACGCAGTTCTGGTACAGCGTCTGCAGGATCATGTGGCCGGTGCGGTCTGCCGCGTAGCAGGCCCGGCGCACGGGCGCCTTGCCGTGGTCGCGGGTGTGCCCGCCGAAGCGGCGCTGGTCGATCTTGCCCTCGGGGGTGCGGTTGAACGGCAGGCCCATGTTCTCGAGGTCGATGACGGCGTCGATGGCCTCTTTGGCGAGGATCTCGGCAGCATCCTGGTCGACGAGGTAGTCGCCGCCCTTGACGGTGTCGAAGGTGTGCCACTCCCAGTTGTCCTCTTCGACGTTCGCGAGGGCTGCGGCCATGCCGCCCTGCGCCGCACCCGTGTGGGAGCGGGTCGGGTACAGCTTGGAGATGACGGCCGTGCTCGCGTTGGGGCCTGCTTCGATGGCGGCGCGCATACCGGCTCCGCCGGCTCCGACGATGACGACGTCGTGCTGGTGATGGTGGACTCCGTCGATGATGACTGTCTCACCGACTGCCGGCTGGGCATCCGCATAGAGCGAGCCGCCGATGGTGCGCTTGCTCACTTGCTCACCCCGCAGAAGGTGGGGAGGAGTTCGGCAGGTCCGCCGACGGGGCACGGTTCGAAGGTGTAGATCACAAGGGTTCCCAGGATGAGGAGTACGACGGTGGCCCCGAGGAGGGACCAGGTGAGGATGCGGCGGAAGACGGGCCCGCGCGCGTAGTCGTTGATGAGGGTGCGCATCCCGTTGGCACCGTGGATGAGGGCGAGCCACAGCAGCGCTGTGTCCCACACGATCCAGAACGGGTCGGCCCACTTGCCGGCGACGAAGGCGAAGTCGATGGCGTGAACGCCCGTGCCGACCATGAGGTTGACGAAGAGGTGGCCGAAGATCAGCACGACGAGCACGATGCCGCTGACGCGCATGTAGATCCAGCCCCACTTCTCCCAGTTGACGCCGCGGCGCTTGGGGAGGGTGCGGGGGGCACGAGGGTTGTCGATTGTCACGGTCATGGTCAGCCTCCGAACACATTCATGAGGTGGCGCGGCGTGAATCCGAGCATGAGCACGACCCACAGCGCGATGACGATCCAGAACATCAGCTTGTGATGCTTGGTGCCGACAGACCAGAAGTCGATCAGGATGATGCGCAGCCCGTTGAGGGCGTGGAATCCGATCGCGCCGACCAGGCCGACCTCGCCGATGCCCATGATGGGCGTCTGGTAGGTGCCGATGACCGCGTTGTACGCCTCGGGGCTGAGCCGGAGGAGGGCGGTGTCGAGGATGTGCACGAGGAGGAAGAAGAAGATGCCGACGCCCGTGATGCGGTGAAGCACCCACGACCACATTCCTTCGCGACCCCGGTACAGGGTTCCGGCTGGTGCGGTGATCTTGCCGCGTGGTTTACTGCCGTGCGCTGGCGTGCCCTCTGGCTGGGCTTCGGCCAGGGCTCCCGCCGACTTCGATGGCACGAGCAACCCTCCTTGCGATGATGTGCCCCGCTACAGGACACGGAATTGTGGTGCGCTCAAACAGCATCCATCCTATTCCTGTCGCGCAGCGGCTGCGGCTAAGGCTCGCCTAACCCTCTCGACGTCGAGACAGATGGCGAACCGCGGAGGAATACGCGCAGGCGCCGCGGATAGGGTTGTGCGCATGAGCGAAACCCCCGCACTCGAACGGTTCTACAGCGTCATCCCGGCCGGCGGCATCGGCTCGCGGCTATGGCCGTTGTCGCGGGCGAACGCCCCGAAGTTCCTGCACGATCTGACGGGCTCGGGCAAGACCCTGCTGCGCGGAACCTGGGATCGCCTCGGCCCCATCTCCGGCGAGCAGCGCATCATGGTCGTCACCGGCCGGGCGCACCGTGCAGCGGTCGAGGAGCAGCTGCCGGAACTCGCCGACCACAACGTCGTGCTGGAGAGCGAGCCGAAGGACTCCACTGCCGCGATCGGGCTGGCCGCGGCCATCCTGGAGCATCGTGAGCCCGGCGTGATCATCGGCTCCTTCGCCGCAGATCACGTCATCTCCGACACGCGCGGCTTCCGGCGAGCGGTCGTCGCGGCGGTCGAGGCTGCGGATGCCGGATACATCGCGACCATCGGTATTACGCCGACCGAGCCCGCGATCGGTTTCGGCTACATCCACTGCGGTGCCTCCCTGGGCCTCGAGGCCGCCCCGAGCGCCGTCGCCGTCGACAGCTTCGTCGAGAAGCCGAGCCTGGCGGTCGCGAAGCGTTATCTCGCCGACGGCAACTACCTCTGGAACGGCGGCATGTTCATCTCGCGCGCCGACGTGCTGCTCGAGGAGCTGGGCCGCAACGAGCCGGAGCTGCTCGAGGGGTTGCTCGAGCTGGCTGAGGCGTGGGACACGGAGCGGCGCGGGGCGACCGTCGACCGCGTCTGGCCTCGCCTCAAGAAGATCGCGATCGACTACACGGTCGCCGAGCCCGCAGCGCAGGCGGGGCGGCTCGCGGTCATCCCCGGCGACTTCGACTGGGATGACGTGGGCGACTTCGCGGCGATCGGCAAGCTGCATTCGGGCGGTCGCAAGAAGAATCTGGCGATCCTCGGCGACGACCCGCGCGTGCTCTCCGACGCGTCCACCGGTGTCGTCGTGAGCCATTCCGGGCGGCTGATCACGCTGATCGGCGTCGAAGACATCGTCGTCGTCGACACTCCGGATGCGCTGCTGATCACGACGACGCAGAACGCGCAGCGGGTCAAGTCGGTCGTCGACGCTCTCAAGCTCTCGGGGCGCGGCGACGTCCTGTAGGCGGCCCGCAGCATCCGAGGCTCGTTCCCCAATCGTTGTGACACGAACTGGAACGACGCAGCACGTCGCGCTACTCTCGCGACCATGAGTCATCGCGCCTTCTTCAGGGCCACGGTCGTCGTGGCATCCGCCGTTCTTCTGCTCGCCGGATGCGCGCCAGCGCCCGACCGCGGTGCCGACAGCGACGCCCCCGAGTACTGCGCGCGGATGGTCACCAACTCGGGCGGGCTCGAGGATCGCTCCTTCAACCAGTCCAGCTGGGAGGGACTCAAGGCGGCGAAGGCCGAATACGGCATCGGCGTCGACGCGATCGTGTCAACCAACGAGACGGACCTCGCCCCCAATGTGGAGCAGGCCGTCGGCACCGGATGCCAGCTGATCCTCACGGTCGGCTGGGAGCTGGCGAACGCGACCTCGGAGGAGGCGGCCGCGAACCCCGAGCTGCACTTCGCGATCGTCGACGAGGTCGTCGAGGGCGACAACATCAAGCCGATCGTCTTCGACACGGCGCAGGCGGCGTTCCTGGCCGGCTACCTGGCGGCCGGGGTCAGCCAGACCGGCGTCGTGGGCACCTTCGGCGGCGACCCGCAGCCGCCCGTCACCCTGTTCATGGACGGATTCGTCGACGGCGTCGCCCACTACAACGAGGTGCACGGCGCCGCGGTGCGCGTGCTCGGCTGGAACAAGGAGAAGCAGGACGGCCTGTTCACGGGCGACTACGAGAACGTGACGCTCGGCAAGAACACGGCCGAGGGACTCCTCGACCAGAACGCCGACGTCATCCTGCCCGTCGCGGGCCAGGTCGGCGAGGGGGCCGCGGCCGCGATCCTCGAGCGCGGCACCGGCTCGCTCATCTGGGTCGACAACGACGGCTACGAGACGCTGCCCGCCGATTTCAGGAGCGTGGTGCTCACGAGCATCCTGAAGAACACGCAGGATGCGGTGGTCGAGATCATCGGCGCCGACCTCGACGGCCACTTCGACAACAAGCCCTTCATCGGCACGCTCGAGAACGGCGGCGTCGAGATCGCGCCGTTCCATGACCGCGCAGGAATGGTGCCGGATGCGCTGCAGGCGGAGATCGATCAGCTGCGCGCGGACATCATCTCGGGTGCGCTCACGGTCGAGTCGGCGTCGACTCCGCGCTGAGGCACGTTTCGCGAGCACTGCGAGGAGGTGGCCGGGGGATGGACGCTCGTCGCGGATTGGTAACTCTTGGGTGACGGATGCCCGTGGTGGCGGGCCTGAGGCCGCAACTTTGGGTAACGTTGTGCGCACTGACCCCGGCTGCTCGGCCGGGCCCGTTTTGGAGGACATCTTGAGAACCATCTCCCGCAAGGCCACCCTCGGCGGCCTCGCTCTCATCGGCACGAGCGTGCTCGTGCTCAGCGGCTGTGCAGCTGCTCCCGAAACCGACGGCGGCAACGGTGGCGCAGAAGCCATCGACTTCCTGCCCTGCATCGTTTCGGATGCCGGCGGATTCGACGACAAGTCGTTCAACCAGCTCAGCTACGAAGGCCTCGTCAAGGCCGCCGACGAGCTCGGTGTCGAGTTCAAGAAGGTCGAATCCGACGTCGAGACCGACTACGAGCCCAACGTCACGAGCCTCGTCGACCAGGGCTGCGACCTCATCGTCGCGGTGGGCTTCGCCCTCGCCGACGCCACGGTCGCCTCGGCCAAGGCGAACGCTGATGTCGAGTACCTGATCATCGATGACGCGGCCGACACCGACTTCGACGGCACGACCGACGCCGAGAACATCAAGCCGCTGCTGTACGACACGGCTCAGGCTGCGTTCCTGGCGGGTTACGCCGCAGCCGACACCACGAAGACCGGCATCGTCGGCACCTTCGGCGGAATGAACTTCCCGACCGTGAGCATCTTCATGGACGGCTTCGCCCAGGGTGTTGACTACTACAACGAGGCCAAGGGCGCCTCCGTGCAGGTTCTCGGTTGGGACCGTGCCAAGCAGGACGGTTCGTTCACCGGTGGATTCTCGGCCGGCACCGAGGCGCAGAACATCGCGCAGGGCCTCATCGATCAGAACGTCGACGTGCTGCTGCCCGTCGGTGGCCCGATCTACCAGAGCGCCGCAGCCGCCATCCGCGACTCCGGTCGTGAGATCGCGCTCATCGGAACGGATGCCGACGTGTTCGACACCGACCCGACGGTCGCCGACCTGCTGCTGACCTCCATCCGCAAGGGCATGGACATCAGCACCTACGAGGCCGTTCTGTCCGCAGGCAAGGGCACGTTCGACACCGCCGCCTACGTCGGCACGCTCGACAACGAGGGAGTCAGCATCGCCGACTTCCACGACTGGAGCAGCAAGGTCAAGCCCGAGCTCGCAGGCGAGCTCGACACGCTGAAGGCCGACATCATCAGCGGCAAGGTCAAGGTCGAGTCCTACCTGGCCGGCTGACCCTCGCAACACTGAAACCGGGGAGGTCAGCTCAGGCTGGCCTCCCCGCTTCATGCCCCGGTATCGCCGGGGCGCTCCACCCCCTAGGCTTATGCAATTCGCCCGACATCGTCGTCGGATGAGTTTGACCCACCCGACCACGGCATCCGTAGAATCAGGAACCATGAAGCTCGAACTTCGCGGCATCACGAAGAAATTCGGGGCGCTCGTAGCCAATGACCATATTGACCTCACCGTCGAGGCCGGCGAGATCCACGCCCTGCTCGGCGAGAACGGGGCAGGCAAGTCCACCCTGATGAACGTGCTCTACGGCCTCTATCAGGCCGACGAGGGCGAGATCCTGCTCGACGATGTCGTGCAGAGCTTCTCCGGCCCAGGCGATGCGATGGCCGCCGGAATCGGCATGGTGCACCAGCACTTCATGCTCATCCCGGTGTTCACGGTCGCAGAGAACGTGATGCTCGGGCACGAGCAGACGAAGTTCGGAGGCCGCCTCGACCTCGACGGCGCCCGCGCGAAGGTGCGCGAGATCTCCGACCGTTTCGGCTTCGACATCAACCCGGATGCGCTCGTCGAGGATCTCCCCGTCGGTGTGCAGCAGCGGGTCGAGATCATCAAGGCGCTCTCCCGTGACGCGCGCGTGCTCGTCTTCGACGAGCCGACGGCGGTGCTCACCCCGCAGGAGACCGACGAGCTGATGGAGATCATGCGTCAGCTCAAGCAGACCGGCACCTCCATCGTCTTCATCACCCACAAGCTGCGCGAGGTGCGCGAAGTCGCCGACCGCATCACCGTCATCCGGCTCGGCAAGGTCGTCGGCGAGGCATCCCCGACCGCCAGCAACGCGGAGCTGGCGTCGCTCATGGTCGGGCGCGCCGTCGACCTCACCGTCGACAAGGGCGAGTCGAAGCCGGGTGCTCCGGCGCTCATCGTCGAGGGGCTCTCCGTCGTCGACCCGCTCGGCCACGTCGTCGTCAAGAACATCAGCTTCGACGTCCGCGCCGGCGAGGTCCTCGCCATCGCGGGCGTGCAGGGCAACGGGCAGACCGAGCTCACCGAGGCGCTCATGGGCATGCAGTCGCGTGTCACGGGCAGTATCAGGCTCGACGGCGAGGAGATCAGCCGCAAGAGCATCCGCAAGATCCTCGACGCGGGCGTCGGCTTCGTTCCTGAAGATCGCAATGAAGACGGCCTCGTCGCCGAGTTCACGGTCGCCGAGAACCTCATGCTCGACCGCAGCACGGGCGAGCCCTTCGTCAAGTGGGGCAACCTGCAGAGGGGTTTTCGCGACGATTTCGCGCGCGAGAAGGTCACGGAGTTCGACATCCGCACGCAGGGCATCGACACCCACGCGGGGCGGCTCTCCGGCGGAAACCAGCAGAAGGTCGTGCTCGCCCGCGAGCTCAGCCGTGAACTGCGGATGCTCGTTGCGGCACAGCCCACGCGTGGGCTTGACGTGGGTTCCATCGAGGTGGTGCACACCCGCATCATCGAGACGCGCGACTCGGGCATCCCCGTCATCGTCGTCTCGACGGAGCTCGACGAGGTCACCGCCCTCGCCGACCGCATCCTCGTCATGTACCGCGGAGGCATCATCGGAATCGTGCCGGGGGACACGCCACGCGACGTTCTCGGGCTCATGATGGCCGGCGAAGCGCCGAGCACGGAAGGAACCGCCGCATGAGCGAGCAGAAGCAGGAATCGGTGGAGTCCCCGAAGACGGCCCCGGATGCCCCGGAGCAGACACGCTGGTCGCGTGCGGCCCGTGAGATCGTCGGCGGCTCCGCCATGATCTCGATCCTCTCCGTCGTCATCGCCCTCATCGTGGGGGCCGTGCTGATCGCCTTCACCGATGAGAAGGTGCAGGCGGCGAGTGGCTATTTCTTCTCGCGGCCGGGCGACATGCTCGGAGCGATCTGGCAGGCCGTCTCGGGTGCGTACTCGGCGCTCTTCCAGGGCTCGGTCTACAACTTCAGGCGTGACAGCTTCGCCGCAGGCATCCGGCCCCTCACCGAGACGCTCACCTTCGCGACGCCGCTCATCGCGGCGGGCCTCGGTGTGGGGCTCGCCTTCCGTGTCGGGATGTTCAACATCGGTGGCCGAGGGCAGATGCTCGTCGCCGCAGCGGCAGCCGGATGGGTCGGCTTCGGCTTCGACCTTCCCCCGGTCATCCACGTGATCGTCGCCGTGCTCGCCGGCCTTGCCGCAGGCGCCGCCTGGGGTGGCATCGTCGGGCTGCTCAAGGCGCGCACGGGAGCGCACGAGGTCATCGTGACCATCATGCTCAACTACGTCGCCCTGTACCTGATCGCGTTCCTGCTGCGCACCCCCGGTGCGCTGCAGGCTCCCGGCTCGAACAACCCGAAGACGCCGCCGATGAAGGACAGCGCGGTGTTCGTGGACATCCTCGGCCCCGGCTACAACCTGCACTTCGGGTTCATCGTCGTGATCGCCGCGACCGTGTTCGTGTGGTGGCTTCTCAATCGCTCGGCCATGGGCTTCCAGTTCCGTGCCGTCGGTGAGAACCCCAACGCCGCCCGCGTCGCCGGCATCAGCGTCAACCGCGTCTACATCTACGCGATGCTGTTCTCGGGAGCCCTCGCGGGCCTCGCCGGCGTCAACCAGGTGCTCGGAACGGTCACGACCGGCTTCAGCCAGGGCATCGACGCCGGCATCGGCTTCGACGCCATCACCGTCGCCCTCCTGGGGCGCTCGAAGCCGTGGGGCATCTTCGCCGCAGGCATCCTGTTCGGCGCTTTCAAGGCCGGCGGCTTCTCCATGCAGGCCGCTGAGGGCGTGCCGATCGACATCGTCGTCGTCGTCCAGTCGCTCATCGTGCTGTTCATCGCCGCGCCGCCGCTCGTGCGGGCCATCTTCCGGCTCCCCGAGCCGGGATCCACGCCCCGCAGGCTGCGCCCCATCATCACCAAGGAGGTGGCGGCGAAGTGAGCATCGACACGACTCCCCGCACCGTTTCCGGCCCCGTCGGCGACACGACCGTCATCACCAGCTGGAAGGCGCCGATCGCATTCGCGATCTTCACGGTGCTCGCGCTGATCCTCTTCGTCGTGGCCCGCCGCGAGGCAGACACGAGCACCTTCCGGCTCTCGACCCCGCGGGACTTCATCCAGATTCCCGAGATCGCGCTGCCCACCTTCGCCACCGGCATCGTCACGGTCGTTCTTCTCGCGGCGATCACGGCGTACTCGATCTGGCTCACCAGACAGAAGCGCAAGGTTCCGCTCTGGACGATCGTCGTGTTCGCGGCGCTGTTCATGCTCGGCTTCCTCTCCTGGGCGGGGGCCGGCGCCTCGCTGCCGATCTACGGTCTGCTCATCGGAACCGTCAGCCTCAGCGTGCCGCTCATCTTCGGTGCACTCGGCGGCGTTCTCTCGGAGCGGGTCGGCGTCGTCAACATCGCCATCGAAGGCCAGCTGCTCGCGGGCGCGTTCTGTTCCGCCATCGTCGCATCCGCCACCGGCAACCCGTTCCTGGGCCTCATCGCGGCATCCGTCGCAGGTGTTCTCGTCTCCTTCGTGCTGGCGGCGTTCTCCATCAAGTACTTCGTCGACCAGGTCATCGTCGGCGTGGTGCTGAACGTGCTGGTCATCGGACTCACGAGCTTCCTGTTCTCGCAGGTGCTCGCGCCGAACGCGAGCACGTTGAACAGCCCGCCCCGCTTCACCGACTTCCCCATCCCTCTGCTCAGCGAGATCCCCATCATCGGCCCGGCTCTGTTCCGCCAGTCGATCATCGTCTACGTCATGTACATCGCCGTCTTCGTGGTCTGGTACGGCATGTTCCACACCAAGTGGGGGCTGCGCCTGCGTTCTGTGGGTGAGCATCCGCAGGCCGCAGACACCGTCGGAATCAACGTCGCCAAGCAGCGCTTCTGGAACGTCTCGCTCGCCGGTGCCATCGCCGGCTTCGGAGGAGCCTTCTTCACGCTCGGCTCCGTCGGCGCGTTCAACAAGGAGATGACGGCAGGCATGGGCTTCATCGCCCTCGCGGCGGTCATCTTCGGGCGCTGGCATCCGCTCAAGGCCGCCCTCGCTGCGCTGCTCTTCGGCTTCGCCACGAACCTGCAGAATGTGCTCGGCATCATCGGCTCGCCCGTGCCCAGCGAGTTCATGCTCATGCTCCCGTACGTCATCACGATCTTCGCCGTCGCGGGGCTGGTCGGAACATCGAGAGCGCCCGCAGCCGACGGCAAACCGTACATCAAGTCATGAGCACGCCCGATGTGACCTCGGCCGACTGGGAGGCCCTGCGCACCGCAGCCACGGAGGCGATGCACAAGGCCTACGTGCCGTACTCGAAGTTCCCGGTCGGGGCCGCCGCTATCGCCGACGACGGCCGCATCATCAGCGGATGCAACGTCGAGAACGCGTCATACGGGGTGACCCTCTGCGCTGAGTGCTCGCTCACCTCCGCCCTCATCATGAGCGGCGGCGGGCGCCTCGTCGCCTTCACCTGCGTCGACGGTCACGGCAACACGCTCATGCCATGCGGTCGCTGCCGACAGCTGCTCTACGAACACTCCGCACCCGGCATGCTGCTCGAGACGGTGTCCGGCGTGAAGACCATCGACGAGGTCCTGCCCGACGCGTTCGGCCCCCGGCAGCTCGACGACTACGCCGCATCCGGCACCTGAACCACCCCACAAGGAGCAACACCATGGCCATCGAGCCGTTCGACGTCGTAGACCTCATCCACGCCAAGCGCGACAAGGGTGCGCTCAGCACAGCGCAGATCGACTGGATGATCGACGCCTACACGCGCGGGTACATCGGCGACGAGCAGATGGCCGCCATGACGATGGCGATCTTCCTCAACGGAATGCAGCGCGAGGAGATCCGCGACCTCACCCTGGCGATGATCGCCAGCGGCGAGCGGATGAACTTCGACGCGCTCTCGAAGCCGACGACCGACAAGCACTCCACCGGTGGGGTGGGTGACAAGATCACGCTGCCGCTGGCGCCGCTCGTGGCATCCTTCGGCGTTGCCGTGCCGCAGCTCTCCGGCCGCGGCCTCGGCCACACGGGCGGAACCCTCGACAAGCTCGAGTCGATCCCCGGCTGGCGCGCCGACCTGTCCAACGACGAGTTCTTCGCCCAGCTCGAGAGCGTCGGCTCCGTCATCTGCGCGGCCGGCGCCGGGCTCGCCCCCGCCGACAAGAAGCTGTACGCGCTGCGCGACATCACCGGCACGGTCGAGGCGATCCCGCTCATCGCATCCTCGATCATGTCCAAGAAGATCGCGGAGGGCACGGCGTCGCTCGTGCTCGACGTGAAGTTCGGCTCCGGCGCGTTCCTCAAGGATCCGGCCCGTTCGCGTGAGCTCGCCGAGACGATGGTCGCCCTCGGCAAGGACGCGGGCGTCGCCACCGTCGCGCTGCTCACGAACATGAATGTGCCGCTCGGCCTCACCATCGGCAACGCCAACGAGGTGCGCGAATCTGTGGAGGTGCTCGCCGGAGGCGGGCCGGCGGATGTCGTCGAGATCACGGTCGCGCTCGCCCGCGAGATGCTCGCCCTCGCCGGGCAGCCGGAGGCCGACGTCGAGGCCGCGCTGAAGGACGGCCGAGCCATGGACACCTGGAATGCGATGATCCGCGCCCAGGGCGGCGACCCTTCGGCAGCGCTGCCCGTCGCGCGCGAAACACACGTCGTCACGGCGCCCAGCTCGGGCGTGCTCGTCAAGCAGGAGGCGCTGCCCTTCGGCATCGCCGCCTGGCGCCTCGGTGCCGGCCGCGCCCGCAAGCAGGACCCGGTGCAGCACGCCGCAGGCATCGACCTGCACGCCAAGCCGGGCGACACCGTCACGGAGGGGCAGCCGCTGTTCACGCTCTCCGCCGACGAGCCGGCCCGCTTCGAGCGCGCACTCGAGGCGCTCGAGGGCGCCTACGAGATCGCGGCGCCCGGCACCGCGTTCACGGCCGACCCGCTCATCGCAGGCCGCATCGCCTGACCGGCCCCGCTCTCCCTTACTCGCACCTGCGCGCTCCTGCGCACCCATGAGCATCCGATTGGCGTACTCGAGGGCCACGGGCGAGAGCGAGTTGTGCGTATTCGACGCGGTTGGGTGAAAGCCGAGTGAAGGCGGCGCGAGGCACGGTAGATTTGAGTCATGAACACTGCGCCGGAGGATCTGCTGCTGCCGGGCGGCGGAGCGAGCATCACATCACTGCCCAAAGTCTCTCTGCACGACCACCTCGACGGTGGCCTGCGCCCGCAGACGATCATCGAGCTGGCCGACGCCATCGACATCGACCTGCCAGAGACGGATGCGGCGGCGCTGGGCGACTGGTTTGCCGAGAAGTCCGACTCCGGTTCGCTCGTCGAATACCTGAAGACCTTCGACGTGACCACCGCCGTCATGCAGACGAAGGAGGGTCTCGAGCGCGTCGCCCGTGAATTCGTGCACGATCTTGCCGCCGATGGCGTCATCTATGGCGAGATCCGGTGGGCTCCCGAGCAGCATCTCACGCGCGGGCTCAGCCTCGACGAGGTCGTGGAGGCGGTGCAGGAGGGGCTGGATGCTGGTGTGCAGGATGTCTCGTACGCCGGCCACAGCATCCGGGTCGGCCAGCTGGTGACAGCCATGCGGCACGCCGATCGCGGTCTCGAGATCGCGCAGCTGGCGGTGCGGCACCGCAACAACGGTGTCGTCGGTTTCGATTTTGCGGGCGCCGAGGCGGGGTTCCCGCCCAGCCGTGCACGTGATGCGTTCGACTATCTGGCGCAGAACCTGTTCCCGACGACGGTGCATGCGGGCGAGGCGGACGGCCTCGACAGCATCCGCGGGGCGCTTTTCGACGGCCACGCGCTGCGCCTCGGTCACGGCGTGCGCATCGCCGAGGACATCGAGATCGACAGCACCGACAACGAGAGCACCTATGTGACGCTCGGTCTGCTGTCGCAGTGGGTGAAGGACCGTCAGGTGGCGCTCGAGCTGAGCCCGTCGAGCAATCTGCAGACGGGCGCGATCGAGGCCTGGGGCGATGAGCTCATCGACCACCCCTTCGATCTGCTCTACCAGTTGGGCTTCCGCGTCACCGTCAACACCGACAACCGTCTGATGAGCAACACGACCCTGAGCCGTGAGCTGGCGCTGCTGAGCGACACCTTCGGCTACGACCTGGCCGACATTGAGACGTTCCAGCTGAATGCTGCCGCCGCCGCGTTCCTGCCGGTCGAGGATCGCATGGCCCTGGCCGACGCGATCAGCGCCGGCTTCGAGGACGTGTGACGATGGCTCTTCCGCCACTGACAGCCGAAGGTGTCGTGCTCGGCGCGGATGCCGCCGACTGGCGTGAAGCTGTGCGCCTGGCCGGTGCCGCGCTCACCGCGTCCGGGGCCACGAAGCCCGGATATTCCGACGAGATGATCCGCATGATCGAGGAGCACGGCCCGTACGTCGTGATCGCGCCGGGTCTCGCGCTCGCGCATGCGCGCCCGGGCCCTGAGGTCATCGCCGATGGTCTCGCGGTCGTCACCCTGGCCACGCCTGTTGCGTTCGGGCATCCGCACAACGACCCCGTGTCGGTGGTGCTGGGCCTGGCCATCAGCAATTCGGATGCCCACCTGGCATCCATCGCGGCGATCGCGAACATCTTCAACGACTCCGGCGCGATTGCGGCGCTGTCGGGCGCCAGCACGCCCGCGCAGGTGTTCGACATCCTCGGCGTCGGCGAGTGACGGGAGCGCACGCGTGAAGATCGTCACCATCTGCGGGGCCGGCATCGGCAGTTCGGGCATCCTCAAGGTCAACGCCGAGCGGGTGCTGAAGCGTCTCGACATCGAGGCGGATGTCACGGCCGCCGACATCGGATCGCTCGCGGGCGTCATCGACGACGCGCAGGTGATCCTCACGTCGGCCGAATTTGTTGAGGCGATCGGCCGCACCTACGCCGATGTCATCGTGATCGAGAACCACTTCGACACCCGGGAGCTGAGCGAGAAGCTCGAGCGGGCGCTCGGGTAGGCAGCTTCCGCCAGCGTCAGACTCTGCTGGTTGAGGGATTGCGAAGCGATCGTCCTCTGCTGGTTGAGGGATTGCGAAGCGATCGTCTTCTGCTGGTTGAGGGATTGCGAAGCGATCGTCTCGAAACCGGCATCGTGGTTGTTTGGAGCGTGGTCTCGAGGTGGCACCCTGGCGGGCACCACCTCGACCAGCGGGAGTGCCCGCGTCAGGCGATGAGCGTGCGGATGCCCGCATCCAGTTCGTCGACGATCGCCTGGGCTGCGGCGCGGCGCTCGTCTGCGCTGCCGTCGGTCGATGATGCGTCGATGTAGACCTTCAGTTTGGGTTCGGTGCCGCTGGGTCGCACGATCAGCCGCGCGCCGCTCTCCAGGTTGAAGCGCAGGATGTCGCTCGGCGGGAACTGCGCGAAGCCGTCACTGAAGTCGTGCATGCTGGCGACCCGCTGCGTGCCGATGTGGCTGGGCACATCCTGTCGCAGCCGCGCCATGACGCGCGTGATCTCGCCCAGGTCGGTGACGCGCACCGACACCTGGGAGGAGGCGTAGGCGCCGAATCTGTCGTCGAAGTCGCGCTGGTGCTGTTCGAGGCTGGTGCCGGATGCCTTCAGCTCGGAGACGAGGGAGAGGAAGTCGAGCGCGGCCGAG
This sequence comes from Homoserinimonas aerilata, assembly GCF_006716125.1. NCBI lineage: Bacteria > Bacillati > Actinomycetota > Actinomycetes > Micrococcales > Microbacteriaceae > Homoserinimonas > Homoserinimonas aerilata. The sequence goes on along the minus strand of NZ_VFOM01000001.1, from coordinate 1,882,334 downwards.
ATTCCGTCTTTGTCGCGCACCTTGTCGGGGTCGACCAGGTAGCCGAGGGCTTCTTCGTAGCCGTAGACGAGGCCGCCGACGCGGGACACCCATTTGAAGCCGGTGAGTGTGTCCGCATAGTCGAGGTTGTACTGGCGGGCGATCTCGGAGAGCGCGGGGGAGCTGACGATGGAGGCGGCGAGCGTTCCGTCTTTGCCGGCCCATTGCATCCGCTGTGCTGCCCGCCAGCCGAGCAGTGCGCCGACCTCGTTGCCGCTGAGCCTGCGCCAGCTGCCGTTGTGCGGCACGGCGACGGCGAGTCGGTCGGCGTCGGGGTCGTTGGCGATGACGAGTTCGGCGCCGGCTTCGGCGGCGGTCGCGTAGGAGAGGTCGAGCGCGCCCGGCTCCTCCGGGTTGGGGAAGGCGACGGTGGGGAACGCGGGGTCGGGGTGCGCCTGCGCCTCGACGACGATCGGTTCGGGGAAGCCGGCTTCGGTGAAGACGCGGCGGGCCGTCTCGAGGCCGACACCGTGCATGGCCGTGTAGACGTAGCGCAGCGGCTGCGGTTCTGCGGGGGCGAGGGCGGCGGTGCGGCGCACGTACTCGTCGACGACTGTGTCGTCTGCGGTCTCGTAGTCGGTGGAGCGGGGCAGTTCGAGCACGTTCTGCTCCGCGGCGACGGCGGCGATCTGCTTCTCGATCTCCGCATCCGCCGGCGTGACGATCTGTGAGCCGCCGTCGGGGCCGCCGAGGTACACCTTGTAACCGTTGTCGTCGGGCGGGTTGTGTGACGCGGTGACCATGACACCGGCGCTGACGCCGAGCTCGCGCACGGCGAAGGCGAGCACGGGGGTCGGCAGCAGGCGGGGCAGGATGATGGCGCGCACTCCGGCGCCGGCCATCAGTTCGGCCGTGTCCGTCGCGAAGATCTGCGAGTTCTTGCGGCCGTCGTAGCCGATGACGACGCTGGGCGTCGTCTCGCGGGAGAGCAGGTAGGCGGCGAAGCCTGCGGCCGCCTGCGAGACGAGCACCCTGTTCATGCGGGCGGGGCCGGCTTCGATGCGGCCGCGCAGGCCGGCGGTTCCGAAGACGAGGCGCTCGTCGAAGCGGGAGTGCAGTTCGGCGACTGCTGCCTCGTTGCCGCCCTCGGCATCCGCAATCAGGGTTTCGAGCTCTGCCCGCGTCTCGGCGTCGGGATCCTGGGCGCGCCAGGCCTTCGCCTGCGCGATCAGCTGCTCGCTCACAGCGCACCCACGATCTCGGCGAGCAGCTTGCTGATGACGGGCTCCGCCTCGCGGCCGGCCTCGATGACCTCCTGATGGCTGAGAGGGGTTGTCTGGATGCCCGCCGCCAGGTTGGTGATGAGCGACAGGCCGAGCACCTCCATGCCGGCCTGGCGTGCGGCGATCGCTTCGAGGGCGGTCGACATTCCGACGATGTGGCCGCCGATGGTCTTCGCCATCTGCACCTCGGCGGGTGTCTCGTAGTGGGGCCCGCGGAACTGCACGTAGACGCCCTCGTCGAGGCTCGGGTCGATGCCCTTCGCCACGTCACGTAGGCGACTCGAGTACAGGTCGGTGAGGTCGATGAAGGTTGCGCCCTCGAGCGGCGAGTCGGCCGTGAGGTTGATGTGGTCGCTGATGAGGACGGGCGAGCCGGGCTTCCAGCTTTCGCGGATGCCGCCGGCGCCGTTCGTGAGGATCATGGTCGTTGCGCCTGTGGCCGCCGCCGTGCGCACGCTGTGCACGACCCGGCGCACGCCGTGGCCTTCGTAGTAGTGGGTGCGGGCGCCGATGATGAGCGCGCGCTTGCCGTTCGGCAGCAGCACGGAGCGCAGCGAGCCGACGTGGCCCTCGAGGGCGGGCCTGCTGAACCCGGTGATCTCGGTGGCGGGGATCGTGGCGGTGGTCTCCCCGATCAGGTCGGCCGCTTTCGCCCAACCGCTGCCGAGCGTGAGGGCGATGTCGTGCCGTTCGACGCCGGTCTTCTCGGCGATGTCGGATGCGGCTGCCGCGGCGATCGCGAAGGGGTCGGCCGCGGGGTCGTCGAGGGGGTTGTTCTGTTCCATCAGGCCACTCTATTAGCCGTTGGGCCGCGCGGAAATGCCTCGCGCATCCGGTGCCCCATCGCCCGCCGTGGGGCGCTGCCGAAAACGAAGGAGATCGTGCCGAAAAGTGCCGCGTGGGGCGCCTGTGGGGCGCATCCGGGCACGATCTCCTTCGTTTTCGGCAGGGCGCCCGAGATTTGCGGCAGGGGCACCAGCGGGTTTTGCGGAGACGCCGCGCGAGACGGGCTCCGGATGCGCGTGGCGCGGCCCGAAACACGGCGCACGGCCCGCCGCGCCGTGGTTGGTTGCAGGCCCGCGCCTGCGAGAGAATGGAGCAATGGCCTACAAATTTGAGCGCAAGCAGCGGATCGCCATTCTCGGGGGAGGGCCGGGCGGTTTTGAGGCCGCTCTCGCCGGGGCCCAGCTGGGCGCCGAGGTCACGCTGGTCGAGCGTGTCGGCGTCGGCGGTTCCGCGGTTCTCACCGATGTCGTGCCCAGCAAGACGCTCATCGCCACGGCGGAGGCGGCGAAGGCCATCAGCGACGCCGGCGAGCTGGGCGTGCAGTTCTTTGCCCGTGATGACCGGGATCGCCCGGTGCGCCCCGAGGTGGCCGTGAATCTGCGGGCCGTCAACCAGCGGCTTCTGCGGCTCGCCCGCCAGCAGTCGGAGGACATGCGGTCGCAGCTGACCCGTGCCGGAGTCACCATCGTGCAGGGCGACGGGCGCCTCGACGGGCCGAACAATCTGCTCGTGTCGACGGGCAAGGGCAGGGCCGCGAAGGATTTCGACAACATCGAGGCTGACACGGTCGTCGTCTCGGTGGGGGCGAGCCCGCGCATCCTCGATTCTGCGAAGCCCGATGGTGAGCGCATCCTCACCTGGACGCAGCTGTACAGCCTCGATTCGATCCCCGAGCATCTCATCGTCGTCGGTTCCGGTGTGACGGGTGCCGAGTTCGCTTCCGCCTACACGGCGCTCGGCGCGCAGGTGACGCTCATCTCGAGCCGCGACCAGGTGCTGCCGGGCGAGGATGCGGATGCCGCCCGCGTCATCGAGGATGTCTTCACCCGGGCGGGCATGACCGTCATGAACAAGTGCCGCGCCGACAGTGTGGTGCGCGACGGCGACGGCGTGCTGGTGACCTTGTCGGATGGCCGCACGGTGGAGGGCAGTCACTGTCTCATGGCGGTCGGCTCTGTGCCCAACACGAAGGGCATCGGCCTCGAGGAGGCGGGCGTTCAGCTGACCGAGTCTGGTCACATCCGCGTCAACCGGGTGGCGCGCACGAGCATGCCGAGCATCTACGCGGCCGGCGACTGCAGCGACTTCCTGCCCCTCGCATCCGTCGCCTCGATGCAGGGCCGCACGGCCGTCTACCACGCGATGGGCGACGCGGTGAACCCGACCGAGCTGCGCAATGTCACCTCGAACATCTTCACGCAGCCCGAGATCGCGACCGTCGGATGGACGCAGCGGCAGATCGAGGAGGGCATCGCCCAGGGCGACATCTACAAGATCCCGCTCGTGCAGAACCCGCGCGCCAAGATGATGGGGCTCAAGCACGGCTTCGTGAAGCTCTTCGCCCGCACCGGTTCCGGCACCATCATCGGCGGTGTCGTCGTCGCGCCGCGCGCATCCGATCTGATCCTGCCCATCTCGATCGCCATCGAGCAGCGGCTCACGGTCGACCAGGTGGCGAACGCCTTCGCCGTCTACCCCTCGCTGTCGAGCAGCATCACGGATGCCGCCCGCGCCCTGCACATCGTCAACTGAGCCGGCCCAGAAGCTGATCGGTTCTCGCACATGCCCGGCCGGTTTGCAAGACTGACTGCATGAGCGTGATCGAGAATTCGAAACTGGCTGTCATCGGTGCGGGAAGCGTCGGGGCGAGCCTCGCCTATGCGGCTCTCATCCGCGGTTCTGCGCGCAGGGTGGCGCTGTACGACATCAATGAGGCCAAGGTGGATGCCGAGACGCTCGATCTCGCACATGGCACCCAGTTCACGGGGTCCAGCGAGGTGGAGGGCGGGTCCGATCTGGCCGTCGTCGAGGGCGCTCACGTGGTGGTGGTCACCGCGGGAGCGAACCAGCGGCCGGGGCAGACGCGCATGGATCTTGCGGGCACGAATGCGCGCATCCTGGAGGGACTGATGCCACAGCTGCTGGAGCGGGCGCCGGATGCCGTCTACATGCTGGTCACAAACCCGTGCGACGTTCTCACCGTTGTGGCCCGCCGTGTCTCGGGTCTGCCGGCGGAGCGGGTCTTCGCCTCCGGCACGGTGCTCGACACTTCTCGGCTGCGCACGCTGCTGGCCCGGCGTGCTGGGGTGGCGACATCGAGCGTGCACGCGCACATTGTTGGTGAGCACGGCGACACCGAGTTTCCGTTGTGGTCGTCGGCGACGATCGGTTCCGTGCCGCTGCTCGACTGGGCGCAGGGGCGGCCTGTGGGGCGCGACGAGCTGGACCGGATCGCCACCGAGGTGCGCGAGGCTGCGTACAAGGTCATCGCCGGCAAGGGCGTCACGAACTATGCGATCGGGCTCTCGGGTGCTCGTATCGTGGAGGCCGTACTGCGGGACGAGCGCGCCATCCTGCCGGTGAGTACGGTGCTGGGCGACTACCGCGACATCGGCGACGTCGCCCTGTCGGTGCCGAGCGTCGTTGGCGCGTCGGGTGCCGTGCCGATCGCCGAGACCCCGTTCTCTGTCGATGAGGACGCGCGGCTGCACGCCTCGGCGGATGCGATCCGCGGCTCGCTCGCACAGCTCGGCTACTGAGGCGCGCGGCCGGGTTCAGGCTGCCAGCGCGTCGTCAGCGGACTAGACGATGTTGAGCAGCAGATGACCGGATGACACGGTCGCGCCGACGGCGGCGTTGATGTTCGTGACCACGCCGTCCTTGTGGGCGGTGAGCGGCTGCTCCATCTTCATGGCCTCGAGCACGAGGATCAGGTCGCCCTTGACGACCTTGTCGCCTTCGGCGACGGCGAACTTGATGATGGTCGCCTGCATGGGCGCCTTCACGGAGTCGCCGGTCGCGGTGGAGACGGATGCGCCGGCGCTGCGGCGGGGCGGCGCCGCGAGGGCGCGCGAGGCTCCCCCGGCGGTGGGCGTGACGCGGCCGGGCAGGCTCACCTCGACCCGCTTGCCGTCGACCTCGACGACGACGTTGCGGCGTTCTGCGGGAGCGGCGGCCGGCTCCAGTTCGCCCGTCCACGGTTCCAGCTCGTTGACGAATTCGGTCTCGATCCAGCGGGTGTAGATGCTGAACGGCTCCTCGGTGAAGGCTGGGTCGCGCACGATGGTGCGGTGGAAGGGCAGCACCGTGGGCAGGCCGGCCACCTCGAACTCGTCGAGCGCCCTGCGTGCGCGCTCAAGCGCATCCGTTCGGCTCGATCCGGTGACGATGAGCTTCGCGATCATGGAGTCGAACGCGCCGCTGATGACGTCGCCGGTGGTGACGCCGCTGTCGACGCGGATGCCGGGGCCGCCGGGCACGCGGAACACGTGGATGGGCCCGGGGGAGGGCATGAAGTTCAGGCCCGGGTCCTCACCGTTGATGCGGAACTCGAAGGAGTGGCCGCGCGGCTGCGGGTCGTCGTAGTCGATGGTGCCGCCCTCGGCGATGCGGAACTGCTCGCGCACCAGGTCGATGCCTGTGACCTCCTCAGACACCGGATGCTCGACCTGCAGCCGGGTGTTCACCTCAAGGAACGAGATGGTGCCGTCCGCAGCCACAAGGAACTCGCAGGTGCCGGCGCCGACGTAGCCGACCTCACGCAGGATCGCCTTCGACGACTCATACAGAAGCCGGTTCTGCTCCTCGCTGAGGAACGGCGCGGGCGCCTCCTCGACGAGCTTCTGGTGGCGGCGCTGCAGGGAGCAGTCGCGGGTGCTGATGACGACGACGTTGCCGTGAGCATCCGCCAGGCACTGGGTTTCGACGTGGCGGGGCTTGTCGAGGTATTTCTCGACGAAGCACTCGCCGCGGCCGAATGCGGCGATCGCCTCACGGGTGGCCGACTCGAAGAGCTCGGGCACCTCCTCGCGGGTGCGGGCGACCTTGAGGCCGCGGCCGCCGCCGCCGAATGCTGCCTTGATGGCGACGGGAAGGCCGTGCTGGTCGACGAAGTCGAGCACCTCTTCGGCGCCGCTGACCGGGTTGAGGGTTCCGGGCGCGAGCGGGGCGCCGACCTTCTCGGCGATGTGGCGTGCGGAGACCTTGTCTCCGAGCTTCTCGATCGCTTCGGGCGACGGGCCGATCCAGATGAGGCCGGCGGCGATGACGGCGCGGGCGAAGTCGGCGTTCTCGGCGAGGAAGCCGTAGCCGGGGTGCACGGCGTCGGCGCCGGAGCGGCGCGCGATGGAGAGGATCTTGTCGATGACGAGGTAGGTGTCGGCGCTCGTGGTGCCATCGAGCGCGTAGGCCTCGTCGGCGAGGCGGGTGTGCCGGGCGTCGCGATCCTGGTCGGCGTACACGGCGATGGAGCCGATTCCGGCGTCCTTCGCCGCCCTGATGATGCGGACGGCGATCTCGCCACGGTTGGCGATGAGGACTTTGGAGATGCGGGGCATAGTTCTCTAGCTTATTCGGCCCTTTGGCTCCGTTTTTGGCCAAGCCCCACAAAAATGGCGGATGCCACGCTGTGCCTGTCTACAAGCGCGGCCACGGGCAGGCGCGCGTCAGCGGTTCCAGAGCCGCGGCCACGCGACGCCGAAGTGTGTGCGCAGCAGGCCGCGCAGCGCCGGCACGGACAGCCCGATGACGGTGCTCGGGTTGCCGTCGATGTGGCTGATGAACGCCTGGCCGAGGCTGTCGATCGTGAATGCCCCGGCGACGCTGAGCGGCTCGCGCGTGGCGATGTAGGCGTCGATCTCGTCGGTGTCCACATCGGAGGCGAACGTGACGGCGGCGTCCTCGACGATGCCGGCGGCCTCGCCCACGACCCCGCCGCGGTGGTCGATGAGCCAGTGCCCGGAGTGCAGCACGCCGGTGCGGCCGACCATTTTCGCCCAGCGTTCGCGGGCGACGGATGCGGTGTGCGGTTTGCCGAGCACGTCGCCGTCGAGTTCGAATGCCGAGTCGCCGCCGAGGATGAAGCCGTCGATGGGTTCGCCGTCGACGAGCTGCCCGATGACGGCCTCCGCCTTCGCCCTGGCGAGTTCGCCGACGACTTCGGCCGCGCTGAGCGGTGCGCGCCCCACAGAGAGCGCCTCGACGACGGCGTCCTCGTCGACGCCGGGGCTGATCAGGCCGGCCGGTTCGATGCCGGCGGCGCGCAGCGTGGCGAGCCGGGCCGGCGAGGTGGAGGCGAGGTACAGGCGCACGCCACCCTCAAAGCCCGCGGCGGGCGCTGTGTTCTCTGTCAGCACGGTGCTCCTATGCTCGAGGGATGGGTGAAATGCTGGGTGCGGAGTTCGAGGTCGACGTTACCAATATCGCGCATGGCGGTATCTCGGTGGCCCGCCATGAGGGGCGCGTTGTGTTCGTCGCCGACGCCATCCCGGGTGAGCGGGTTCTGGTGCGGGTGACGGATGATGCGAAGAAGTCGTTCTGGCGTGCCGAGACGGTGTCGGTGGTGTCGCCGAGTGAGCACCGGCAGCCGCACGTGTGGGCGGAGGCTTCCGTCGACCGCGCCCCCGAGCGGCGGGCGGGTGGTGCCGAGTTCGGTCATATCGCTCCCGGCCACCAGCGGGAGCTCAAGCGTCAGGTGCTGGCGGATGCCCTACAGCGCATGGCGGGCGTCGACAGTGATGTGCGGGTGGAGGCGATCGATGGCGAGCCCGACGGTACCGGCTGGCGCACGCGCCTGCGCCTGCATGTGGCGAAGGATGGCACGCTGGGCCCCTTTGCGGCCCGCTCGCACACGGTGATCCCTGTCGACAGTGTGCCGCTGGCGTCGCCCGAGGTGGCGCGCCTGACCCCGCTCGATGAGCGCTTCAATGGCGCGACGCATGTCGACATCGTTGCGCCGTCGGGCAGCAACGCCTTCGTTCTGGCGGGCGATTCGACGTCGAAGGGGCGCCCGAAGCCGCACAGGGTGACGGAGCTGGTGGGTGAGCGCGAGTTCGCGGTGGATGTGCGCGGCTTCTGGCAGGTGCACCACGGTGCGGCGCAGACGCTGACCTCTGCCGTGCAGGATGCGATCGATGGCGATCTGTTCGACCCGCGGGCATCCAATCATGATCTGTATGGGGGTGTGGGTCTTCTGGCGGCCGCCGTCGCGGACCGTTTCGGCCCGACGACCCGCATCACGACGGTTGAATCGGATGCGTTGGCCACCGATCATGCCGCGTCGAACCTGGTCGAGTGGCTGGGGTCGCAGGCGGTCACGTCGCGCGTGGACCGGTACCTGCAGGGTCTGCGCGGCTCGGCCACGTCGTGGCGGGGTGCGACGGTGGTGCTGGATCCGCCGCGGTCGGGTGCAGGCAAGGAGGTCGTGGATCATCTGGTCGGGCTGGAGCCGGCGCAGATCGTCTATGTGGCCTGTGATCCTGTGGCGCTGGCCCGCGATGTGGCGCTTCTGCGCGAGCGGGGCTGGGAGTTGTCGCGCCTGCGGGCGTTCGATCTGTTCCCGAACACGCACCATGTCGAGGCTGTCGCGACCCTGGTGCCGGCCGGCTGATCTGTGACGCGCAGCGTGACCGCGCACGCTTTGGCCGTCGAATGGTGTCGTCGCGTCGGTAGAATGGGATGCGCACGGTGGCGGCAATTCCCGGACCCCCACGGGAGCCCCTGCTTGGCGTGAGTTCCACGGCACAGAGAGCGAGACCCGTACGCGATGAGCGACACCACCCGGCCCCCTATCCGCGTTTCCGTCGTCGACGACCACGAGTCGGTTCGGCTCGGCCTTCGGGCCGCCTGTCTCGAGGCGGGCTTCGATTTCGTGACGGCCGCCGCATCCGTTCAGGAGTTCGAGGAGAACCTCCTCGGTCGCGAGAACGACGTCGTCGTGTTGGATCTGTCGATCGGTGACGGTTCGACGGTCACCCAGAATGTGAAGCGGGTGCAGGCCACCGGGTCCGCCGTGCTGGTGCACAGCATCGCCGACCGGGTCGCACTGGTTCGCGAGGCGCTCGCCGCGGGCGCGGCAGGGGTCATCCCGAAGTCTGCGGCGACACAGATCGTGATGACGGCCATCGAGACGGTCGCGCGCGGGGATGTGCTCAACAACCTGGAGTGGGCGACCGCGATCGATGCGGACAGTGACTTCGCGAAGGCGCAGCTGGGCCGGCGTGAGCGTGAGATCCTGCACCTGTACGCCTCCGGGCTGCCGTTGAAGCACGCCGCCGAGCAGCTGGGTATCGGCTATTCGACGGCTCGTGAGTATCTGGACCGCATCCGCATGAAGTATGTGGAGGTGGGTCGCCCCGCACCGACCAAGGTGGATCTGCTGCGGAGGGCCGTCGAGGACGGCATTCTGCCGGGTATGGACGCCGATGGCGTCGATGACGACTGACGGGCATCCGTCTCCTCGTCTGACCGTGTCGAGGTCGGGCGCACCTCTTGGGATGCCGTCGCGCCGTCGGCCGGTGAATGGGGCCCGCCTCGAGGTCGTCATTTCTCGTGCGGTGGCCGCGTTCGGTCTGCTCTTCGGGGCTCAGGCGGTGCCGGCGCTGTTCGCTCAGCAGCCGTTCGTGGAGCCGAGCTGGTGGGCGGGCACCGCGATCAGTTTCTACGGCCTGCTCCTGCTCGCCGTCGTCGCCGCGATCGCGCGGGTCGGCGTTCGCACCGTGAATGCGGTGCTGGCCGCAGTGTTCCTGCTGTTGCTGGTGTTGTGGGTTCCCTCGATCGCCGGCCCCTCGTGGGGGTCTGACGACCGGCCGTGGCTGTGGTTCCTGATGACGGTTGCGACGGCGGCGGCGGCGGTCGCGTTCCCGGTGTGGGTGGCGACCGCCTATCTTGCGCTCGCCCCGGCCCTGTACGGGGTCGTGCGCGCCAGCCCGTACGGTGGGTCGGCGCCCCTGGGCCTTGTCGGGCTCGACGTGCTGTACGCGATCCTGCTGGGCGGTGCGGTGCTCGTGATCATCACGATGCTGCGCTCGGCGGCCGCCTCCGTCGATGCCGCGCAGGCGACGGCGCTCGAACGCTACGGTCGGGCGGTGCGCGAGCACGCCACCGAGGTGGAGCGGGTGCAGGTCGACTCGATCGTGCACGACAGTGTGCTCACCGCGTTCCTCACGGCGGGCCGGGCCGACACCGCCGAGCAGCGCGAGCTGGCGGCGACGTTGGCGCGCAACGCGATCGCCCACCTCCGGGAGGCGGAGGCGGCGGCTCCCGATGATGACGCGACTGTGGACATCCGCTCGGTCGTCGACCGCATATCGGAGGCGAGGGGCGGCATGACGATGCCGTTCCACCTCAATCAGAGGGCCGCGTTGACGGGCACGCTGCCGGCGTTGGCGGCCGACGCCGTGGTCGCGGCGACCCTGCAGGCGATGGTGAACAGCCTCCAGCATGCGGGGGAGGGCAGTGTCGAGCGTTGGGTGACGGCGGAGGAGTCGGATGCGGGCGGCATCCTGATCGAGGTGGGAGACACCGGTGTCGGCTTCGATCTGCGGGGCATTCCTGCCGAACGGCTGGGCGTCCGGGTGTCGATCCTTGAGCGGATGTCGGGGGCCGGGGGGTCTGTCGAGATCGTCTCGCGCCCGGGCGAGGGCACGGTGGTGCGGCTGCGGTGGCCGGCGGATGTTCTCCCGACGCCAGGCGGTGCGGCATCCGTTCTCGTCGGCCCAGAAGGGAATCCGTCGTGAACATCGCCGTGCCCCGCTACGTGATCGTCGGCCTCGGTGCCGTCTTCGCCGGCTACCTTCTGGTGCTGGCGCTCTCCTCCGTGGACTCGGGCTCGAACCCGCCGCTCTATTTCGCGGCGATGGGCCTGTTCGCGGTGGCGAGCATCGCCTGCCTGGCCCCGCTGTCGAAGCGGATGTCATTCGTCGTCGCCCTGGGCGCGGTGGCCGTCAGCATCGCCCTGCCGATCATGGTGGCCAGTCAGCTCGACCTGGGCCGCCCGCTCGGGTCCGACTATTCGACCTGGTATGTGGCGGGCGTCGGCGCGCTGATGGTGTTCATCTCGGCGCGCGGCCACCTGCTGCTGGCGTGGTTGGGTGTTGCGGCGCTCGTCGTGCACACGATCCTGTGGGCGGGGCCGGGCGCGCTGGGCCTTCTGGGCGTGTTCGGCAGCGTGCTGTGGGTGGGCGTGTCTCACATGCTGCAGTCGTCGCTGCGCAAGGCGGAGAAGGATGCGCGGGCCTACGCCGTCGCAGAACGGGAGACGGCCGAGTGGCAGGCGGCGCAGGAGGCGCACCTGTTCGAGCGGCAGTTCCGGCTCGAGAAGACGGGGCGCATGGCGTTGCCGATGCTGCGGCACATCGTGGCGACGGGCGCGCAGTTGACGCCGGGGCATCGGCAGGAGTGCCTCTTCCTGGAGGCTGCCATCCGTGACGAGATCCGCGGGCGCACGCTGCTGAGCGACGCCGTGCGGGAGCAGGTGATGATCGCCCGCAGGAGGGGCGCGACGGTGAACCTGCTCGATGAGGGCGGGCTCGATGATCTGGCCGAGGGCGACCAGGGGCGCATCCGCGCGGAGGTCGCCCGCGCGATCGGCAGGAGCAAGGCCGAGACCATCGTGGTGCGCACGGTGCCGCCCGGCTCCGACACGGCCGTCACCGTCGTCGGGCTCGCCTCCAGCGGCGTCAACCTGCTCGGCCACTCCGCGGGCAACGGCAACGACGAGAGTGACGATCCCGACATCGAACTCTGGCTCGAGATCCCGCGCACGGTCTGAGCGGCGGCCTCTCGCTGCGTTCGCGGTGCCTGCTGCGCGTCCAGCGTTTGCTGCCTGCCCCGGCTGTGGAAAACTTTCGCTGCCCGATCCGCGAATCCGCTACCGTCACGGCATGCCCCCACGCCCTGCCGCCTCGACGCGCTCCCGTGCTCGCGTCGTGCTCGTCGCGAGTCTCCTCGCGCTCTTCCTGCTGGTGCTGTTGCTGATCAACGGATGCACGCCGGCAGCCCCGCAGGCCACCCCGAGCCCGCAGGCCCCCGCTGTGGCCTTCGCCTCTGAGGAGGAGGCGCTCGCGGCGGCGGAGAAGGTGTTGGAAGACTATCTAGCCATGGCCGACCTGATTCTTCAGGAGGGGGCGGCTGACCCAGAACGAATTGCCCCGCTGGTTACGGAGAAGTGGCTCGAGGTGGAGCTGGCTGGTTACGCGGAGATGAGAGATCTCGGAGTGAGACAGGAGGGAATTTCCGCTGTCTCCGCGACCAGATTCCAGCAGATGTTCCTACAAGGGTCAACGACGTCGGTGATGATCTACGCGTGCATCGACTACGACGAGTCAATGCTTGTCGACGGTTCAGGCGAGCGCATCGGCACCACCGAACCGAACACGACGGTGGAAGTGACTTTTGAAGCGGCCCCCGAAAGCTCGCTCAAAGTTGCGGCTTGGGAAAAATGGGGAAAGGGGTCGCTGTGCTGAGATTCTTGATTGCTCTGGGTGCGAGCGCCATAGTCATGATGGTTGGCGTGGTTGTGCCGCAGATGGCAACCGCTGCTGGGTGTAGTTATCAGGCCGAGAGGCTCGGAATTTGCGCACAGAAGGTGACCGCCGATGTCGACGTCGGTGGGGCGACGCTGAGGGCGGAGACCCCGGCGGGTCCAGGCGCTGCGAGCCCCGGGGGCGCAGGCAAGCTGCCCGGCCGGAGTGCCCCGTGGGTCGTGCTCGAGTGGTGGGAGCGGCAGCCGGGTGAGTCGGCCGAGCAGTATCAGCGGCGCATGCAGTTCGAGGCGGTGAGCCCGCAGGCGCGGGTGGCTGTGCCTGACGACCCGGCGGCGGTGACGTTGGCCGACATCGCGTCGTTCCGCGCGCAGGAGGCTGTTCCGCGGATGCAGCCCGCTGGGTGGATGGTGGTGGGGTTGGAGACGAACTTCTATGCCGAAGCATCCGCCCACACCGTCGACGGCGTTCTGCTCGGGCAGCAGGCGACCGTGCGCTTCACACCGATCGGCTACGGCTGGTCGTACGGGGACGGCAGCGATGCGCTGCTCGAGACGGCCGGAGGGTCGTGGGAGTCGCTGCGGGTGGCGGAGTTCGCACAGACGCCCGCCAGCCACGTCTACACGCAGCGCGGTAGCTACCAGATTGTGCTCACCAGCTTCCACACGGCCGAGTATCGCTACGCGGGTGCCGACTGGGTGGGGATCCCGGGCACGGTGCGCGTCACATCCGAGCCCATCACGGCCAGGGCATACACGGTCAGGACGGTGCTGGTGGATGAGGACTGTCGGCAGAGTCCGGGTGGTCCGGGCTGCCTCGTTCCCTGAGGGCGAACCCGCACCGGGGGACAAACGGGGCAAGGAGAAAGGGCCGGGAGCGATGCTCCCGGCCCTGAAACCCCGAGTCAGGGCGATAACCCGAATATCGCCCTGACTCGCCCCCAATCCATTGGCCCGCTTACCCTAGTCGGCTAATGGATGGTGGTGTGACTCTTAGAGTGACACCTAGCACAATCAATACTGCAGTGATTTGAGACTACATGAAAGTCGTCATTTTGGGGGACGTTCGGGGTACAAAATTGACGAATTTTTGCCCTATTCCGCCGAATCGCACCCCGCAATCGGGGTACAAGGGGTCAAAAGTGACCCGGACGAGGGTCACAAGAGTCAGGCGGTGAAGCCCCGCCACGCACCAGCACCCGGATGCATCGGGGTACGAATTCCGCGCTGGCTGCGACTCCACGCAGACGGCTGCGGTTCGGGCCCGTCATCGCCCGCCGACGCCAACTCGTCGATCGCGGCCGTCACCACGGCGGTCACCGCAGCGACCTCGGCCGCGGACGGGTTGCCCCCGACGATCGCGACAACAGGCGCGACCGTGGCCGGCGCGTCCATGCCGCCCACGGCATCCGGAGCATTCACGGCAGCAGACGAGTCAGACGAGCCAGAGGCATCAGGCGCATTCGCGGGGGCGGCGGAGGTCACAGCGGAATGTTCCCGTGCTTCTTCGGCGGCATGCTCTCGCGCTTCGTCTTGAGCGTGCGCAGCGCCTTCGTCACCAGCACACGCGTGGCGGCCGGCTCGATGACGCCGTCGAGCTCGCCGCGCTCCGCAGCGAGGAACGGGCTGGCCACGTTGTAGGTGTACTCGTTGGCGAGGCGGGTGCGCACGGCGGCGACGTCCTCGCCGTTCGCCTCGGCCGCCTTGATGTCGCCGCGGTACAGGATGTTCACGGCGCCCTGGCCGCCCATGACGGCGATCTCGGCGGTCGGCCAGGCGTAGTTGATGTCCGCGCCCAGCTGCTTCGAGCCCATGACGATGTACGCGCCGCCGTAGGCCTTGCGGGTGATGACGGTGACGAGCGGCACGGTCGCCTCAGAGTAGGCGTACAGCAGCTTGGCGCCGCGGCGGATGACGCCCGTCCACTCCTGGTCGGTTCCCGGAAGGTAGCCGGGCACGTCGACGAGGGTGAGGATGGGGATGCTGAACGCGTCGCAGAAGCGCACGAAGCGTGACGCCTTCTCGCCGGCGTCGATGTTGAGGGTTCCGGCCATCGCGTTCGGCTGGTTCGCGATGATGCCCACCGGGCGGCCCTCGACGCGGCCGAAGCCGATGACGATGTTCGGGGCGAACAGCGGCTGCACCTCAAGGAAGTCGCCGCCGTCGACGATGTGCTCGATGATGGTGGTCACGTCGTACGGCTGGTTGGGGCTGTCCGGGATGACCGTGTTGAGCCTGCGGTCGTCGTCGGTGATCTCCAGCTCCACCTCGCTCGCGTAGGTGGGCAGCTCGGCCAGGTTGTTGTCGGGCAGGAACGACAGCAGGGTGCGCGCATAGTCGAGCGCGTCATCCTCGTCGCTGGCCAGGTAGTGCGAGACGCCGGAGACCTTGTTGTGGGTGAGCGCGCCGCCGAGCTCCTCCATGCCGACATCTTCGCCGGTGACCGTCTTGATGACATCCGGGCCGGTGACGAACATCTGGCTGGTCTTGTCGACCATGATGACGAAGTCGGTGAGGGCGGGCGAGTAGACGGCACCGCCCGCGGCAGGGCCCATGATGATGGAGATCTGCGGGATGACGCCGGATGCCATGGTGTTGCGTCGGAATATTTCGCCGTACTTGCCGAGCGCGACGACACCCTCCTGGATGCGCGCGCCGCCCGAGTCGAGCATGCCGATGATGGGGATGCCGAGGCGCAGCGCCAGATCCATGACCTTGATGATCTTCTCGCCGGCGACCTCGCCGAGGGAGCCGCCGAAGATGGTGAAGTCCTGCGAGTAGACGGCGACCGGGCGGCCGTGGATGGTGCCCGTGCCGGTGACGACGGCGTCACCGTAGGGGCGCGACTTGTCCATGCCGAAGGCGTGCGTGCGGTGGCGCACGAACTCGTCCAGCTCGACGAAGGAGCCGTGGTCGAGCAGCAGTTCGATGCGCTCGCGGGCGGTCTTCTTGCCCTTCGCGTGCTGCTTCTCGATGGCCTTCTCGCCGCTCGCGGTGACCGCCTCGTGGTAGCGGTTCTTCAGATCGGCGAGCTTGCCCGCGGTCGTGTACAGATCGGGGGCGGCATCGCCTGCGGCGGGGGAGGTGTTCTCGGCAGTCACCCGCATCACTTTACCGGCAGGGGGTGCACCGCCTCTGGTGAAAAGCTACAAAGTCGGGCGCGCGAATGCTGCGTCGGTGGCAAAGAGGTAGTTGCGGATGCCGAGGGTCACCCGCTCGGTCGGGGCCCAGTCGCCGCCCGACCACGTGTACATCCGGTATTCGGGCCAGCGGGCCCGGATCTCGTCGGCGAATGCGTTGGCGTCGCGCCCGTAGCGGCCGATGTGGCGGTCTTCGATCTCGAGCAGCAGGCTGGGCCGGTTCGTCTCGATGGCGTTCTGTGCGCCCTCGAGCACGTTCGGCTCGAAACCCTCAACGTCGACCTTCATGAAGCTGACGGTGTCGATGCCGTGCGTTTCGCACCACGAGTCGACGGACACCATCTCGGTGGTCCAGGTTCTGGTGTGCGCGGCCTGCGGGGTGAGCGCCCGGTCGGTTCCTGTTCCGACATGCGTGTGCCCGTAGATGGGAACCCCGAAGCGCACCGGCAGAAGCATGGGGTGCTCGCCGGGCTGCGGGCCGACGGCGGCCTGCGCGAGGCGGATGTTGCGGCCGCCGGTGATCTTCTGAACAGCCCTGAGCATCCGCTGCCCGCGTTTCTGTGGTTCGAAGGCGTTGACGCTGCCGTTCGGGCCGACGATGGCGGCGAGCGGGAACGTGTACATGCCGTAGGCGGCGCCGACGTCGAAGACGTGGTCGCCGGGGCGCACGACGGCGGCGAGGCCGAGCAGTTCGGGCTCTGCGGCGTTCATCCGGGCGGAGGCGCGCATGATCGAGTGGACGGCGCGGGCGCGGGCGCTCGTTGCGGGTGGGGTCACGCGCTCATAGTAGCGGCCCGCCGAAAACGAAGGAGATCGTGCCGCTTTCGACCCCGATGGCGCCCTGCGGGGCACATCCGGCACGGATGTCCTTCGTTTTCGGCAGAGCCCCGGGGGAGAGGCGAGCGGATGCGCGGGGCCGGCGGATGCGCGGGGCCGGCAGAGCGCGGTCGCTACGCTGGGCGGATGCTGCTGCCGCTGAGTACACCGCACGCCACCCGACTTGAGGCGCTCGCCGAGTGTGGCTCCACGAACACGGTGCTGGTCGCGCACGCCGCGGAGGGCTGGCCCGAGTTCTCGGTCGTCGTCACCGACAACCAGACGGGCGGCCGGGGGCGACTCGGCCGCAGCTGGGTGGCTCCGGCCGGGCAGACGCTCGCCGTCTCCGTGCTGCTGCGCCCCACCTTCTCGCTTGAGGCGTTCGGCTGGTTGCCGCTGATCGCCGGCGTCGCCATGGCGCGTGCCGTGCGCGAGGTGCTGGCGTCGGCATCCGAAGCCGCGCCGGAATCCAAAGCCGAGTCCAAAGCGTCCGAGTCCAAAGCCGAATCCGTCGCATCCGAAGCCGCCGCAGGCCTGCGCCCGCTCGTCACGCTCAAGTGGCCGAACGATGTGCTTATCGGGGTGCGCGACGCCGATGCGGGCAGAACGGAGAAGAAGGTCTCCGGGCTGTTGGCCGAGTTGGTGCCGTCGCCGGGCAGCGGTGCGCCGGCGGTCGTGCTCGGGGCGGGGTTGAATCTGACGATTCCGGCCGATGGGCTGCCGGTCGACACGGCGACGTCGTTGACGCTGCACGGGGCTGACGCCGACGGCCTGCCTGACCGCGCGCTGTCGGCGTATCTGCGTGAGCTGCGCGCACTCTACGGTCTGCTGCAACAGCATGATGGCGATGCGGATGCCTCGGGCATCCGTCGCATGGTCTCTGAGGAGTGCGCGACGCTGGGCCGTTCTGTGCGCATCCAGCTGCCGGGTGGCGGTTCTGAGACGGCACGCGCCGTCGAGCTCGACACGGCGGGCCAGCTGGTGGTGCGGCGGGCGCGGGATGGTGCGCTTCAGTCTGTCGCCGCCGGTGACGTCACCCATCTGCGGTATGAATGACTCATGTCTTCGGAGTTCGTCGAGCCCGGTTCTGAGGGGGAGCGCGTTGTCGCCCGCCTCAGGCCGCATGCGCGCGCTCTGTTGTTCCCTGCGCTGCTGCTGATCGTCGGCTCGGGCGCGCTCGCCTACTTCTCGAATTTCTTCGCGGAGGACTGGCAGAATCTGGCAGTGACGGTGGGCGGCACCGTGCTGCTCCTGCTGATCTTCTTCGTGCCGCTGTTTCGCTGGCTGAGTCGGCGCTATGTGGTGACGAGTCGGCGCATCATCATGCGGCACGGCACGTTCACGCGCAGCCGGCAGGAGCTGCTGCACAGTCGCGGCTATGACGTGACGGTGCGCAAGGGTGCACTGCAGTCGATGTTCGGCAGCGGTGACGTGCTGATCAATACGGGCCTCGATCATCCGGTGGTTCTGCGCGATGTTCCGCACGCCGATCTGGTGCAGTCGACGCTGCACGATCTGATGGAGAAGGGCATGAACCCGATTGCGGCTCGTCGCCAGGCTGAGGCGTCGCATCCGGATGAGACGAAGGCGTGGGGCAGACGCTGACCGTTCGTTCGGGTGGGATATCGTACGGTGGTCTTCCCACCTGAGCGCGAAGGACGGATGCTGTGAAGATTTCGGTTATCGGTTGCGGTTATCTGGGCGCGGTGCATGCCGCCTGCATGGCGGAGCTCGGGCATGAGGTGATCGGCATCGATGTGGATGCGGCGAAGATCGCGCTGCTGGCGGAGGGGCATCCGCCGTTCTTCGAGCCGGGCCTGCCGGAGCTGCTGCTGTCGGCGTCGGCGAGCGGCCGCCTCCGTTTCAGCACGGATGTGGCGCAGATCGCGGAGGCGCGCGTGCATTTCGTGGCGGTGGGCACCCCGCAGCTGGAGGGCAGCAATGCGGCCGATCTGCGGTTCGTGGATGCGGCGATCGAGTCGCTGCTGCCGCATCTGAAGCCGGGCGATCTGGTGGTGGGCAAGTCGACGGTGCCGGTGGGCACGGCGGCGCGGCTGGTGGGGCTCGTCGAGTCGACGGGCGCGTCGCTGGCGTGGAATCCGGAGTTCCTGCGCGAGGGTTTCGCCGTGAAGGACACTCTGGCGCCCGACCGCCTGGTGTACGGAATCGCGCCCGGCGATGTCACGGCGGAGGCGCTGCTCGATGGGGTGTACGCGTCGGCGCTCGCGGCGGGCAGCCCGAAGGTTGTCACCGATTTTGCGACCGCCGAGCTGGTGAAGGTGTCGGCGAACGCGTTCCTGGCGACGAAGATCTCCTTCATCAACGCGATGGCGGAGGTGGCCGAGGCGACGGGCGCGGATGTGACGCAGTTGGCGGATGCGATCGGCTACGACGCCCGCATCGGTCGCCGTTTTCTGAATGCGGGGCTGGGCTTCGGCGGTGGCTGCCTGCCGAAGGACATCCGGGCGTTCATGGCGCGGGCGGAGGAGCTCGGCGTCGACCAGGCGCTCAGCTTCCTGAGCGAGGTCGACGGCATCAACATGCGTCGGCGCGAGCGCATGGTCGACCTGGCGAGGGAGGTCGTCGGCGGCGATGTGGCTGGCAAACGCATCGCCGTTCTGGGGCTCGCCTTCAAACCCGATTCGGATGATGTGCGCGATTCCCCGGCACTGGATGTGGCCCTGCGCCTGACCGAGCTGGGCGCCGATGTTGTGGCGACCGACCCGCAGGCTCTGGAGACGACCCGCCGCCGCGCGCCCCAGCTGGTCACGGTCGCGTCCGCGCAGGAGGCGGCGACGGGGGCGGATGCGGTGCTGCTGCTGACGGAGTGGCGCGAGTTCAGAGAGCTCGACCCGGTGGCGTTGGCGTCACTCGCCCGGGTGCCCGCGATCGTCGACGGGCGCAACTGCCTGGACCCTGTGCAGTGGCGCGAAGCCGGCTGGACCTACCGAGCCCTCGGCCGCCCGTAGCCTCCTGCGGTTTCGAGACGGCACTTCGTGCCCCTCAACCGGCGGTGTCCCCCTGCTGGTCGAGGTGTCGCGCTCTGGCACGAGTGTTCTGCTGGTCGAGGTGTCGCGCTCTGGCGCGACAGTCTCGAGACCGGCAACCCCCGCACGCCCACCCTCCGGCGCAAAAACCCATACCCGGTACAGCCAGAATCTGAACAGCATCCCGAGCACGAGTCCGACCCCGTTGGTGGACACGTTGTCGGCGAGCAGCGTGGTGAGCCCGAGCAGGTAGTGCGACACCCACAGGCAGCTGAGCGGGATGGCCATGGCGGCGACACTCACGATGGCGAAGCGCAGGCCTTCGCCGACGGGGTGGGCGCGTTTCTCGCGGTGGAAGGTCCAGTACCTGTTGCCGATCCAGTTGGCGGCGATGGCGATCGAGGTGGAGGCGATCTTGGCGAGCACGGGCCCTTCGCTGAGCACTTCGGGGGCCAGAATGGTGGTGCGCAGCAGGTTGAACACGGTCAGGTCGATGACGAGGCCGACGGTTCCGACTACGCCGAAACGGCTCAGCTGCGTGACCAGATTGCGCAATTGTTGACCCCGGCGATAGGCGAAGATAGGTGTAGCGCCCGAGTCTAATCGCACCGGGCCTAGCCTTTGCTGCCTGCTGTGGCGGGGCATCCGTTCTGACGTTCCGGAGTGTGCCATGACTTTCACCGTTGGTGTCATCGGGGGCGGGCAGTTGGCCCGCATGATGGTTCCGCCTGCGATCGCGCTCGGTCTGAGCATCCGGGTGCTCGCCGAAAACGAAGGAAGTTCTGCCGATATTGCCGCTACGGCGGTCGGCGACTACCGAAATGTGGAGGATGTCCTTCGTTTTGCGCGGGGGGTCGATGTGGTCACCTTCGATCACGAGCATGTTCCGCAGCCGGTTCTGCGCGCGCTGGTTGATGCGGGCGTCGTGGTGAGGCCGGGGCCGGATGCTCTGCAGTTCGCGCAGGACAAGATTCTGATGAGGCGCAGGCTGAGCGAGCTGGGAATGCCGGTGCCGGTGTGGGCGGCCGTGTCGTCGGCCGAGCAGCTGGATGCGTTCATCGCCGAGAATGGCGGCGCCGCAGTGGTGAAGACTCCGCGCGGTGGCTATGACGGCAAGGGTGTGCGTGTGGTGCGCAGCGGCGCCGAGGCCGCGGACTGGTTCGAGGCGGTCGGTGAGCTGCTGGCGGAGGAGCTGGTCGACTTTCGGCGCGAGCTGGCGCAGTCGGTGGCGCGCCGGCCGTCGGGTGAGATCGTGGCGTGGCCTGTCGTGGAGAGTGTTCAGCGCGACGGCGTGTGCGCCGAGGTGATTGCGCCGGCGCCGCGCTCGGCGGGGCGCCTTGCCGATGTTGCTGAGAGCGTCGCGGTGGCCATCGCGGAGGGGCTGGATGTGACGGGCGTGCTCGCCGTGGAGATGTTCGAGACGACGGATGACCGCCTGCTGATCAACGAGCTGGCGATGCGGCCGCACAACAGCGGGCATTGGACGATTGAGGGGTCCACGACCAGCCAGTTCGAGCAGCACCTTCGGGCGGTGCTGGATCTGCCGCTGGGCGCGACGGGCGGGCGCGAGCCGTGGACGGTCATGGTGAACGTGCTGGGTGGGCCCGCAGGGGAGTCGCTCGACGCGCGCTTCGTGTCGGCGATGGCGGAGCATCCGATGGTGAAGCTGCACGGGTACGGCAAGGAGTCTCGGCCCGGCCGCAAGGTGGGGCATGTGACGGTGGCGGGCGACGATCTCGACGACCTCGTATACCAGGCGCGAGCGGCGGCAGCCCACCTCGCCGACTGACAGGCGGCCCTGCGTGTTGCACAGTGAGCGCGAAGCCGCCGCCGCTACTATCGTTTCCATGCCCGAATCCCTTGTGTCGATCATCATGGGCTCCGATTCCGATTGGCCTGTCATGGGCGATGCGGCCGCTGTGCTCACGGAGTTTGGTGTCGCCCACGAGGTGGAGGTTGTGTCGGCGCATCGCACGCCCGATCGGATGATCGAGTTCGGCAGGCAGGCCGCTGGCCGTGGCATCCGGGTCATCATTGCGGGTGCGGGCGGTGCCGCGCATCTGCCGGGCATGGTCGCGTCGGTGACTCCTCTGCCGGTGATCGGTGTTCCGGTGCCGTTGGCGCGGCTGGATGGCATGGATTCTCTGCTGTCGATCGTGCAGATGCCTGCGGGCATCCCTGTCGCGACGGTGTCGATTGGTGGCGCGAAGAATGCGGGCCTGCTGGCGCTGCGCATCCTGGGTTCGTCGGATGTGTCGCTGCGTGAGGCGGTGGCCGCCTATGCGCTTGACCTTGAGAAGCAGGTCGGGCAGAAGAATGCCGCGCTTCAGGCGAAGCTGTAGTCGGTGGCGCTGAGTCAGATCGTGAGCCTGCTGTGAGTGCTTCTTCGCCGGTGAGGCACCCGGATACGTCGTCGCGGGGTCTGATGACGAAGCGCGCCTGGTGGCTTGTGGTGTTGAATCTGTTCATCCCGGGCACGGCGCAGATGCTGGCGGGCAACCGCAGGCTGGGCCGTTTCGGCGTGTCGGCGACGTTCTTGTTGTGGGCGCTGCTGCTGGTGGCGTTGCTGGTGTTTCTGCTGAATCGCACTTTGCTGATCATGGCGGCGACGAACCCGATCGTGTTGACGGTGGTTCAGGTGCTGCTGTCCGCCTATGCGGTGCTGTGGGTGGTGTTGACGCTTGACGCTCTGCGTCTGGTGCGTCTGGTGCGGGCGAGTTCGGGTGCGCGTCCGTTCATCGCCGGGCTGGCCGTTGTGGCGTTGGTGGCGGTTGCGGGTGGTGCGGCGTATGCGGGGCACCTTGCGGGGGTGACCCGTGACACGATTTCGTCGGTGTTCGACAGCGGCGACTATGCGGAGCCGATCGATGGCCGCTACAACATCATGCTTCTGGGCGGCGATGCCGGCCCGGACCGGATGGGTCTGCGGCCCGACAGTATCTCGGTGGTGAGTGTCGACGCCGAGACGGGCTCGACGACGATCGTCGGCCTTCCGCGCAATCTGGAGCATGCCACCTTCTCGGCCGGGTCGCCCCTGTTCGATGTGTGGCCGACCGGTTACGACTGCGGCGATGAGTGCCTGCTCGGCTACCTGTACACGGTGGGCATGGAGAATTCGGATCTGTACCCGGATGCTGAGGCGCACGGCAGTAATGCGGGCGTCGAGGCGATGCGCGATGCGGTCGAGGGTGTGACGGGTCTGACGATGCAGTACTACGTGCTGATCGACATGCAGGGTTTCTCTGATCTGGTGGATGCGCTGGGCGGCATCGATGTGACGGTTCCGGAGCGTCTCGCCTACGGCCCGGTGACGGCCACCGAACCGTACGGCTATTTCGAGGCCGGCCCGCAGCATATGGGTGGCGAGTCGGCGCTCTGGTATGCGCGCTCACGGTTCGATGGCAATGACTTCGAGCGGATGGCGCGCCAGCGTCAGGTGCAGGAGGCGATCATCGCGCAGGTGGATCCGGCGAATGTGGTGACGAAGTTCGAGGCGGTCGCGAATGCGGGCGCGCAGGTGGTGAAGACGGACATCCCGCAGGTGATGTTGGGCCTGTTCGTGGATATGGCGTCGAAGGCGCGGGGGTTGCCGTTGAACACGGTGGAGATCGCACCTCCGGATGTCGACACGGCCAACCCCGATTTCGAGGTCATCCATTCGATGGTGCAGGGCGCCCTGCTGAGCCCCTCGGCCCCGCCCGCGCAGTAGCGCCGCCGCCGCTGGTCGAGGTGCCCCGCCACCACCACCTGCTGGTCGAGGTGTCGCCGTCTACGGCGACAGTCTCGAGACCGGCCCCCGACGAAACCAAGTGAAGCCGCGACCCACTACAGGTCCGCGTGCAGCTGCCACACTTTCTGTGCTGAGTCGGCCCAGCTGAATGCTTTGGCCCGGTCGAGTCCTTGGTAGCGCAGCCGTTCGGCCAGGCCCGGCTCGGTCACGACGGAGTTGATCACCTGGGCGAGCCGCCGCGGGTAGGCATCCGGGTTTTCGTGGGGGACGGCGATTCCGGCGCCTGCGGCGACTTCGACGAGTGATGCCGTGTCGGCGTGCACGACGGGGGTTCCGAGGCTGAAGGCTTCGACGATGGAGAGGCCGAAGCCTTCGGCAACGCTCGGGTAGGCGAACACGGTGGCCCGGTCGAGTATGACGGCGAGGTCGGCGTCGTCGAGGTAGCCGAGGGTGCGGACGCGGCCGGTGGGCAGCCCTGCTTCGGCGGCGACCGCTTGTGCGTCACGGCCGCCCCATGCCGTGGGGCCGGTGATGAGGAGCGGCAGGTCGACGGAGTCGGCTTCGCTGAGGGATGCGATGAGCGCGTCGAGTCGCTTGCGCGGTTCGAGGGTGCCGGTTGTGAGGATGTACTGCTCGGGCAGGCCGAGTTTTTCGGCGCGAGCGTCGGCGTCGACGGGCAGTTTCAGTTTGGAGCTGACGGCGCCGCCGATGACTCGGATGCGGTCTCCGAAGTCCATTATTTCGTTGAGCAGGTTCGCGACGGCGTGGGTGGGGGTGACGACGGCGTCGGCGTAGCGGTGGGCGCGCTTGACCATCGATTTGTAGAGCGCGGCGCGGCCGGGGCTGAGGGCTCCCGGATGCGTCCAGGGCGCGATGTCGTGCACGGTGACGACGGTCTGGTTGCCGATTTCGTTGAGGCGGTCGTGCCTGCCGAGCGGGGCGAGGGGTGTGGTGGAGTGCACCATGGCTTTGGCCCTGCGCCAGGTGCCGTCTGCTGTTCGTCCGGGGAGGGCGGTGAGCCCTGCGCGCCAGGCGAGGGCGAGTTCGCGCCGCGGGAGGGGCATCCGGATCAGTTCTGTCATGCCGGGCAGGAGGGTCTCGAGGCGGTCGTGGTCGTCGTCGACGGTCGCTGAGACGATGCCGGTGACGTCGCAGCCGGGGGGTGCTGTCTCGATGAGCTTGCGGGTGAGCTCTTCGGTGTATCGCCCGATGCCGCCCGGCACGGGGGCGACGATCGGGTCGACGATGACACGGAGGGTTGTGCTCATGGGGTCACCGCGGGGGTGTAGTCGGCTGCGGAGAGTGCTTCGGCGAGGGCGGGGCGCCAGTCGCGCAGGGGGGTGAGCCCGGCGGCGGCCCAGGCGTCGTGGCCGAGTACCGAGTAGGCGGGCCGGGGGGCGGGGCGCACGAATGAGGCGCTGTCGGTGGGGGCCACGCGTTCGGCGTCGAGGCCGCTGAGGGTGAAGATCTCGCGCGTGAAGTCGTACCAGCTGGCCTGGCCGCTGTTGGTGCCGTGGTAGATGCCGGCGGGCGCATCCGAGTCGATGAGGGCGACGATCTGGCGCGCCAGGTCGAGCGTCCAGGTGGGCTGGCCGATCTGGTCGGTGACGACGCTGACGGTGTCGTGGCTGCCGGCGAGGCGCAGCATGGTCTTGACGAAGTTGGGGCCGTGCGCGCCGTAGAGCCAAGCGGTGCGCACGATGTAGGTGCCGTCGGGGTTGGCGGTCTGGGCGAGTCTCTCGCCGTCGGCTTTGGTGCGGCCGTAGGCGGAGACGGGCCCGAGCGGCGTGTTCTCGGCGTAGGGGGTGGTGGCGGTGCCGTCGAAGACGTAATCGGTGGAGACCTGCACGAGGCGGGCGCCGTTCTCGGCTGCCGCGGTGGCGAGGTTGCCTGCGCCGGTGGCGTTGACGGCGTGGGCCGCGTCTTCGTTGCTTTCGGCGTCGTCGACCTTGGTGTACGCGGCGGCGTTGACGATCACGTCATGGTCGGCGGATGCTGCGCGCACGGCGTCGAGGTCGGTCACGTCGAGCGCGTCCCGCCCGAGGGCGGTCACGTCGTGCGTGGTGTCGGCGAGCACGGCCTGCAGGTCGTGGCCGAGCATGCCGTTCGCTCCGGTGATGAGGATCTTCATGGTGCGGTTCCTAGACTTTGATGACGGCGGGGCCGCCGAGTTCGTGGATGAGGTCGAAGTCGTCATCCTGTGTGATGACGGGCAGGTCGTGGGCGAGCGCGATGGCTGCGATCCAGAGGTCGTTGACGTTGGCTCGCCGTCCCGCAGCGCTGACGGCCTGCCGAAGGCGACCCCAGTGTGCGGCGGCGTCGCCGTCGACCTGCAGCGTGACGAGGCCGGCGATCGAGTCGAGGGTGGACAGCCTGACCGCGCGTACGTCCGAGGCCTGTGCGGCATGCACTCCGGCGTACAGCTCGCCTCGGGTGATCACCGAGACGTACTGCTCCAGGGGCAGTGCCCCGTGGTCGAGGTCTCGGTGTTGTTCGACGGCGATGAAAACGCTCGTGTCAAGCAGTCCCTGTCGCACGGAGAGGGCCGCCGTCATTCGATCGGGCCGAGGTCGTCGGTCGTGTCGTCCCAGGTGTCGTGGGGGTGCGGTTCACGAACCGGGTGTTTCGGGCGCATCGCGAGCAGATCGTCGACGGTGAGGAACTTCTTCAAGGATGGCTTCACCGCGGTCAGGGTGGCCGCGGGCACGCCGTTGACGGTGATGACCACCTCTTCGCCCCGTCGGGCGCGCTCGATGACGTCTGCCGTGTGATTGCGCAGCTCGCGAACGGGAACCTGGGTCATACCCTCAGTGTAGCCGCGCGTAGCACGTCCCCCAAGCGGGGGTGTTGGGGCTACTGCCCCTGCGCCTTGTAGCGGGCCTCGGTCGCATCCTTCTGCGGTGCCCACCAGGCTTCGTTGTCGCGGTACCAGGCGACGGTGTCGGCGAGGCCGGCTTCGAAGTCGGCGTACTGGGGCTCCCAGCCGAGCTCGGTGCGCAGGCGGGTGGAGTCGATTGCGTAGCGCAGGTCGTGCCCGGGCCGGTCGGTGACGTGGTCGTAGGCGTCGGAGGGCTGGCCGAGCGTGCTGAGGATGAGCTCGACGACGTCTTTGTTGTTCTTCTCTCCGTCGGCACCGATGAGGTAGGTCTCGCCGATGACACCCTTCTCGAGCACGGTGAGCACGGCGGAGGAGTGGTCGTTGGCGTGGATCCAGTCGCGCACGTTCTCGCCGCTGCCGTACAGCTTGGGGCGCTCGCCGCGCAGAACGTTGGTGATCTGACGCGGGATGAACTTCTCGACGTGCTGGTAGGGCCCGTAGTTGTTCGAGCAGTTGGAGATGGTGGCTTTTACTCCGAAGGAGCGCACCCAGGCGCGCACGAGCAGGTCGCTGCCGGCTTTCGTGGAGGAGTAGGGGCTCGATGGGTTGTAGGGCGTGGTCTCGGTGAAACGTGCCGGGTCGTCGAGCTCGAGGTCACCATAGACCTCGTCGGTGGAGATGTGGTGGAAGCGGATGTCGTGCTTGCGTGCCGCCTCGAGCAGCGTGTAGGTGCCGATGATGTTGGTCTCGAGGAAGGGTCGCGGGTCGTCGAGGGAGTTGTCGTTGTGACTTTCGGCGGCGTAATGCACTACGGCGTCGTGGCGGGCGAAGAGTTCGTTGACGAGGGGCGCGTCGGTGATGTCGCCCTTGACGAACTCGTAGCGCTCGGCGGGCAGCCCCTCGAGTGAGGCGAGGTTGCCCGCGTAGGTGAGCGAGTCGAGCACGGTGACGCTGTGGTCGGTTTCGGCGAGCACGTAGTGCACGAAGTTCGAGCCGATGAAGCCGGCGCCGCCGGTGACGAGGATTCTCATGAGGAGTTGTTCTGCTTTCGCTTGCCGATATGCCGCACAAAGCTTATCGCGATCGTCTCTGGGAGCTGCCGGAGCCCTCTCTGGCCTGTG
The DNA here is from genome assembly GCF_006716125.1 of Homoserinimonas aerilata. NCBI lineage: Bacteria > Bacillati > Actinomycetota > Actinomycetes > Micrococcales > Microbacteriaceae > Homoserinimonas > Homoserinimonas aerilata. Next base: position 1,855,194 of record NZ_VFOM01000001.1, on the reverse strand, counting down.
AATTGTGACGTCCCACGCTTCGGGGGCTACCGGCGATACCGACTTGATGTCACAGTGACCTTGTCGATGAGCATCTCTCCCCTCACTGGGCGGCCGCTCTCATCCCTTTCGGACCAACAGTTAAGGAACCGCCATGATGCTCTCCCCGGCCGGCGACAGGAGAAGCGCACGCGCGGCCGCACGCGCCGCAGTCATGCTGGTGGCGGGGGCGCTCGTTCTCCCTCTTCTGGTCGCGGTGGCGCCGGCGGAGTCTGCGGAGGGCACTGCGGGGGGTGCTGCGACGCAGGCGGCCCCTGTGGCTCAGGCCGAGGCATCCGCTGATCGGGTGTCGTACGGCGACGACATGGTCGACCCGTCCGCACTCCTCGAGGCGGGCGAGGAGTATGTGCCGCGCGCTGAGAGCCCTTTTCGTGAGCGAATTGTCCGCGGGCATTTCGCCGATGTCGCGGTGGTCGCGCCGCGGGGTTCCATCGGGGGTTCCGGCTTCGTCTCGGATGCTCGCGTGAACGAGATCGTCGCGGGGGTCGCGAATTTCTGGACGACGCAGTCGAACGGTCAGGTCACGTCTCTCACGCGTGACACGCCTATCCGTCGTTTCACATCGGCGTACTCCTGTAGCCAGACTATGGAGATCTGGAGTGCGATGGCCGCGGAGTTCGGGCAGCGCGCCGTCGACTATGTGTCGCGAGACTCTCGACACCTGATCGTTTTGGTGCCGAAGGGCTGCGGCTCGGTTGGTCTGGGCACCGTCGGAGTAGTCCCCGGCGAAACGAGCGCGGGTAACGGCGGCCTCGTCTGGGCAACCTTGGATGGCATCACCGATGTCGACACGGTGGCGCACGAGCTCGGGCACAATCTGGGGCTCAATCATTCGAACGTCCACTACTGCCACGACGCGATGACCTCGGAGGGGCGACTCATTGCGCCCCCGAGCACCTTCGCCCCGGGCTGTGTTGATGTGGAGTACGACGACTCCTACGACATCATGGGCGGTGGCATCATCGTCAACGGCAAGGGCAACACCCAACCGCCTGCGCTCAATGTGACGCACAAGCAGCTTCTCGACGCTGTGGCTTCGGACGAGCTGAGGTCGGTGAACCAAACGACAACGGTGACGCTGAACTCGACCGGCACGAGCGGCCTGCGGGCCCTTTCCATCATCGACCCGCGTACGGGGCAGCGGTATTTCGTCGATTTCAGGGGTGGTGCGGGAACGGATGCGGCGGCTCTCTACGCTTCGGGCGCACTCGACTTCTGGGGTGCTGGCAAGGGGGTGCGTGTTCTCACGATGCGGTCGGATCAGTCATCTGTCGTCCTCTCGCGGCCGGGTGATGGCCCGCTGGTGTCGGTGGCGGGGGAATCCTGGGAGTCGCAGTCCAGGGGGCTGAAGGTTCGGGTGGACAGCACGACGGCCACGACGGCCACCCTGACGGTGACGCTCGACAGCTTCACCTCACGTGTCTCGGGCGTCGACCGTTATTCGACGGCTCTCGCGATCGCCGAGGCGGGCTATCCGAGCACGGCCCCGATCGTCTATGTGGCAACGGGCGTCAATTTTCCGGATGCCCTGGCGGCGGCCCCTGCGGCGGCGGTGAAGGGCGGCCCGCTGCTGTTGACCCTCCCCGAGCAGCTCCCCGCGACGGTTGCGGCGAAGATCAAGCGACTCGCCCCGGCGAAGATCGTCGTCGTGGGAGGGCCGAATGCGGTGTCGAACACGGTGCTCGCCCAGCTGAAGGCGATCCAGTCGAACACGGTGCGGCTGTCGGGCGTCGATCGTTTTGCGACGGCTCGCGCGATTGTGGAGGACGCGTTCCCAAGGTCGACGGATGCCTACATCGCGACGGGCCGCAACTATCCGGATGCGCTCGCCGCGGCGGCAGCGGCAGGGGCTCAGGCCCGGCCGGTCGTGTTGGTCGACGGCAATGCTCCGGCCATCGACCCGTCGTCGCTGGCGCTCCTCAGAAAGCTGGGGGTCGTGCGGGCCACGGTCGTCGGCGGCACAAGCGTCGTGTCGTCAGGGATGCAGGCGTCGTTGACGAACTCCGGTGTCGCGGTGACGCGGCGCGGCGGCGTCGACCGCTTCCAGACGGCCCAACTCGTCAACGAGTCGGCGTTCGCGACGACGGGCGCGACCGAGGCGTTCTTCGCGACCGGCTACCAGTTCCCGGACGCGCTCGCCGGTGCGGCGCTCGCGGGTGCGCGCAAGGCACCCCTCTACCTGGTGCCGGCCACCTGCGTGCCCTCCGCTGCCGCGAATGGGATGACGAAGCTGGGGGTCGTAGGCGCGACCCTGCTGGGCGGCGTGAACGCCCTCGGCGACGGGGTCGCCATGATGAAACTCTGCTGAGGTGTGCTCCCACAGGATCACCATGGTTGACACGCTTGGTTGACACGCCCGTGGGGCATGGACTATCGGGGCAGACTGGTTAGTATCGTTCTCGGCGGAAGCCGGATCGGGGTACAGGCATGCTGCAGGTTGCGGGAGCGAAGAATCGACGCCAGAGTCGGCAGCGGGGAGGCTTCGCACGCCTTGCGACGGTTGTCATCGCAGCCGTCGTCGCGACCATCGGGCTCGTCGCCGCGCAGCCGCCGCAGTCTGCGGCCGCGCTCAACCCCGCAGATTTCCAGCCGGGGTACATCATCGATGACGCGAAGTTCTTCGACGGCAACGCGATGTCGGAGGCGGCGATCCAGGCCTTCCTGAACTCGCAGGTGGCAGCGTGCCAGAACGACCGCTGCCTGATCAATGGCGGATTCCCTTCTTATGACAAGCCGCGGAGTGCGATGAACAGCGGGGCAGAGATCTGTGCCCCCTACGACAACCCTCGTGCCGACGGACAGATGGAGCTTGCGGCCGCCATCATCTACAAGGCTCAGAAGGCATGCGGAATCAGCGCCAAAGTCCTTCTGGTCACGCTGCAGAAGGAGCAGGCACTCATCACGAGTGCGGCTCCTGGAATCGCAGCCCTGAACAGAGCCATGGGGTATGCCTGCCCGGATACCGCGCCGTGCGCTCCAACGACGCTCGGATTCTTCAATCAGGTGTACAAGGCTGCCTGGCAGTTCAAGGTCTACAAGCTCGACAACAGCTACTTCAGGTACAACCTCGGCCCTGAGACGATTCAGTGGCATCCGAATGCAGCGTGCGGGAGCACCGTCGTTGACATCAAGAACTATGCGACTGCGGCGCTCTACAACTACACCCCGTACCAGCCGAACGCTGCCGCAATGGCCAGTTACCCGAGGACTGGCGACGGGTGCTCGTCCTACGGCAACCGCAATTTCTGGTTCTTGTACAACAACTGGTTCGGCCCAACGGTCGGCCCGATCATCCCCACGGAGCGTGTGAGCACGAGCGATCGGTACAACACGGCGCTGGACATTTCGAAGCGATACTTCAGTCCGGGGGTGCCGGCCGTCTATGTCGCGAACGGCGAGAACTTCCCGGATGCGCTGAGCGCCGTCCCCGTGGCCGCCGCCCAGGGCGCGCCGCTGCTGCTGGTGAGCGGGTCGACGGCTGCGGCGTCGATCGTGAACGAGATCGTGCGTCTGAAGCCGGCGAAGATCGTCGTCGTCGGAGGGCCGTCGGCGATCCCCGATTCCGTCGTCGCACAGGTGAAGGCTGCGCTGCCGACGGCCGCGCTCAGCCGGGCGACGGGGGTCGACCGCTATCAGACTTCGATCCAGGTGGGCGAGGCCCTCGGAGCGATGAAGTCCGGCAGGGCATACATCGCGACGGGTGCCAACTACCCTGACGCTCTCTCGGCGGCGGCGGCGGCCGGATACCAGGATGCCCCGCTCCTCCTGGTCGACGGGGCCGCGTCTGTCGTGCACCCGGCGATCGCGGATGCGCTGGCTCGCTGGGGCGTGACGAGCGTCACGATCGTGGGTGGTCCGAATGCGGTCTCGGCTGCGATGCAGGCGTCGATCGACGCGCTGCCGAACGTGTCGATCGCCGCACGCCATTCGGGGTCGGACCGCTACGACACCTCCGTGAAGGTCAATTCGGCGGTCTTCGGCTCGTTCCCCAGCGCATTCGTCGCAACGGGTGCGAATTTCGCCGACGGCCTCACGGGTGGCGCGGTCGCCGGCCGCGACGGCACACCGCTGTATCTCTCGCTGCCCGACTGCGCGCCGCGGGGGATGATCTCCCACATGCAGGCGGGCGGCGCCACAAAGGCGATCCTCCTGGGCGGCACGGCAGCGCTGAGCGACCGCGTTCTGAACCTGATTCCCTGCTGATCCCGGCCTTCGAGCATCCGCATGGAAGCCCTTTCAGGGGGTGCCGTTGCCTTGCCCACTGCGCGCGGCTCTCAGTAAGCTGCCAGAAACCGTTGAGAGGACGATGACGTGACTTCGGTAGCTCCGCGACGCGTGGTCTATTCGGCGCTCATGGGGCAGTACGAGAAGCTCAACGAGCAGCCCGTCGCCCGCGAGACCGACATCGACTTCATCTGCTTCACCGACGATCCCGAGCTCACCAGTGAGACGTGGCAGATCCGACTGGTCGAACCTCGCCTGCCGATGGACAGCATCCGCAGCGCCCGGTATTTCAAGACCCGCGGGTTCATGCTGCTCGGCGACTACGACGAATCGCTCTGGATCGACAACAGTGTGCGGCTGCGGTCGACGCCCGACGCGATCCTGGATGCGTGGTTGGCGGATGCCGATATCGCCATCCCGCAGCACAGCTTTCGCAAGACGGTGATCGGCGAGTTCGACACGGTCGCAACCGATGGTTACGACGACCCGGCGCGCGTCTACGAGCAGCTCATCCACTATTCGTCGCTGCGGCCCGAGTCGCTGCAGGAGCTTCCGTACTGGACGGCCCTGCTGGCCCGCCGCCACACGCCTGAGGTTGATGCGGCCATGTCGCTGTGGAGCGACCACATCATGCGCTATTCGCGCCGCGACCAGCTGTCGATCAACTTCGTGCTCGGCAGTGCGGGTCTCCCCGTGACCGCCATCGGCATCGACAACCTGAGCTCCGAGTGGCACGAGTGGCCGGTGCGCGCCGACCGAAAATGGCACGTCACCCAGGATCGTCTGGCGAACGCGCTTCGGGTGCCGAGCGTCGAGCTCGGCAAGCTCGAGAACGATCTGCGACTGATGAAGGAACAGATCGGCGCAGTCGAGACGATGCACACGGATGTGCTGGAGGCTCGCGAGAACGAGCTGCACCACCTGTACCGTTCGACGCTGTCGTGGCGGCTGATGGCCCCACTGCGCGCCGTGTCGACCTGGATGGGTCGCGGCCGCAGGTAGCAGCGAGTGCGTCAGTCGTGCCGCAGCGGAACGTGCTCCGGATGCTGCAGCCAGCTGAAGAACTGCTCCTTGCGGTCGAAGATGGCGTGCCCCTGGTCGAGTTCACTCAGCACGAACTCGACGGGCGTGGCCACCATCTGCAGCGGCCAGCCGTTGCGCGTGCCGTAGTGGCTCATCCACATGTCCTCCATGAAGAGGAACTGCTGGGGGATGGCGGTGAAGAAGCGGTCGTCGTCGACGAGGGCGGAGTCCACGATGCTGCCGCCGGTGCCCACGTGGTCGGCGCGGTCGCCGGTGCTGACCAGCTGTGTGCGGTTCCAGTAGGCGCCGTCGTTGGTCCACGCCCACAGGCCTGAGATGGAGCGGGGGGTGTAGGCAGCGAGCAGGTCTGCGACGAAGCCGCGGCCGACGTTCTCGTCGTCGTCGAGCATGATGAATGGCCCGCTGTAGCCTCGCCGCAGCAGCTCCCGGGCCGCGACGAATCGGGCCATCCCTCCGATGTTGGTGGGCGAGGTGAAATATTCGACGCTTGCGAGCGCGCCGCTGGCGGTGTACCCCTCGATCGCTGCCCTGTAGCGGCTGTCATCGGCGGGCTGGTTGTTCCACAGCACAAGCCGCAGGGGCCGCTCGGCCTGCTGCGCGTCGATGATCCGCAGCACGTCGTCGATGCGGTCGGGCCTGTTCCAGAGGCAGACGACTATGGCGACAGAATCGGGGGAGGGCCTGCCCAGCAGCTCATCGAAGCCGACGCGCGACGCGAGCAGCGATGCGTAGCCGCGAGCCAGCCTTCTTCGGCGCGGGGCATCCGCCAACCACTGTGCGCCTGCCGCGACTCCGCTGCCGGCAGCTGCGGTTGCCGTGCCTGCGGCGCGTGCCCTGCGGCGGGCGGCACCGGCAAGCCTGAGGCTCGCGCGCGCGGGCCGCTCCAGCCTCAGACGGCGTGCGATGGCGGCGACTTTCTGGCGAAGGGGCATGGGCACCTTTCATGGTCGGACTCCGCATCCCATCATGCCCGAGGGAGCGTCGAGGATGGCCTTGCTAGACTCCCGATGTGCAAATCCGTGAGCTTTCTATTCCGGACTCCTACGAGATCACTCCCAAGCAGTTGGGCGACGACCGTGGCGTCTTCCTCGAGTGGTACCGATTCGACAAGCTGGGGGAGGCCATCGGGCACCCGCTTGACCTTCGGCAGGCCAACACCTCGATCTCGAAGCGCGGCGTCGTCCGTGGCATCCATTTCGCGGATGTTCCCCGCGGGCAGGCAAAATATGTCACGGTCACCCACGGTGCCGTGCTCGACTTCGTGATCGACATCCGTGTCGGCTCGCCGACGTTCGGCCAGTGGGATTCTGTGCTGCTCGACACGACGGACCGTCGGGCGATCTACATCGCCGAGGGGCTCGGCCACGCCTTCGTCGCGCTGACCGACGACGCAACGGTGAGCTACCTCGTCAGCGACGTCTACAACGCGCCGGCCGAGCACGGCATCAACCCGCTCGATGAGGCTGTCGGGCTGGTGTTCCCGCCCGAGGCGGGCGAACTGTTGCTGTCGCCGAAGGACACGGATGCTCCGGGTCTTCATGAGGCGGCCGAGAGCGGCCTGCTGCCGCGCTTTGACGATGTGCGGGCCTTCTACGACTCGCTGGATGGGAGGGCCGGCTGATGCGCGGCATCATTCTGGCCGGAGGTTCCGGCTCGCGACTGTGGCCGATCACTCAGGGCATCTCGAAGCAGCTGATGCCCATCTACGACAAGCCGATGATCTACTACCCCCTGTCGACGCTGATGATGGCGGGCATCGACGAGATCCTGGTGATCACGACCCCCGAGTACAACTCGCAGTTCCGTGCGCTGCTCGGCGACGGCAGCCGCCTCGGCATCAGCATCGAGTACGCCGTTCAGCCTTCGCCCGATGGGCTGGCGCAGGCGTTCATCATCGGTGAGGACTTCATCGGCGACGACAGTGTTGCGCTCGTGCTCGGTGACAACATCTTCCACGGCGCCGGGCTCGGCTCGGCGCTGCGCCAGCACGGCGAGATCGAGGGCGGGCTCATCTTCGCCTACCAGGTGGCCGACCCGGCCGCCTACGGCGTGGTCGAGTTCGACGATGACATGGCCGCTGTCTCCATCGAGGAGAAGCCGGCGAAGCCGAAAAGCAACTATGCGGTTCCCGGCCTCTACTTCTACGACAACTCGGTTGTCGAGATCGCCAAGTCGATCGAGCCGAGCGCTCGTGGCGAGCTGGAGATCTCGACCGTCAACGAGCGCTACCTCAACGAGGGCAGGCTGCGCGTGCAGGTGCTCGACCGGGGCACCGCGTGGCTCGACACGGGCACGTTCGAGTCGATGATGCAGGCATCCGAGTATGTGCGCGTGATCGAGGACCGTCAGGGCTTCAAGATCGGCTGCATCGAGGAGATCGCCTGGCGTGCGGGCTGGGTCAGTGATGAGCAGCTGGCCGAACTGGCGGCCCCGCTCGAGAAGAGCGGCTATGGCGCATACCTGCAGCGCCTGCTCGCGGCGAAAGCCGCCCGCTAAGGTTCTGCGCCTCCGGTGTGAGGTCAGGAGCGCGACCGCTGCGTCGGCATGCGCCGCAGGATCTGTAACTGACGTCGGTCAGCTGTTGCGGCGTGCCCGGCGGCCTTCGATGAAGGCGCGCGCGGCGAGGCCTGTGCGCAGTGCGACGCGCACGGGCCAGAGCAGCGGGCCCGTGTACTTTCGCGACAGGAACCGGCTGGCGCTCTTGTGGTGCTCGCGCAGCATCCGCTCTGATGTCTCTGCGGTGGAGTGTGCCCCCGTGTGCACGACCCGGGAGTTGGGCCGGTAGACGTTGCGGTAACCGGCTTTGCCGAGTCGTGACCCGAGGTCGACGTCTTCGAAGTACATGAAGTAGCTCTCGTCGAATCCGCCGAGCCTGTCGAGGGCTTCGCGTCGCACCAGAACGCAGGCGCCGGAGAGCCAGCCGGCGTCGCGCGCGCTTTCGTCCCACTCGTTGCGGTATGCCCTGCTCCACCGGTTACTCGGCCACAGGTTGGCGAAGAGTGCATGGCCGACGCCCATCCGCAGTGACGGCACGCGCCGGGCCGACGGGTAGAGCTCGCCCTCCGCGGTGAGGATGGCTGGGCCGACCGATCCGATCCGCTCGTCTTCGTTCGCGGCGTCGAGCAGCGCATCGATGGAGCCTTCACCGAGGATCACGTCGGGGTTGCTGACGAGCACCCAGCGGATGCCCGGGTCAAGCTTTTCGACGGCCCGGTTCACGGCGCCGCCGTAGCCCGGATTGTCGGCCAGCGGAACATACTCGGCGCCGTGGGCGGTGGCGAGGGCGGTGACGCCGCCGTCGACGGAGGGCTTGTTGTCGGCGATGACCAGCTGGTACGAGCGTCGCGTCGAGGGGGCCACCGAATCGAGGAAGGCGGGGAGCACCCGTTCGGATCCGAAGCTGACGGTGACGATGCCCAGCGTGGGCGACTCGTGCTCGGATGAATTGTTCATTGAGGCTCTGATCTTACCGTTCCCGTGCTGTCAGGATCTGTCAGGCAGTTCTGCGCTAGATTGGTCTCCGGCTGTCTGCCTGTCGCCCATCCAGTGAGGCTCGATGCATTATCTGAAGGAATTCCTCTCCGCCCGAGAGCTCCTTGCAAACCTCACTCTTCGCGAAGTCAAGGGCAAGTACAAGAGAACAGTCTTCGGACAGCTGTGGTCTCTGGTCAACCCGCTCGCGGTGATGCTCGTCTACACGCTTGTCTTTGGCATCCTGTTCCAGCTGCCGCCTCAGATCGGTGACCCCAGCGGTATCGAGTACTACGCGCTCTGGCTGCTCTGCGGCCTCCTCCCGTGGCTGTTCTTCGCCGGGGTACTCAACGCGGGAACGTCGGTGCTCGTCGGCAACGCCGGGCTCATCCAGAAGGTCTACTTTCCGCGGGCTGTGCTGCCTCTCTCTGTTGTCGGGGCGGTCGGTTTCAACTGGCTGTTCGAGATGGCTGTTCTTGCGATCGTTCTGAGCATCGCGGGTGCCTTTGTGCTGCCGTGGCTGCCCCTCGTGGTCGTGACGATGCTGCTGTTGGCGCTGTTCGCATCCGGTATCGCGTTGTTGCTCTCCATCGCCAACGTCTATTTCAGGGACACGGAGCATCTTCTCTCCATTGCGATGCAGATGTGGATGTATCTGACGCCCATCATCTACCCGGTGTCACTCGTCGAGGTGCAGTCGGAGAAGCTCGGCGGTCTGCTGGGCACTCCGGTGACCATTCTGGACATCTACCTGCTGAATCCGATGGCCAGCTTCGTGGGCGTCTTCCGCAGCCTGCTCTACGACAACAGGCTGCCGGATGGCGCCGAGATGCTCACCTGCGCGATCTGGGCGGTCGGCGTGTTCGCGATCGGCTTGGCGGTCTTCGCCCGTAAGGAGAAGGGCCTGGCTGAGGCACTATGACCGATATCGCCGTCAACATCACCGATGTCAGCAAGAAGTTTCGTCTCTATCATGAGCGCAACCAGACGCTGAAGGCCGCCATCATGCGGGGGCGCACCTCCGTGCACGAGGACTTCTGGGCACTCAACGATGTCTCGTTCGATGTGCCGCGCGGCTCCACCTTCGGCCTCATCGGCAGCAACGGTTCGGGCAAGTCGACGCTGCTCAAGTGTCTGGCCAAGATCTACACACCCGATCGCGGCAGCATCACGCACAACGGCAAGATGGCGGCGCTTCTCGAGGTGGGCTCCGGCTTTCACCACGAGCTGTCGGGTCGCGAGAACATCTACCTGAACGGTTCGATCCTGGGGATGTCCAAGAAGGAGATCGACAGGAAGTACGACGAGATCGTCGAGTTCTCTGGGGTCGAGCGTTTCATCGATCAGCCGGTCAAGAACTACTCCTCGGGCATGTATGTGCGTCTGGGTTTCTCGGTGGCGATCCATGTCGAGCCGGACATCCTGGTCGTCGACGAGGTTCTGGCCGTCGGTGACGCCGAGTTCCAGGAGAAGTGCTTCAAGAAGTTCCGTGACCTGAAGACGAACGGCAAGACGGTCATCCTGGTCAGCCATGCCATGTCGACGGTTCTCGACATGTGTGACCATGCGGCGTGGCTGAGCAAGGGCGAACTGATGATGGCCGGGCCCGTCAAGGAGACGGTCGACGCCTACAAGAGCTCGCTCAACCTCGGAGAGTAGTCGAGCAGCCGGCTAACCGAGCAGCCGAGCACGCGTCAGCCGTACAGGCCGATGACGGAGAAGGTGCTCACGGCGATGCCGTAGCCGAGCACGATCCATGCGGCGATGTTGTTTCGCGCGATCATTCCGATGGCGAGGAGCATCATGGGCGCCATCCCCAGCGTGTAGCGGGGGATCACCGGGGCCACCTCCCCGAGGAGCAGTTGCAGTGCGATCATGAGGGCCGGCGCGAACAGGGTCGCGGAGATGATCACGGCGATGCTCCATGCCCGGTTCATGTCGTCGCGTCGTTCTGCGAAGAACCAGCCGATGATGCCGGCGACAAGCATTGCGGAGTATGGCGCCTGCATGATGGCCACCCACGAGATGTCGGGGCCGACACCATCCCGAGGCAGCAGGAAGGTGAACAGCGAGGCGATGACGGCCTGAGGGGTGAGGTCTATGGAGATGCCCTGGTCGGGGCCTTCGCCGATGCTCGACGCCTTCCAGATCACCAGCCAGATGAGTTCGGCGGCGATGGCGATCGCGGCGACGACTGCGCTGACGACGCCCATGCGGCGGGGCGAGGGGTGCGGTGCATGGTCGCCGGCGCGATGGCGGAAGAACGCGTGCACGAGCAGTGCCACGACGACGATGCCGACCGCGAAGATGTTGGTGATCTTGAGCCACACGGCGATGGCGGATGCGATGGCGAGCCATGGCGCGTGGCGCCCGGTCTTCGCGAATCTGACGGCGAGCAGGCCGAGGGTTGCCCCGGCCAGCAGGCTGGGCGCATCCGTGCTGATGAAGGTGGATGCGTAGAAGGTCGTGACCAGACCGATGTAGCTGAGCCCCAAACCGAGGATGAGGATCGGCCTGAGCCGGAACTCGCGGAGGAACATGGTGAGCACGATGAGCCCGCCAGCGAGCCAGAGGGCGCTGACCGCGCGGCTCGTGGTGAGCATGTCGACCCCGGTGACGAAGTGGGCGACCGAGGCGACCGCCCATGTGGTGGCGAAGTAGGCGGGTGTGTACGGGTCGGCTGAGGTCTTGCCCTCCTGCGGGTACACCTCTGGCTCGTCGTACACGCCGTCGAGGCCGGTGCAGGGTTCGCCTCTGGCTCCGAAGCCGTCGCCGAAGCAGGCCATCATGCTGAGCGCATCCTCGCCGATGTATTCGCCCTGGTGCACGTAGAGCTGGCTGGGCACCTTGGTGATGTAGTCGTAGTAGACCCACTCGTCGTAGGGCGAGAACTGGTGGGAGTGCTGGGCCAGATTGCTCACGCACATGGCGAGCGCCACCAGCACGAGCACGATGGTCACCCAGAACTGCTTCACCCAGCCGCGGAAACCCGTTGCGGGTGTGCGATCGGTGCCGAGGAGACGGCCATCCGATGTCTCGACCGCGGTTGCATTCGAGAGTTCGGGCCGAGCGCGACGGAACAGCTTCATCGTGGGTGTGACCGGAGCCTTTCGGGCGGGGATGGGGCAGAGAACGGGTCATAGCCTAACCGCTGATCCTCAGCTGTTTCCGATAGTCGGCGGGGTGCGGAGTGTTAAGATCGGGTGCCGCTCTGCACTTCCGCGTCTGCGGCTCCCCGCCAGTTAGGACGATCATCCATGCCCCAGCGCCGACACGTTCTGGTCGTCACCGCTGACTCTCTCTCCACTCGCATGGCAGGTCCGGCGATTCGTGCTTTCGAGATGGCGAAGCAGCTGTCGAAGGTGGCGGATGTGCGGCTTGTCTCCACGACGTACGCCGCGTTGGAGCATCCGGATTTCGAGATCATCGACGCCACAGCGGGAGGGCTTGTCTCGAGCGTCAACTGGTCGGATGTGATCGTGTTCCAGGGGCACCTGCTGGCGTCGTTCCCGTGGATCAAGGAGACCGACAAGATCATCGTCGCCGACATCTACGACCCCATGCATCTGGAGCAGCTCGAACAGGGCAAGGACCTCGGCGAGAAGGAGCGGCTGGCGGGTTCGATCGATGTCGTCGGTGTGCTCAACGACCAGATCCAGCGCGCCGACTACATGCTGTGTGCGTCCGACAAGCAGCGTGACTTCTGGTTGGGCCAGCTGGCGGCCATGGGCCGGGTCAACCCGGTCAACTACGACCACGACCCGAGCCTGCGCAAGCTGCTCGATGTTGCGCCGTTCGGTTTGGACGACACCGCGCCCGTGCAGCGTCGGCACGCCATCAAGGGCGCCATCCCGGGCATCGGCATGGACGACAAGGTCATCCTGTGGGGTGGCGGAATCTACAACTGGTTCGACCCGCTCACGCTCGTGAAGGCCGTCGCGGCGCTCGCGGAACGGCACCCGAACGTGCGCCTGTTCTTCTTGGGCGGCCAGCATCCGAACCCCGCCGTGCCGAAGATGCGTATGGCTTTCGAGGCACAGCAGCTGGCGGAGCGGCTGGGCCTGCTCAACAAGATCGTCTTCTTCAACGAGGGCTGGGTTCCGTATGAGGAGCGCGCCGATTTTCTGCTCGACGCCGATCTGGGTGTGAGCACGCATCTCGACCATCTCGAGACGGCCTTCAGTTTCCGCACCCGCATCCTCGACTACCTGTGGGCGTCGCTGCCGATCGTCAGCACCGAGGGGGACACCTTCGCCGAGCTGATCGCCGCGCACCGCCTCGGGCAGGTTGTTCCGGCTGAGAATGTCGCCGCGCTCGAGCGGGCCCTCGAGGAGGTGCTCTTCGATGAGGCCGGGCATGCCGCGACGAGGGCCCGCGTCGCCGAGTTCGCCGAGTCGATGCGGTGGCCCATCGTGCTCAAGCCGCTCGTCGATTTCTGCCTCACGGGCGAGCGCGCCCCCGACCTGATCGAGAACGTCGAGCTCACCGGCATGGTCAAACTGCGGGAGCTCCGCACGCGAGTCGAGGGTCTCGAGTCGAGCTTCTCGTGGCGCGTCACCAAGCCGATCCGTTCTCTCAGTGACGTGGTTAAGAAGCTGCGCAGCTGAGCAGCTTCGGATGCGTTGGGGCTGCGGCGCGCGGCTGCTGCGCCTAGTCCGGCAACACCTCGACGAGCTCATCGGATGATGCCTCACGATACTGTGCTCCGGTGACAGGGCATTCCCACAGGCCGTCGCCGAGCGCCGTGAGGGGTCGCCCTGCGCGGCCGACCCATCCGATGCGACGGGCAGGGCTGCCGACCATGAGGGCGAAGTCAGGGACGTCTTTCACAACGGTCGAGCCGGAGCCGATGAGTGACCAGGCCCCGATCGTGACGGGGGCGATGCAGACGCTCTTGGCGCCGATCGAGGCACCTTCGCGGATGGCGACGCCGACGGGCGTCCAATCGTCGGCGGACTTGGGGCTGCCATCCGGGTTGACGGCGCGCGGGAACTCGTCGTTGGTGAGCACGACGGCGGGCCCGATGAATACCCCGTCGGCGAGTGTCGCCGGCTCGTAGACGAGCGCGTGGTTCTGCACCTTGCAGTTGTCGCCGAGGCTGACGCCGGGGCCGATGTAGGCGCCGCGGCCGATCGTGCAGTTCTCGCCGAGCACGGCGTTCTCGCGCACCTGGGCAAGGTGCCACACCTTTGTACCTGCGCCGATGGTGGCTGTCGCCGCGACGTCGGCCGTCTCGTTGATCATGGTGGCGGGCTCGGGTGACATCGTGGCTCCCTGGGCATGGTGAGGAGAATTCGACTGGAACCCCATCGTACTGTCGGCCCGCTCCCGAGCAATGGGTCTCAGCCGCCGATTGGTAGACTCCGGGAGGTCCGAAGCCCCTCATCCGAAAGGCCCCCATGCCCAAGCTGCGACCGGGTGTCGTCTCTGTCGTCCTCGTGAACTTTCGGGGTGCCGATGACACGATCGAGGCGATCGGCCACCTGGGCCGGGTCGACTGGCCGCAGGAGAAGCTCGAGATCGTGGTCGTCGAGAACGGCTCGGGCGATGACAGCGCCGAGCGCATCCGGGCGGCCGCACCGCACGTGAACCTGGTCGTCTCCGCGACGAATGACGGCTTCGCGGGCGGATGCAACAGGGGCGTGGCCGCATCCAGTGGCGAATTCATCGCGCTGCTCAACAATGACGCGCGCCCCGACGAGCAGTGGGTGCGCGCCGCCGTCGACCGTTTCGCCCAGGATGACGCGATCGGCGCAGTCGCCAGCCGCGTACTCGACTGGGATGGCACCCTCGTCGACTACATCGGCTCAGCCATGACCTGGTACGGCATGGGCTACAAGCCGTTCACGGCGGAGCCCGTGCCGAGCATGCCGAGCAAGGCGCAGGATGTTCTCTTCGGCACCGGGTCGGCCATGTTCGTGCGGCGCCACGTCTACGACGCCCTCGGTGGTTTCGACGAGCGCTACTTCATGTTCTTCGAAGACGTCGACCTCGGCTGGCGGCTCAACCTGCGCGGCTGGCGTTACGCCTACGAGCCCGCCTCGCTCGCGTACCACAAGCACCACGCCTCCATGGCTGAGTTCGGGCCGTACAAGGAGACGTACCTGCTCGAGCGCAATGCGCTGTTCACGCTCTACAAGAATCTCGAGGAGAAGGCGCTGCACGAGGCGCTTCCGGCGGCCATCGCGCTCTCCATCCGCCGCGGCGTGACCCGCAGCGAGCTCGACTCCACCGCCTTCGACCTGCGCAAGCCCGGCGGCGACGACCAGACTGCCATCGAGATCCCCAAGCAGGCCGTCTCGGCCATGTACGCGATCGACCAGTTCACCGAGAACCTGCCCGGCCTGCGCAGGTCGCGCGACGAGGTGCAGACGACTCGTACCGTCAGCGACAGCATGCTGTGGCGGCTGTTCGGCGAGGTCGACGCCCCCGTGTACCAGGCCGAGAACTATCTCGACGGCTACACCAACCTGGTCACCGCCTTCGATGTGCTCGAGCCAACCCAGCGCACCCGCGTGGTCATCGTCACGGGTGACCCCATCGGCAAGAAGCTGGCCGGCCCCGCCATCCGCGCCTGGAACATGGCCGAGTTGCTCTCGCACGACAACGACGTCACCCTCGTCACCCTCACGGGTGCGGAGCCCATCGACGCACCATTCCAGATCGTGCATGTACGCCCCGGCGACGACAGCAGCTTCGGCAAGCTGGAGCAGTGGGCGGATGTCATCGTCTTCCAGGGTCACGCCATGGCCGTCTTCGAGACCCTGCGGCAGAGCGACAAGATCCTCGTGGTCGACATCTACGACCCCATGCACCTCGAGCAGCTCGAGCAGGGTCGCGAGCTGCCCGCAGCGCAGTGGGCGCAGCAGGTGAGCGACGCGACGGATGTTCTCAACGAGCAGCTTGAGCGCGGCGACTTCTTTCTGTGCGCATCCGATCGTCAGAAGATGTTCTGGCTCGGCCAGCTCGCCGCCCTCGGCCGCATCAACCCGGCCAACTACGACGGTGACCCCGATCTCGACGGCCTCATCAGCATCGCGCCGTTCGGCCTCTCCTCGACGCCTCCCGAGCACGAACGCGATGTTCTCAAGGGGGTGCTGCCGGGCATCGGCACCGACGACAAGCTGCTGCTGTGGAGTGGCGGCCTCTACAACTGGTTCGACCCGAAGACGCTCATCAGGGCCGTCGCCGCAGTCTCGGAGCGCCGCGACAATGTGCGCCTCTTCTTTCAGGGCACCAAGCATCCGCACCCCGGCGTGCCCGAGATGGCGATCGTCGCCGAATCTCGCGCGCTCGCCGAGGAGCTCGGCGCGCTCGACCGCTCGGTCTTCTTCAACGCATCCTGGGTCGACTACGCCGAACGGCAGAACTACCTCACCGAGGCCGACGCAGGCGTCAGCACCCACTTCTCGCACATCGAGACGACGTTCTCATTCCGCACGCGCATCCTCGACTACCTGTGGGCCGAACTGCCCATGGTCGTCACCGAGGGCGACCACTTCGCCGAGCTCGTCGCGGCCGAGAACCTCGGAATCGTCGTCGAAGCCGGCAACGTCGAGCAACTCGCAGAAGCCCTCGAAAAGGTGCTCTTCGACGAGGCCTTCATTGCCGAGGCGAAGGCCAACATCCACAGAGTTCGCGAACGCTACTACTGGCAGGCCGCGCTCGCGCCTCTTGTCGACTTCGTCGCCGACGCCCACCACGCGGGCGACCGCAGCGCCCTCAGCGCACGCAAAGCTGCCGGTGCCGCTCGCGACCGCAAGCGTCGCCGACGCACGGGGCTCGCCCGCGACATCGAGCGCGCCGTCTACTACCTGCGCACGGCCGGGCCGAGCGCCGTCATCGGCAAGGTCAAGAAGAGGCTGAAGCGCCGCTGAGCTCGCGCCGCAACTGCCGCGCGAGCAGCAGGGCGGATGCGGCGGCAGCGATGGCGAAGAGCACCAGGATCACGATGGTTCCGCCCGGCGGCTGCCATTCGGGTGACCGCACGAAGTCGAGCCAGGAGTTGTCTTCGCCGACGACGTAGCGGCGCAGCACGGCCGTGAACGTGTACAGCTGCGACAGCGCCAGGGCCGCGATCACGATGACCGTCGCCCTGCGCGCCGATGACCCGCCCTGTGCGGCCCAGGGGAGGGGGCGGATGTTCGTGGCCACGAATGCGGCCGCCGCGATCAGCAGGCAGGCGAACAGCGGAAAGTTGTAGCGGCCCTGCCAGATGAACCCGCCGCCGGTGATGTAGATGCCCTGGATGATCGCCGGAAGCAGCAGGAACGCGGCGAGGAGCGCGACGGTCACCCCCAGTTCCCGACGGCGCAGGAGTGCGCCCGCGGCCAGCAGCAAGCCGCCGATGAGGGTCGCCCAGACGAACTGCGCCATGAGCGGAGCCGGGGTGTCCATCCAGCCGAAGAACCCGATCAGCTGGGAGCCGAACTCGAAGGTGCGGGTGAGGGTGAAGACGAAACCGTAGGCTGCCGGCGCACCCGTGCCCGGGTACACGGGCGCATCGCTGTCTCCTATCCCTGCGGTGAGGGAGCTCGTGCCGATGACCCATGCGACGGAGAATCCGGTCACGACGGCGACCCCGGCGATCGCCGCGATGACCGCCCGGGTGGCGAGAAGTTCGCGCAGGCGTGGCCAGGGCAGTAGAAAGAGGGGAACGATGATGGCGACGGCGAGCCAGACCGGCGAGAGGCCGCGCGAGTTCACAGCGGCGAGGGCGGCGACGACAAGCACCGCCGATCTGCCGGCGAGCAGGGCGGCGCTCGGCTCGCGCACGATGCTGAGCATCGCCACGAACACCGCCAGAATGCCTGTCGTCTCGACGCCGTTCGGGTTGATGGTTCCGGCGAGGAACAGCAGCATGGGGGTCGCGATGACCGCCAGCGCGAGTGTCGGGATGGCCGGGCGCCGCCAGGTGGCCACCATCATGAATGACAGCGCCAGGAACACGGTCGTGAACAGGGCGCTCATGATGCGCATCGCGTAGACGCCGACTTCGCTGTCGAAGAGCAGCGACGGCCAGCCGGTCACGAGGTAGTACACGGGGTTGTAGAGCCCCGCCGTGGTGGTCGACAGGACGATCGCGCCCGGGTCGCCCGGGGCTGCTGTCGAACATCCGGCCGACACCTGGTCGTTGAAGGCGTAGCAGGTCTGCGCGTGCGTCCATGCGATGTACTGGGGAACGTGCACGACATGCCCGAAGTCGCCGGGGGCGCCGATGAATTCGCCGCGCACGACGGATGCCGCCTTCACCAGGTGGGCCGGTTCGTCGGGCGCCGCGCCGATGGGGGTCGCGAGCGCCCAGAGCGTGCTGAGAACGAAGAGCGCTGCCCATGCCGTCCAGAATGTGCGCCAGTGGCGCCGGATGCCGTGCTCCTGCGGTGCCGTCACCCCCGACCTCGAGATGGTGGGGGTGTCGCCGGGAGTGGGCATGGGCCGTCCTGATCAAGAGGGGGTTTATGCCCGTCGAAGGCAGGGCAATCCCGCCCATTGTATTAGTCTGTAGGCCTGTCCGTCGGGCGACGTCGGCCGAGGCTGTGGTGTCGCCGCCAGGTTCCGTCTCGGGCGCATCCCCAGCATCCAAGGAGTTTTCCGCTCATCATGACCTCCGCATCCACCGCCGAGGGGTTGCCGCCGAATCCGCCGGCCCCGGCAGAACGCAAGCCGTTCCGCAGCCTGTCCGACGGCATGGCGGGGCACCGCAACTCGCTCGGGGTGCTGCGGTTGGTGCTCGCTGGCCTCGTCATCTTCTCTCACGCGTTCCCGCTGGGCGGCTGGGGCGACGATCCGATGCGCAGCTGGACGCGCAACCAGGAGTCGATCGGCGGATTCGCGGTGGTTGGCTTCTTCGCCATCAGCGGCTACCTCATCGCCAAGAGCGGCGCAGGCAGCGACATCCTGCAGTTCATGTGGCGTCGGGTTCTGCGCATCTTCCCGGCGTTCTGGCTCGTACTTATCGTCGGCGCCGTCATCGTCGGGCCCATCGTCTGGCTCATGGACGGCAACCGCCCCGGTGGTTACCTGACGAACCTGGGCGCGGGCGGCCCTGTCGGCTATGTGCTGCTGAATGCCGACCTGACCATCAGGCAGTGGGGCATCTACGACATCTTCATCTCCACGCCCTGGGGAGAACGGGGCGGCGCCAGCGCCCTCAACGGCTCGCTGTGGACGCTCGCCTACGAGTGGAGCTGCTACCTCATCATCGCGCTCTTCGTTCTGCTCGGAATTCTGAAGAGAGCCAAGTGGATCGTGCCGCTGGTCACGCTGTTCTACTTCGGCGTCGCCCTCTCCACCATCGTCGCGCCTGGCTTCGCCGCGTCGATCTTCCCGGCCTTCGGTGATTCGTTCCGCATCACTCTCACCCTGATCTTCCTCATCGGATCCTGCATGGGCCTGTATTCGCGCAGCATCCCGCTCGACGACCGGCTGGGCATCCTGAGTGCCATCGTCGTCGTCGCGAGTCTCGCGCTCGGCGGCTGGATCATCGTCGGCTACCCGGCATTCGCCTACCTGCTGCTGTGGGGGGCGTCGCGCCTTCCGCAGCGGGTGCAGTGGATCGGCGCCAAGAACGACTACTCATACGGGGTGTACGTGTACGGCTTCCTCGTGCAGCAGTTCACGGCCTACCTGGGCTGGCACCACTGGGGTTACGTGCCCTGGGTTCTGGCGACCATCATCGTGACCGGCGGATGCGCCTGGCTGAGCTGGCATCTCGTGGAGAAGCGGGCCATGCAGCTGAAGGATTTCGGCCCGGGCCGGGGCATCCGGTACTGGTTCGATTGGGCGCGTCAGCGCTTCGGCCGAAATTCTGAGAAAATCAAGGCTGCCCCGCAGGAATGAGCGGCCGGGCGCGCACGGCAGCGTCAGCGTCACCACAGCGTCAGCGTCACCACAGCGTCAGCGTCACCACGAGGAGAACAATTGCAGTCATCGCAGCTCGGCACCGTCCTTGTCACCGGCGGAGCCGGATTCATCGGTTGCGCACTCTCGCAGCTGCTTGCCGGGAAGGCGCAGCGCTGGGTGGTGCTCGACAGCCTCCACCCGCAGGTGCACCCGTCGACTGAGCGCCCCGCCGAGCTGCACTCTGCGGCCGAGCTGGTCGTCGGCGACGTCACGGATGCGGCTGCCTGGGATGCGCTCCTCGCCGATGTGAAGCCGGATGTCGTCGTGCATCTGGCCGCGGAGACGGGAACCGCGCAGTCCCTGCACGAGGCGACGCGTCACGCCGACGTCAATGTCGTCGGCACGACCGCGATGCTTGACGCTTTCGGTCGTGCCGGCCACACACCATCTCACTTCGTGCTCAGCAGCAGCCGCGCCGTCTACGGCGAGGGAGAGTGGCAACGCGCCGACGGCAGCACCTTCCTGCCCGGCCAGCGCTCGCACGCGCAGTTCGAGCGCGGCGAATGGGACTTCGCCGGCGCCAAGCCGCTGCCGAGCGCGGCCGCCCGCACCTGGCCGGCACCGACCAGCGTCTACGGCGCGACCAAGCTCGCCCAGGAGCACATCCTCTCCGCCTGGACCGGCTCGCACGACAGCGCGCTCACCATCCTGCGCTTCCAGAACGTCTACGGGCCGGGCCAGTCGCTCATCAACCCGTACACGGGCATCGTCTCGCTGTTCTCGCAGATGGCGATGCGCGGCGAGAGCATCCCCGTGTATGAGGACGGCCGCATCACCCGCGACTTCGTCTTCATCGACGACA